>CAYMUJ010000017.1:0-35869 GCA_964393565.1 uncultured Stakelama sp. | reverse complement strand
GGGTTTCAGGCGATGGCATTTCTGGCTCTGGGCCCCTGCTTTCGCAGGGGAGCTGCTTACGGAGCAGTTAGAACAAGGTGTCGTATAGATCCCTCCATTGCGGATTTTCACGCTCGATCAACTCGATTTTCCACGCGCGCTTCCACTTCTTCATCTGAAGCTCCCGTGCGCGGGCGGCTTCGATGTCGCCGTGGCCCTCGAACCAGACAAGAAGCGTGCAGCTATACTCCCTTGTAAAGCCTTCGATCAGCTTGTTGCGGTGCTGATGTGCTCGCGCGAGCAGGTCGCTGGTGACACCGATGTAAAGCGTGCCGTTGCGTCGGCTGGCCATGATATAGATGTAGCCCGGCTTCATCTTAGCCCCCCTGCGCAAGCAGGTACTCAGTTCAACATGCGTCGTACTCTGTGACCCTGGGCCCCTGCTTTCGCAGGGGAACTGGGAGAACCCTCAAGCCAGTGCGCTCGCGGCGCTGAGCACGGCGCGGACGCTGGCGGTGGCGACGTCTTCGTCGATGCCGACGCCCCAGATGGTCTTGCCGTCGGCAGTGCGGCATTCGACATAGGCTGCGGCCTGCGCGCCCGAACCATGGCCGATCGCATGTTCGGCATAGTCGGCGATGTCGAGTTCGACGCCGAAGCCTTCGCGGATTGCGGCGACGACGCTGGAGATCAGGCCATTGCCGCGTCCGCTGACTGATTTGGACACGCCGTCCACTTCGATCGCGCCCGCGAAGATGCGTTCGCCATTGGCGGCGCGGGTTTCGTCATAGGCGCCGAGCGTGAAGCGCTGGGGCGTGGCAAGGCGATAGGCGGACTGGAAGGTGGCCCAGATATCCTGTGCGTTGAGTTCGCGGCTGGTTTCGTCTGCCATGCGCTGAACATGGCGGCTGAAATCGGCCTGAAGCCGCTTGGGCAGTTTCAGCCCCTTGTCCTGTTCCAGCACCCATGCGACGCCGCCCTTGCCCGACTGCGAATTGACGCGGATCACCGCTTCATAGCTGCGGCCGAGATCGGCGGGGTCGATCGGGAGATAGGGGACTTCCCACAAAGCGTCGTTGCGCGCTTCCTGTGCGGCAAAGCCCTTTTTGATCGCGTCCTGATGGCTGCCCGAAAAGGCGGTGAAGACGAGGTCGCCGGCATAGGGCGTGCGGGGATGGACCGGGATGTTGGTGCAATATTCGACGGTCTTTACCACCTCGTCGATATCGTCGAAGGCGAGGCCCGGATCGACGCCCTGCGTGTACATGTTCATCGCCACGGTCACGAGGTCGCAATTGCCGGTCCGCTCGCCATTGCCGAGCAGGCAGCCCTCGACGCGGTCGGCGCCCGCCATCAGCCCCAGTTCCGCCGCCGCGACGCCGGTGCCGCGGTCGTTATGGGTGTGCAGCGAGATGACGACGCTGTCGCGATTGGGGATATGGCGGCAGAAATATTCGATCTGGTCGGCATAGATGTTGGGCGTCGCCGCCTCGACCGTCGCGGGCAGGTTGAGGATCAGCGGGCGTTCGGGCGTGGGGCGCAGCACCTCCATCACCGCAGCGCACACCTCGACCGAGAAATCGAGTTCGGCGGTGGAGAAGGTTTCGGGCGAATATTGGAAATGCCAGTCGGTATCGGGCTGGGCCGCCGCACCGTCGCGCAGCATCCGGGCGGCGTCGGTGGCGATCGCCTTGACCTGATCGCGCTCCATGCCGAACACGATGCGCCGCCATGCCGGGCTGACCGCGTTATAGACATGGACGATCGCCTGTTTCGCGCCGCGCAGGCTTTCGAAACTGGTTTCGATCAGGTCGCGGCGTGCCTGGGTCAGCACCTGAATGGTCACGTCGTCGGGGATGCGGCCATCGCGGACAAGGCCGGAGATGAAGTCGAACTCGGTCGCGCCGGCACTGGGGAAACCGACCTCGATCTCCTTGATCCCGATGCGGCAGATCAGATCGAAGAAGCGGGTCTTTTTCTCCGCATCCATCGGGTCGATCAGTGCCTGATTGCCGTCGCGCAGATCGGTGGACAGCCAGCGCGGCGCGCGGGTGATCGTGCGGGACGGCCATTGGCGATCGGGCAGATCGACCTGGGGGAAGGGGCGGTATTTGACGCTGGGATCGCGCAACATGGTACTTCTCGCTTCGAAACGGTCTGGCGGGGGGAGGGTT
The DNA here is from genome assembly GCA_964393565.1 of uncultured Stakelama sp. Taxonomy (GTDB): domain Bacteria; phylum Pseudomonadota; class Alphaproteobacteria; order Sphingomonadales; family Sphingomonadaceae; genus Sphingomonas. The sequence continues at coordinate 33,716 of CAYMUJ010000017.1, read as the reverse complement.
TGCTCTGCCCTTAGGCCGTGTGCGCGGCAAAAGCCCGCGTCAATCCACGCCCTAAGGGCGGGTAAGTCGAAGCAGGAGGAGGCTGCGATCGTGCAACATTGTGCGTGGCGCTTAGCCCGGACGCGCAACAAATGTCCAGTAGGCATTCATACCTACCGACGCGCCTTGTGGCCGGGGGCCGCGACACCGAAGTCTGCGCCACCTGTGAAGGTGTTGTGCAGACCCGGCGCGCGGCCTGACTGGCCGATTCCGGCTGGAGTCCTTATTTCTGGAATGCGGCCGCGATGCTCAGTTCGACTTCGTCGCCGACCAGCGGCACGGCATAACCGAGGCCAAAGTCGCTGCGCTTGATGGTCGCCTCGGCCTCGAACCCGACATTCTCCTTGCCGCCCATCCGGGCAGGTGCCGTTCCCGCGCCATAGAAATCGACATCAAGCGTCACCGGCTTGGTGATGCCGTTGAGCGTCAGATCACCATGGACCTTGGCCTCATGGCCATTGGCGGCGACGACGACATGGTTCGACACGAACCGCGCGTCAGCCGGCGTCGATCCGAAGAAGTCGGGTTTGCCGCCATCCTTGCCAGGGCTCAGCAGATGCGCGGTAAAGCCGGGCACGCCAGTGACCATCTTTGCGACCGGAATGGTCACATCGACCTTGGACGCGGCGGGGTTTTTGGGATCGAGCTGCATCGTGCCGGTGATCTGGCCGAACAGACCCCAGAGCGGCGAGAATCCGAAATGATTGACCTCCCACTTCACCAGCGTGTGGTTGGCATCGACGGTGTAGGTGCCGCCGGTGATGACCGCCTTGTCCTTTGATCCCGGCATTTGCTGGGCCACGATGGGAGTCGCAATGGCGGCCGCGGCGAGCATTGAGGTGAGAACAAGGCGCATGATGATTCTCCGGATTGCGTTACGGTTCCGCCACGACAATGCGCGACACTTGCGTCTTGTTCAAATGGCGAAACGGGAACGCATGGTTTCCCGAAGCGCGATCATTGTTGGGGCAGGATCAGATATTTCTCACCTGTCGCGCGGCGGCTGTAGGCGGCGATGTAGCCGGGCTGGACCGCGTCCTCCAGGCTGATCCGGTTGCTGTAGCTGCTGGCGAAGGTCGTGCGGATTCCGGCAGCGACGCTGGCGCGCATCCGCGCCACTTCCTCCATCCCGACCTTCATCAGATAGGGGGTGAGCAGCCAGCCGCCGATGCCCCAGATCATGCCGAAGTTGCGATTGAATTCGGTCGGCGCGGTGCTGAGGCCGCCATAGATATAGACCTGTTTCATGGTCGACGAGCCATAGGGGCCGTTCGCGGGATCGGTTCGGACCGCTGCGGCCTCCATCGCGGTGAGGATCTGGCCGGCGAGTTTGCCGCCGCCGATCGCGTCAAAGGCGAGGAAGGCCCGGGTCTCGGCAATCGCCTCCGTCAGTTGCGTCATGAAGTCGGGCGCGCTGCTATCGACGACATGGGTTGCGCCGAGGCTGCGGAGCAGCTGGGCCTGCGCGTCGCTGCGCACGATGTTCACCAGCGGAACGCCTTCGGACAGGGTGAGCTTGACCAGCATCTGGCCGAGGTTCGACGCGGCGGCGGTGTGGACCAGGCCCTGATAGCCTTCGCGCCGCATGGTCCCGACCATCGCCAGCGCGGTCATCGGGTTGACGAAGGACGAGGCGGCTTCCTCGGCAGCGATGCCGTCGGGGAATGGCATGCAGTCCTGAACGCGGAGCAGGCGATATTGGGTGTAGAAGCCGCCACCCACCGCTGCGACGGTCTTGCCGATCAGCGCCTGTGCTGCGGGATCGTCACCGGCCGCGACGACCGTACCGGCGCCTTCATTGCCGATCGGCAGCGGCTTGCCCGCGCGTGCCGCGACGTGACGGCGGAGCGCTTCGGGAATTTCCGCCCGCGCGCCACCGTCGATTGCGGTGAAGGCGTCGGAATCGGCGACGCTCAACATCACGGCGAGGTCGGACGGGTTGATCGGCGTCGCCTCGACCCGGACCAGTACTTCGTCCCCGGTCGGCTGAGGGACCGGCACGTCGCGCAGCGTGAGTTCCAGGCCGCCATCATCGGTGACAGTCGAAACCATCTGTTTGGCCTGGGCGGGGATGGGAGCCGGGGTCGGCGGTGTCATGCGGTTCTCCTGTCGTATTTGGCGTGGCCATACCGTGAATTCGAAAGCGGGATCAATGGGTGTGGAAAATCAGCCGGATTGTAACGCCGGCTATCGCATGCGGTTGCAGTTTACGTTAAGGTGAAGTCATGACCCGTGCAGCCATCCCGTTCGAAGTTCCGATCCCCGTCGATCCCGCGGACATCGATTTCATGGGACATGTCAATAACGCCAGCTATCTCAAATGGGTGCAGGAAGCGGTGTTGACGCATTGGCAGAAGCTGGCGCCCGCCGAGGAAGTGGCCAAGCATCTGTGGGTCGCGCTGAAGCACGAGATCACCTATCGGAAGCCCGCCTTTCTGAACGACGAGGTGGTCGCGACGGTGCTGCTGGAAAAGGTGCAGGGCGTCAGCGCATTCTATGAAACGATCATCCGACGCGGCGATGTCGTGCTGGCCGAGGTCAAGTCACGCTGGTGCTGCGTCGATGCCACGACGCTGCGCCCGGCGCGCATCGCCGAGCATATCGTCGAGCATTTCTTTGGGAAGCGCGAGGGTTAGCGTCCAGGCCACGTTGCTCATTCCTCCCCTTGCAGGGGAGGATCTGAGAATTAGAGCCAGCGCGGGACGTTGTGCGTGTAGTTGACGTACGCGACGCCGAACTTGTCCGCCATGTAGCGTTCCTCGCGCGCGATCACGCCGTAATGGATGGTCATGATCAGCGGGACGAACAGCCATAGCACCACCGGCGCGTTCGCAGCGACGGCGAGGCCGAGATAGATCAGCGTCATGCCCAGATACATCGGGTTGCGGGTCCGGCGATATACGCCCTGAACGACGAAGGCAGTGGCCGGTTGCCATGGCGGGGCGGGGGTGCCGGCTGCCTTGAACCGGCCAAGCGCGGCTGCGATCAAGGCTCCGCCGGCCAGCACGAACAGCGCCACCACGGTCCAGCGCAGCGATCCGGGCATGTCCAGCCCCTGGGTGCGGATCACGAGATATTCGAGCGCGAGACCCGCGATCAGATAGCCGAGGAAGATCAGCGGCGGCGGCGCGAGAACGCCGGGGATGTCGGATTTGGAATCGCTCATGCGCTGGTCCTAACCTTCCGCGTCGAACTTGTCGCGTTTGCGCTTGCCGAACAACAGCCGCCGTTCGAGGTGGCGGCGCGCGGCGGCGTAATAGGCCTCAAGGAACGCGCGATCCTCACCGACATGCGTGCCGTCGTCGCGGCGCCCGAGCTTGCGCCGGATCACCCCCGCGACGGTGACGATGGTATCCGCCTCGTCGCGGTGGAGCACATCGGCGAGGCGCTGGATCTCCATCTGGCCATAGGTTTCGAGCTCTTCGGGCGTGAAGGCGTAACGCTCGATCCGCTCCGGCGCGGCGTCGGCGAGCAGGTCGGGCGCGATCTTCGGGCGCTCATTCTCGACCACCCAGGTGCCCGCGATCAGGTCGCCTGCGCGCAGCCGGTCGCGGTTGAACAGCGGGAAGAGCATGAAGATCGCCGTCCAGCCCAAGCCGAACAGCGTGAGCCAGCGGTTGCTGAATCCCTCTGCCTGCGCGGTGAGCAGGAAGATCAGCGGCATGAACACTTCGATCTCGCGCGTCAGGTTGCGCGCCAGCACCGCGCCGCCGGTCAGCCGCCCGCCGTCGCGGGCGACGACGCGCAGCTTGAGCGCGCGTTTGCCCAGCGTCGCCGCGCGCCCGCCGCTCTCGAACAGGGTGAAGTAGAAGTTGCGCAGCAGGAAGAAGCCGAGCAGCCACAGGATCACCGCAACGCTTTGCGATGCCTTGTTGCTCAACAGGCCGAATGCGGCGATCGTCAGGATGATCAGCGTGCCCAGCATGATCGCCGCGTCGATGGTGAAGGCGGCCGCGCGCGACCCGGCATTGGCGAGGCGCAGATGCAGCACCGCGCCCTCCGGCGTCACCAGTTCGCGGACCAGGCGGCTTTTGGGATCAGCCATGGCGGCGGCGTCCAGCCAGCGCGAAATAGACGACCCACAGCGCGAACATGCCGGCCGCGATCGCGAAGCGTACGGCGTCGACGGTGATCAGCTGGCGTGCGAACCCTTCGAGCAGGCCGGCGACGAGCAGCATGATGACCACCCCGATCATCACCAGCGCGCCGCGGCGTCCCGCTTCGCCCGCGGCGGCAAGGCGGCTGCGCGCGCCGGGAAAGGCGACCGCGCGACCGATATGCAGCCCGGCAGCGCCGGCGAGGATGATCGCGCTGAGTTCGGTCGAGCCGTGGATCATCAGCCAGCCGGTAAAGCCGACGCCCAGCCCCTTTGACATGAACACGGCGTAGAAGGCGCCGAGCATCACGCCGTTGCTGGCGATCAGGAACAGGGTCGGGATGCCGAAGGCAAAGCCGAGCGCGAACGCCATGATCGAAATCTGGCTGTTATGCGTGAACAGGAAGGTGGCGAAGATGTGCAGCCCGTCATGTTCGGGCGCGCCATAGATCGACTGGCGCAGCGTTTCGGCGCTGGCCTGCATGTTGCGACCGCTGGCGAGTTCGCCCGGCACGATTGCATTGAACCAGGCGGGGTCGGCCATCACCAGGAAATAGCCGGCCAGCGCGCTGCCGATGAACAAGGCGGCGATGATCAGGATTTCGGGGACCATGCCGCGCACCGCCGCCGGCCAGCCCTGCGCGAAGAAACCGCCGAGCTGTTTCCAGAAGGAGTCGCGGCAGCCATAGAGGATGAAATAGGCGCGGGTGGACAGGCTCTCCAGATAGGCGATCATCGAGCCGTCGAGCGAGGTTTCGCGCGCGATCGACAGCGCCGACAGGGTCGAGCGATAGAGGCGCGGAAGTTCGAACAGATCGTCGCTCGACAGGCGGCTGGGCGATTTTTTCTCGATCAGGTCGAGCATCGCCTCCAGCCGCTGCCAATCGGCTTCGCGCTCGGCACGGAACTGGCTGACGCCGAAGATGCTGTTGGTCATGGCCGTTCGCGGTCCCGGACATAGCGCTCAGCGAGCGCGAGGGCGAGGTCGTCGGGCGCGGCTTCGAGCACGTCGATGCCAAGCCGCTTCAACCGCTCGATCACGATCCGCCGCTCACGCAGCAGGGCGTGGGCGACATTGGCGCGGATGACATCGTCGGCGGTTTCGGGCCGCGCCTCGACAAAGGCCTCCAGCTCGACATCGCGGAACAGGACGAAGAGCAGGCGGTGGCGCTTGCGCATCCGGGCCGCCGCGCCGAGCATCAGTTCGGCGCTGGTCGGATCGGTGAATTCGCTGAACAGGATGATCAGGCTGCGGCGCTGGAGCCGCTGGTCGAGCGAGACGAGCGAGAGGGTGAAGTTGCTTTCCTGCGCGTCGTAATCGAGCTCGGCGGCGGTGCGATGCAGCGTCGCAAAGCCGCGCGCGCCGGTAATGCTGCCCGAATCCGCAGTTGGGCGCCCGGCAAAGCCGAACAGGCGGACGGTGTCGCCCGATTTGAGTGCGACAAAGGCGGCGAGCAGAGCGGCGGAGACGGCGCGGTCGATGCGCGGCATTCCGGCGACGGGTTCGCTCATCGTCCGCCCGCAATCGATGGCGAAGACCACGCTGTTGTCGCGTTCGGTGCGATATTCGCGGGCGAGCAGCGAGAGGTGGCGGGCGGTCGCCTTCCAGTCGATCGCGCGGCGTTCCATCCCGGGCTGGAAATCGGTCAGCGCCTGAAATTCGGTGCCGTCGCCGCTTTCGGGGCGGATGCGCGTGCCGAACTGGCGGCTGCGCAGGAACTGACGCATCCCCTGTTCGCGCACCGGGCGCAGATCGGGGAGGATGCGGATGCTGTCGTCGGTCGCCGCGCTGCGCTGGCGATAGGCGAGGCCGAGCGGGCCGGAGGCGCGCGCCCAGATGCGGGAGAGTTTCGCCGTACCGCGCCGGGTGGCGGTGTAGTCCAGTGCGGTTGCGTCCCGCGTGCGCGCGGGGAGAGGGTCGAGCGGCGGGGAAACCTCCGCTGCATAAGCGAGGCCCGGCGTCGCCCCGGCGAGTGCAACCGTCCCACCGACATCCACCGCGCCTGGCCCCTCAAGCCTGAGATCGGCGGCGCGGACGCGCGGAGCCATCAGCCCGTCGAGCAGCACCAGCAGCGCGACGCCGAGTGCCCAGGCGACCGCGAGCAGCCAGCCGTCGGGGCGCACGACGCCGAGCAGCAGCGCCATGGGCGCCGCCACCAGCGTCAGCGCGACCGCCCGCTGGGTCGGTACGATCAACGCGGTGCCTCGACCCGGTCGATCAGCTGGGCGACGATGTCGTCGGTGCGGCGGCCGTCGATCTCGGCGGCTGGCGACAGCACGACACGGTGGCGCAGCAGCGGCTGGGCGAGCAGCTTGACGTCATCGGGGATGACATAGTCGCGCCCTTCCAGTGCGGCGGCGGCGCGGGCGGCAGCAGCCAGTGCGGAGGCGGCGCGCGGCGATGCGCCGTGCGACAGGTCGGGATGGTCGCGGGTCGCGCGGATCAGATCGACGACATAGGCGATGATCTCATCCGCCAGCCGCACGGTGAGCACGGTGTCGCTCGCCGCCTTGAGCGCGTCGGGGGTCGCGACCTGCTCGACGCCGCTATCCTCCGGGCGCGGCGAGCCGGTGCGGGTGCCATATTGTGCGACGATTGCGCGCTCGGCCGCGGCATCGGGGTATTCGATCGCGAGCTTGAACAGGAAGCGGTCGAGCTGGGCTTCGGGCAGGGGATAGACGCCCTGTTGCTCGATCGGATTCTGGGTCGCGACGACAGTGAAGCGGTCGGACAGTTTCTCGGTCGTGCCGTCGATCGTCACCGCGCGTTCCTGCATCGCTTCGAGCAGGGCGGCCTGGGTCTTGGGCGGGGTGCGGTTGATTTCGTCGGCGAGCAGCAATTCGGTGAACACCGGACCGCGCCGCAGTTCGAAGGTCGAACTCTGGAAGTTGAACAGGCTGGCACCGACGATGTCGCCGGGCATCAGATCGGGGGTGAACTGGATACGGCCGAAATCGAGGCCGAGCGTGCGCGCGAAGCTCTGGGCGAGCAGCGTCTTGGCCGTGCCGGGAGCGCCTTCGAGCAGGACATGGCCGCCCGAGAGCAATGCGATGGTGAGCAGGCGTGTCGCCGTCCCCTGACCGACCACGGCCTTGGCCACCTGAGCATCGATCGCCGCACCGAGGTTGCGGACGTCGTCGAGTGTCATGCCTTCAATTCCTTTCGCCAGTCATCGAGCGCCTGTGCGGCGTGGAGCAGTTCGGTTTCGGTTTTTGCGTCGCGCACCCCCTGCATTGTCGCGGCATAGGGGGTTGTGGTCGGAATCGCGTCGAGCTGTGCATCGAGCGCATCGCCCTGCACCGTGCGGGGCAAAGCGAGACGGCGCGCAGCCCAGTCGCGGATCGCGTCGGCATAGGCGTCGCCACCCTCGCGCGTGCGGCGGGCGCGGCGGGCGAGGCTGACGATATTGTCGATCAGCGCGGCCTTGCCGAACGGCACTGCGCGCTGTTCGCGCCGGACGGGGCCGAAGCGGACGAGCGTCGCGATGCCGGCGAGCAGGGCCGCGATCAGCAAGGCGATGCTGACCCCGGCAAAGGGCGGTTCGAATGCGAGCTGCAGCAGGTTGCGACCGCCGCTGCCATAAGGAAGCATCGTGTCGAACACGATCGTGCCGGGTGCCTGCGGGTCGAGACCGGCGAGCATCGCCAGCGCGGCGCGGGCATTGGCGCGATGCGCCAGGCCGTGATTGTTGAGCAGATCCGGGTCGGCCAGGATGAAGATGTTCTTGCCCGTAATCTCGGCCAGCACCGCCCCGCCTTCGGGCGCGGCGATCAGCGTGAAGAGCTTGTCCCCGCGCAGGGACTGGAGCTGTTCGGGCGGGCGGAAATCGGGGATGGGCAGACTGGTGCGCATCACCAGCTTGCCCGGCTTTTCGCGTTCGAGGGTCGCTTCGGCGACCGACTCGATCAGTGCTGCGACGCGCTCTTCGGGGAGCAGACCGACCTTTTGCTCGCGGGTCGGCGCGTTGGGCGGTGCGACCGCGATCCATTTGGGCAGCACGATCAGCACCGGCGCATTGGGGCCGGCGGCGTCGGTCAGCGCGGCTTCCATTTCCTCCGCCGTGGTGCCGGCATTGGGCGTCATGATCAGGATGCCCTGCTGTGGGCGCGACGCGGCGTCGCCGGACAGCGTGACCTTGCCGCCGGCCAGTTCAACCAGTCTGGTCAGGCCGTAAAAGCCGGTGGCGAAACGCGAAGACGGGCTGGGGATATTGCCGCGCTGGCGGTCGAAGCGGTCGCCATAGGCGCTGACCAGCAGATAACCGAGCGCGAGGATGAATCCCGCTGCGACGAGGATCAGCACCGTGCGGGTGCGGAAGGGGTTGGCGCTGCTCTGGGTCATCGGCCGAGTGCGAACCCCGCATAATCGGCGCGCGCGCGGGTCCAGTCGGCTTCGCCCAGCTTGTGGCCGGCGAACAGGCTGCGTTCCACATCGGCGACGATGCGGCTGAACACGGTGCGCGCGGCATCGGGCAGCGCGTCGATCCGGGCGATGTCGCGACTGGTCCAGGACGGGCGCAGCGGATCGCCGCGCCAGCGTTCGATATCCTCGACGCTGCGGTGGAGGAGGAGGCGAACCGCTTCGTCATAATTGCCGGCGGCGGCGAGGGCGTCTGCCTCGACCAGCAGCGCGCGGGCGACCGATGCCTCGGGCGCCCAGCGCGGTGTCGCGACCGGGCCGCCGCCCTTGCCCATCCGCTCCGCCAGCCACGCCCGCAGCGGGGGGAAGAGGACCAGAACGAGCGCGAGTATGGCGAGTGCGACCGCGATCCACATGATCACGGTCCAGCCATAACCGACCCAGTCGATAAAGCGTCCCAGCGCGCTGAGCAGGTCCTTGAACCATTGCGGTGCTTCACGCGATTCGGGCACGAACCACGCGAAGTCGAACTGGATGCTGGGGTCGCTTTTGAGCGTGCGATGCGCGGCATCCGCGGCGGCGGGGTCGCCGAACGGCGGCGCAATGCCTGTGGCAGCTGCGCCGTCGCGCGCGCCAGCGCTTGCGCCTGGTGCCGTCATTCCCCGCTGTCCCCCGCAACTTCTTCATCCCCTTGGAGCAAATCGGCAAATTGCGCGCAACGCTTTTCGTCCCTAACGTCGCCAGAACGGCGCGGCGGACCGACCGTGCAGCGCGGACAGGGAGAAACAGGCGTTGATGCGGATCATCATCGGCACGGCGGCGGCTGCGGCGCTCGCCGCGTGCAGCGCGACGGCAGGCGGCAAGCCGCAAAGCGCATCGTCGGAGGCGCCGGCGAAAAAGGGGCCGGGGCGCAACAAGGGCTATGACCACAACCCCTATCCCTCGACCTACAAGCCCTATCCGGGCGTGCCGACGCTGTTGACCAATGTCACGATTCTGGACGGTGAGGGCGGCAGGATCGATCGCGGCGCGGTGCTGTTCCGCGACGGCAAGATCGTCGAGGTCGGTCAGACGATCGCGGCACCCGAGGGCGCGACGGTGATCGACGGCGCCGGCAAATATGTGACGCCCGGCGTGATCGACGTGCACAGCCATCTGGGCGACTATCCCAGCCCCGGCGTGCAGGCGCATTCCGATGGCAATGAAGCGACCGGACCGGTCACCGCCGAAGTGTGGGCCGAACATAGCGTGTGGCCGCAGGACCCCGGTTTCAGCCGCGCGCTGGCCAATGGCGGCGTCACCACGCTGCAGATCCTGCCGGGCTCTGCGAACCTGTTCGGCGGGCGCAGCGTGACGCTGAAGAATGTCTATGCCCGCACGATGCAGGGGATGAAGTTCCCCGGTGCGCCCTATGGCCTCAAGATGGCGTGCGGTGAGAACCCGAAGCGCGTCTATGGCGGCAAGGGGCGGATGCCGTCGACCCGCATGGGCAATATCGCGGTCGACCGCCAGACCTGGGCGCGGGCGCAGGACTACAAGAAGCGCTGGGACCGCTATGAGGAGCAGGGCGGCGAAGCGCCGTCGCGCGACATGGCGATGGATACGCTGCGCGGCGTGCTGGCGGGCGAGATCATCGTCCACAACCATTGCTATCGCGCCGACGAAATGGCCATCGTCCTCGATATGGCGAAGGAGTTCGGCTACAAGGTCGGCACGTTCCACCATGCGGTCGAGGCGTACAAGATCGCCGACCTGCTCAAGGCCAATGGCACTTGCGCCGCAGTCTGGGCGGACTGGTGGGGGTTCAAGATGGAATCCTATGACGCCGTCTCCGAAAACCTTGCCATCCTCGAGCGCGAGGGGGCGTGCGGCATGATCCATTCGGACGACGCCAACGGCATCCAGCGGCTCAACCAGGAAATCGCCAAGGTCCGCGCCGCCGCCAAGCGGGCGGGCTTTATGATCCCTGAGGAGATCGCGTGGAAATGGGCCGCGATCACCCCGGCCAAGGCGCTGGGCATCGACAACGTCACGGGCAGCCTGAAGCCCGGCAAGATGGCCGATGTCGTGCTGTGGAACGGTAATCCGTTCAGCGTCTACACCCGGCCCGAGAAGGTCTGGATCGACGGTGCATTGCTGTTCGACATGCACAACCCCAAATTGCGTCCAGTGTCCGATTTCGAACTTGGCCAGCCCGGATCGGGAGACGTGAAGTGAAGCAGCTCCTGATGGCAGCAGCGGCGATGAGCGCCGCGTTCCCCGCCGCCGCACAGACGGTGGCGGTGACCAATGCGCGTCTGGTGATCGGCGACGGTTCGGCTCCGGTCGAGGGCGGCACCGTGGTCGTGCGCGACGGGCGTGTGGTCGCTGCGGGCGCTGGGGTTGCGGTGCCTGCGGGCGTGCCGGTGGTCGATGCCGGTGGGCGCTGGGTCACGCCGGGACTGTTCGCCGGCTTTACCCGCATGGGCATCGTCGAGGTCGATGGCGTCAGCGAGACCGATGACAGCGCCGCGGCCAATTCGCCGTTCAATGCCGCGCTCGACGTGTCGCCTGCGGTCAATCCCAAGACCAGCGCGATCACGCTCAACCGGGCCGAGGGCATCACCCGCGCGGTGGTTGCGCCCGAAGCGCGCGGATCGATCTTTGCCGGGCAGGGCGCGATCATCGACCTGGGCGCCGACATGGATCCGGTGAGCAAGCCGCGCGCGTTCCAGTTCATGGTCTATGGCGAAGAGGGCGGACGCCGTGCCGGGGGCAGCCGCCCCGCCGCGATCGCGATGCTCAAGAACATCCTGTTCGAAGTGCGCGACTATGCCCGCGCGCCGGCCAGCTTTGCCGATCGCGGCAAGGACGCGCTGCTGACCCGCGCCGATGCACAGGCGCTGGTCCCGGTCGTGACCGGGCAGGTGCCGCTGCTGGTGCATGTCGAGCGCGCGTCGGACATTCTGGTCGTGCTCGATCTCAAGCGCGAGGTGCCGGCGCTCAAGCTGGTTCTGGTCGGGGCCAGCGAGGGCTGGACCGTGGCGCGGCAGATCGCGGCGGCGAAGGTGCCGGTGATCGCGTCGGCGCTGGTCGATCTGCCCAACTCGTTCGAACAGCTTGCGGCGACCCAGTCGAATATCGGGCGGATGCAGGCGGCCGGGGTGCTGGTCGGCATCGGCATGATCGATGACAACGAGGCGCGGCAGGCGCGGCTGGTCAAGCAATATGCCGGCAATCTGGTGGCGCTGACCAAAATTCCGGGCGCGTCCGGCCTTGATTGGGGGCAGGCGTTCGCCACGATCAGCTCAAAGCCGGCCGAGGCGATGGGGCTGGGCGGTGACTATGGTTCGCTGCGTCCTGGACGGCGCGGTGACGTGGTCGTGTGGGACGGCGATCCGCTGGAAATCGGCACCGCGGTGGTGAAGCTGTTCATCGACGGCGTCGAGCAGCCGATCGAAACGCGGCAGGACCAGCTGCGCAAACGCTATTTCGATCCGAAGGAAGGCGCCTTGCCCAAGGCGTATGAGCGCTGACCGCCTCTTTCCCGATGCTCCGGGCCGATGAGGCTCCGCGCCGCGCAGGTCGGCCGCGCGATCCCGCCAAATATGCGGCGATCGTCGATGCCGCGCGTCGCGCCTTTTTCTCGCGCGGGTTCGGCGCCGCGACGATCGAGGAGATCGCCCAGGCTGCCGGGGTGTCCAAGGTCACGGTCTATAGCCGGTTCGGCGACAAGGAGACGTTGTTCGAAGAAGTGATCCGTGCCGAAAGCATGCGGATGGCGGCGGTGTTCGACGCCGGCGTCTCTGACCAGCGGTCGTTGGAGGATCAGCTCAACGCCTATGGTGTTGTGCTGCTCGGGTTCATGTTCAGCGAGGGACAGGTGGCGATCGATCGGGTGCTGTTGAAGGAAATCGCGCAGATTCCCGGATTGGCCCGCCGCTTTTATGATGCCGGCCCCGGGGCAAGTTTCGGGCAGCTTGCCGACGTGCTGGCACAGGCCGCATTGCGGGGTGAAGTGGAGATCGACGACCCGCATCTGGCCGCACAGGATCTATGCGGTCTGTGGAAGGGCACGGGCGATCTAGGCATGAAGCTGGGGCTGGAACCGTTGCCGTCGGCCGATGCGATACGGGCGCGGGTCGAGCGTGCGACGCGCCTTTTTCTGAAGATGATCGGAGCAAAGCCGCGTTGATCCGCGTTGTGCAGTGAAGGAGGAACGAGCCATGCGATCCAGACGGAGCAGATTGGTGATTGTGGCGTGTGCGATGATGATTGCCGGATGCGATGGCACAAATGGCGCTCCGGATCCTGTCGCGTCCCCGACACCCGTCGCATTGAGCGACATTCAGAAGCGGATCGTCGCGCTGCCAAAACGGTTGCAGGATGGCGTGATGCTGCGTGCGATCCGCGACGCCGGGCTGACCTGTCAGACGGTGACCGAACTGACGCGGGTCGAGACCCGCGCCGACCAGATCCGCTGGCGCGTCGTGTGTGACGAAACCGAGCCCTATGTGGTCGAGATTACGCCCGACGGAACGGCGAAGATCCGCAGCCGGACCTGATCCGCAACCAGCGCGGGCACAAAGCAGGGGGCGGTCGCAGGACCGCCCCCCTTCAGTTGGGGTTCGCAAGGTCAGAGGCCGACGACACCGCCGTCATTCTTGGTGATCACCACGACCGCCGAACGCGGACGGGTGCCAGCCGGAGCGGTACCGGTCGCCTGGGTCGCGGGCCAGCTGCTGTCCGGGGCGGCGGCGGTGCCGTCCTCGCCGGGGTGCTGGATGCCGACGAACAGGGTGCGGCCGTCCGGCGTCGTGTCGACACCGGTGATTTCGCAGCCGATCGGGCCGACCAGGAAGCGCTTGAGCGTCGCATCGGTTGCCAGCGCACCGCGACGGGTGGCCTGGGTACCGGTGGTGCCGCCATTGCCGCGGTTGGTGATGGTGACGTTCGCGCCGTCATTGGTGATGCCGGGCATCGCGAGCAGCATCTGGTTGTTGGTGCGATCGGTGAAGGCGCCGTCGTCGGTCTGGATCCACAACAGCGGCTTGACCTGACCAGCAGGGTTGGTCGGGCGCGAGAACCACAGGCCGTCCGGGCTGGAGAAGTCGTTGTTCGCGGTGAGGCCCGAGATGTTGACGTCGCTGTTCGCCTCAGCCGAGTCCGCGCCGAACAGGTAGATGTCCCACACAAAGCTGAGCGCGGCGGGATCGTCGGCCAGTTCGCGCAGACGCAGGATGTGGCCATTGGGATTGCCGAACTGGTTCGACGCGCCCTTGGGGTCGTTATAGTGGCGCGGATTGGCGGCGTCGGTCCCGGTGATCGGACGCAGCGTCGCATTGTTGTTGGTGAGGGTGAGATAGATTTCACCGGTCACCGGGTTGCACGTGGTCCACTCCGGGCGGTCCATGCGGGTTGCACCGACCGCATCGGCGGCGAGGCGGGCATGGGTCAGAATATCCGCCTGATCGGCGAAGACATATTCTGGATCGGCGTTGACTGCGGCCCGGTTCGGAACCTGACCGAACACCAGCGGCAGCCAGCGGCCCGAGCCGTCTGCACCAAAGCGGGCGACATAGAGCGTGCCAGCGTCGAGATATTTGTCACCGATCGCGAGGCGATCGGCGGTCTGCGCGTCGCTGTCGGTCCAGGTCGCGTTCGACACGAACTTGTACAAATACTCGCCGCGCGCGTCGTCGCCCATATAGACAGCGAGCTTCTTGCCCGGCGTGGCGTTGCCGAACCAGGCGCCTTCATGGCCCATGCGACCAAGCGCGGTGCGCTTCCGCGGCGCTTTGGTCTTGTCATAGGGGTCGATTTCGACCACCCAGCCGAACTGGTTCGGCTCGTTGCGCCAGTCGGTCGTGGCGGTGCCGCCAACGGTCGCGCGCGCATCCCAGCGGCGGAACAAAGTGTTGTTCGTGTCGGCCGGGGTGACCGTCGACCAGCCATAGCTGCCGGTGCTGCTGGTCACGCCATAGCGGCGCAGGGCGACCAGTTCGCGGGCGCTGCGCTGGGCATCGTCGCCGCTGCGGCGGAAATAGCCGGCCCAATTCTCTTCGCAGGTGATGCTGGTGCCCCACAGGGTGTGGCCGTTGGCGCAGTTGTTGATCGTGCCGCGACCCGCCGTGCCGTCGGTCGAATAGGGGGTGCGGAGCAGCGCTGCGCTACGCACCGGCCCGTTGAACATCATCGGCGTGCTGGGGGTGATGCGGCGGTTGAAGGTCGAATTCTGGACATAGGTCCAGGCGCGGTTCGCGCCTTCGACGACTTCGGTGATCGAGACACCATGCGCCTCCATTTCCTTGAGCGCCTCATCCTCCGGGCGGATGCCGCCGGGCGAGGTGGGACCGGCCGGGTGGAGATACTGGACGCTGAGATTTTCGTGGTTCTGGACGATCAGGCCGCGCACCGAGCTGTTGTCGTCGCGCGCGCCGGCGGCGGACAGGCCGTACCAGTAAAGCGCGTCGCCATGGTCGCCGATGCGGTTGGCGAAATCGGTGTCGGTGCCGTCATTCTTGTACGCGGGCACGCCCGATGCGATCGGATCGCCGAGGCGGGTCAGGACGGTTACGGAATAGCCCGCCGGGACGGTGACGATGTCATTGCGGTTCTTGGCGATCGAGGTGAAACCCAGTTCGGCAGCGTCGACCGTCAGCGAGACGTCCTGGATCATGACCTGTCCGGCAGTATCGGTCGCGCGATATTCGAAACGCAGCGTGCTGGCGATCGGAACCGCCGGGGCGATGAAGGACGGCGTGGTCGAGGTCGGGTTGGTCAGCGTGACCGTCGGCCCCTGAGTCTGCACCCAGGCCGAGCTGACCGCGCCATTATCGGTGACATTGGCGGTCAGCGTGACGACGCGACCGGCCTTTGTCGTGCCCGATGAGCCGACCGAGATGATGTTGGGGAAGGGGTCGGAGCTCGATGCCGCACTGTCGCAGCCGGCCAGCACTGCGCCGCCGAACACCGCTGCCGAGGCGGCCATGGCGCCCGAGCGCAGCGCCTGACGCCGCGAGTAACGCTGTTCGATCATCGTATTGAGGCTGGGCGTGCTGCTGGTGTTGGTATCGACGTCGCCATCGCTGTACGCGAAGCCGTGCGCAGTGAGTTCGGTCATGTCTGTGTCCCCTGACCCCATATCCAGCCTGGATTGGGTGCGGGGTCGCTGTGGCCGCAACGCTTTACGGTGTGATGCAGCTTTGTGGACGAACAGGTTGCGATTTTTGGGCATTTTGATGACGGCTGGGCAGCGGCGATCGGCTCCGCTAGAGGCCGCGCCATGACGGAAGCGCGCGACAGCCTGACCGACCGGCTCGCCCGAGGGGCGGTGCGCGCGGCCCGCACGCGCCCGACGCCGAGTGCGCGAGATGTCCGGGTGGCGGTGGCGCTGGCGAGCGCGCTTGCGCTGGGGCCGTTGCTGACGATCGTCGGTGCGAACCTGTTGCGTGCGGGCGTGGAGGACGAGAACCGGGTGTTCGATGCCCGGTTGCGCGTGCGACTGGCACCGCAAACTGCGCATGCCGATGCCGCCACGATCCTGCGCGACGCGGTGCGGCAGCCGACGATGACCGTGACGCTGGAGCATTTGGCCGGCGCCCTGCCGGACGACGCCCGGCTGGTGTCGGCCGCGCGCGACGCGCAGGGGCGGCTGTTGTTCGAGGTATCGACGACCGACCCGGATGCGCTTCGCGGCGCGCTGCGGGAGCGACCCTATTTCGCCGGGATGCGCGAGACGGGTCAGCGCCGCACGGCTGACGCACGCCTGGTCGTGACACTGCGGAGCGCCGGATGAGCCAGCGACGGGTTGCAGCCGGGCTGGGCATCGGGATGGTGGCGGTGGCCGTGCTGGCATTGCCGATGGCGGAGGCATTGAGCGACCTTTGGTCTGCGCGGCAGCAGCGGGCCGATCTTGAAGCACATCTGGCTGCGCCCGCACCGTCGGTTGCGCCGCTGACCGCGCCCGCGCTGGCGATCGCGGCGGAGGATCGGGCAACCGCTTCGCGCCGCCTTGCACAGCAGCTGCGCGCACGTGCCGCCGCTGCCGGGGTTCTGGTCGAAATGCTCGCGCCGAGCGCGCCGATGTCGGGTCTGGTCACGCTGCGGATGCGGATGTCGGGGCCGGAAAAGGCGGTGATTGCATTGATCGGAGAGATTGAGCGCGGGACGCCGCTGACCCGGTTTCGCAGCTGGAAGATCGCGGCGCTGAGCGACGGCGGCGTGCGCGTCGAGGGGGAGGTGGTGGCGGCATGGCGCTGACTGTTGCCGAGCGCCGTGTGCTGATCGCGTGCGGAGTGGTCGCGATCGTCTGGCCGGTGCTGGCGCTCTATCCCTATGCCCGGACCCCGCAATCGGTTGCTGCGCCGGTGGCGGCGCCGATTGCGTCGAATACGCTGCCACCGGCGTCGAGGGTATTCGATCGATCGCTGTTCGCTCCTGCCGAGGCGGAAGCTGCACCCGCCGATGCGCCGATGCTCACCGGGATTGCCGGGCGGCTCAACCGCGATGCGGTGGCGCTGGTACGGCTTGCCGATGGCAGCGCGCGGACGCTGGCGGTCGGCGAGAGCGTCGATGGCTGGCGGCTCGAGAGCCTGGCGATCGACGCGGCCTTCTTCACGCGCGGGCGTGAGCGGGTGCGGGTGGCGATGCGGGGTGAGGGCGGCGATAGCGCCGCCCCGGTCCCCGACGATCAGTAAATCCCGTCAATCTCCAGCGTCAGGCGCGGCTGCAACGGCTTGAGCAACAAATTGCTGGGGGCGTTGAGGTCGAGTTCCTCGGCGCGGAGGCGGGCATATTTCGCTTTGGCGACCGCGGCTGCATCCTCGCCATTGCGCAGGATTGTCGGCTTCAAGAAGATGAACAAAGTGCGCTTTTGCCGACTTTCGCGCCGTGCCTTGAACAACTCGCCGATGATCGGGATGTCGCCCAGGATCGGCACCTGGCTCTTCACCTGGCCATAATCGTCAGAGGTCAGACCGCCGAGCACGATCGTCTGGCCATTGTCGGCCAGTACGGTGGTGGTGATCGCGCGGCGATTGGTGATGAGGTCGGTCGCCTGGCTGAGCTGGGTTGCGGCAATCGACGATGCTTCCTGCACCACCTCAAGCCGGATCGTGTCGCCGGCGTTGATGCGGGGTAGCACCTTGAGCGTGATGCCGACATCCTTGCGCTCGATCGTGGTATAGGGGTTCACCGTGCTGGAATCGGTCAGGATCGATCCGGTGACGAACGGCACTTCCTGAGCCACCACGAACTCGCCGACCTTGTTGTCGAGCGTCGTGATCTGGGGTGTCGAGAGCAGGTTGGATTTGGTCGAAGTGCCAAGCGCCTGAACCAGAATCGAGAAATCGTTGCCGATTGCGAAATTGGCGGTCAGCCCCGGCCCGAGCGCAGCGGCGATCGGGACATCGAGCGCGTCGAGGATCGTCCCGAGCGAGGCGCCGGCAGTCGAAAAGGAGGTTGCTGCACCTTCGACATCGTTCAGCACGGCGCCGCTGGTGCCAAGCTGGACTGCAAGCGCTTCGGCTTCATCGCCGGTGATTTCGGCGATGGCGGCTTCGATCAGCACCTGGGGACGGCGGACGTCGAGGTCGGTGATAATCGCTTCGATCGCCGCGATCATGCTGGGGGTTCCGCGCACGACGACGGCGTTGATATCGGGCGAGGGCTGAACGGTGATGTCGGGGGTCGAGAAGCCTTGCGGCGTTGCTTGCTGCTGCTGGCCGAGCTGCGCCGATTGCGCGGTGGCAGCGGCGCTGGCGGCGGCGGTGGCCGCAGTTTCGGTCGCGTTGCTTCCGCCCGATGCGATCAGCCCGCCGAGCACGCCGGTCGGGCTGCGCGAAGTGTTGCGCGATCCCGACAGGCTGCGCGCGACGGCGTTGGTGGTGGTCGCTTCCTGACCCAGAATGCCGCGCAGCACTTCGGTGACCGACTCGGCATCGGCATAGTTCAGGCGGAACACGCGGGTCATCGGCGTCGCGCCGCCGGGAGCGTCGAGCGAGGCGGCCATGCGGCGCGCATCGGCGACGGCGGCGGGCGATCCGCGCACGATGATGGTGTTGCTGCGCGCATCCGCCGCGACGCGCGCGCCGCCCGATGCGGCGTCGCCGAGCACGGTCTGAAGCGACTGTGCGACTTCGGGTGCGCTGCCGTTGCGCAGGGTGATGGTGGCAAAGCTCATGCCGCTGCCATTGCCGTCGAGCGAGCGCAGGATCGCCTCAACCCGGCGGACATTGTCGGCATAGTCGGTGACGACGACGGCATTGGGCTGAGCCAGCGGCTCGACGCTGCCGAAGCTGGCGACGAGCGGGCGGACGACGCGGGCTGCCTCGGCGCTGGGGACGTTGGACAGGCGGATCATGCGCGTGACCAGTTCCTGCCCCGATGCCGAGCGCGAGGACACGCCGCCATCGCGCACGGCGTTACCGGCGGGGACGATGCGCCATGCGCGGCCCGAGCGGACCGCCGCAAAGCCATTGGCGCGCAGGACCGACAGGAACAGCTCCCACACGCCCGCCGAGGTCAGCGGCGTGGCGGAGGTGACGGTCACGCTGCCCTTCACCGCCGGGTCGAGGATCAGGGTGCGGCCGGTGAGGCGTGAAATCTGGTCGGCGACGTCCGCGATCTCGACCCCGCGCATGTTGACGACGATGTCGGCGCTGTCGGCCTGCGCCGCCAGCACCGGCTGGGCGGTCATGGCGGCGAGCGCGAGGGCGAGAGCGGTCTTGCGGATCATGTGCGGCACGGTTGTTACCTAGCGGGTCGGGATGGTCAGCGTCACGGGCTTTCCATCGCGGGTGATCTGGACTTGGACGGAGCCGCGCGATTGAGCGGCGGCAAAGGCGGAGGCGGCGCTGGCCGGGCTGGTGAGCGGGGTGCCGCCGATCGAGGTGATGACATCGCCGCTTTGAAGGCCGGGAGGGGCGTTGGCACCCACCTGCATCCCGCCGCCGGGAGCGGGGGTCATCGCCGAAAGGACTGCCGCGGCAGCGCCGGGGGGCGGCGCGGCGGGCGCTGGAGCCGCAGGTTGCGGCGGCGCAGGCGGCGCTGCAGCGGCCTTTTGCTGCTGTTCCGTCGTCAGTGACGGGTCAGGAAAGGCGAGATATTCGATCCGGCCCGCGACGCGCAGGATCACGCGGTCGCGCAAGATGCCCTCGATCGTGCCGCCACCGGGGGCTTCACCGACGCGGAATGGCTTGGCCGGCTCACCGCTCACTTCGATATAGGCGACCGAGAGGCTGGCAGGGCTCGCGGCGAACACGCCCTTGAGCTTGAGCGGCAATGCGGTCGGCTGGCTCGCATCGGTTGCAGCGCCCTTGCCGAAGGGGGCGAAGGCGAGGGCGGGGGTGATGTCGGCGGTGACCGCGGCGGGACGCGCGGCCGAGGGAATCGTGACTGCCCCGGTGCTGGCGTGCCCGGCGATACGCCAGGTCAGCCCGGCAAGCGCGATTGCGACCGAGACGACGACCGCGCCAGTGACGAGATCGAGCGTCGTGCGCGCCTGACGCGGTGAGAGGTCGGGGAAGCGGATCATGTCCGAGCGCCCTCCACGAAGCCGTCGAGCGATGCAAGCGGCGAACGCTCGCCCGCCGGGATCACCTGAATGCGGACCTTGTCGATTGCGGGGTCTTCGGTGCGGGTGCGGGCGACATCGACCTGCCATTGCTGGCCGAGCAGTTCGACCTGTTTCTGCGCGGCGGCGGGGTCGGCGAGCTGAAGTTCGGCGAGGCGGTTTTCCGCGACCCACATGGCAGCGGCGCGGCGTTCGAGGCCGCGGGTCGAATCGACATGGCTTTCGACCGCGCGGACGAGGCCGACGGTGGCGATGGCGAGGACCGCCAGCGCGACCAGCGCCTCGATCAGCGAGAAGCCGTCGTCGTGCTTCACGATGCCTCGGCCCGGCTGGCAGTGGCGGTCATGCCGTCATAGCGGACGACCCAGATTTGCGCGCCATTGCTGATCGTTGCGTTGAGCGGCTTTCCCGCGCCATCGACTCCCATCATCACCGGGGGCGCAACATCGAGTTCGACCGCGATCCCGCCGGGCAGGCGGTGGAAGGCGAGACCATCGGACAGCGGCGCCATCGATCCGTCGCGGCCGACTGCGGCGAAGCCATAGCCGTCCTTCTGGACGGTGAAGGCGATGATGCGGTCGCCGATCATCGCATCGTCGGCGGCGGCCTGAAGGCGCAGGGCCAGGCGGCGGGCTTCGGTTTCGACCGAGGGCGCGCGGGTGGCGGAGCCGATGCCGAGCGCGACTCCGCCCGCCGCCACGCCGATGATGACGAGCACGATCAGCATTTCGATGAGCGTCATGCCGCGCTCACCGTTGCGGATGGTCGCCGTCCGCATGGTTCTTATCCGCCCTTGGCGGGCGTCTGGGCCGCGTCGCGCGAGTCGAGATCGGCGTCGAGATCGGTGCCGCCGGGCTTGCCGTCACGCCCCAGCGACTTGAGTTCGAAGCTGCTGCCGGTCGAGACATAGGTGTAGGGGTTGCCCCAGGCGTCGACCGGAGCCGACTTCACATAGCCGCCATCGGGCCAGGCGGTGGGGAGGGGCGGGGTGGTCGGCTTTTCGACCAGCGCCTTCAGGCCCTGTTCGGTCGTCGGATACTGCCCATTGTCGAGGCGATAGGTGGTGAGCGCGCTCGAGAGTGTGACGAGGTTGGTCCTGGTCGTGGTCACCCGCGCCTGATCGGGGCGACCGACGACGTTCATCGTCACGAGGCCCGCGACAATCGCGATGATGACGAGGACGACGATCATCTCCAACAGGGTGAGGCCCGCTTCGCCATGCGGGACCGCCGGACGCTTGCTCTTCGCGGCATCGACTGCCACGGTGTCATCGAATTGTTTCAAAACTATGCGCATCGCGGACCCATGCGTCCCCATCGTGAAAGCCATGTTACAGCCGGAGCACCCCACAGCATGACCGGCCAAGCCATTTCGAGCGCCACGGAATCCCGCGCTACCGGCGTGTGGACGCTGGCGGGCGGTCGGGCGATCATAGCCGAGCCTGAAGGCCCTGCAACCATCCTCGTCCCGAGCGAATCGGTCTTGCTGCTGCGCGTCGCACTCCCGCTCGCGAGTCGGGCGAAGCGGATCGAGGCTTTGCCCTTTGCGATCGAAGACCGGATCGCCGACCCGATCGAATCGGTGCATATCGCGCTGGGCGCGGAGATTGCGCCGCGGACCTATCTGGTCGCGGTCGTGCGCCATGCCCAGATGGCGGCATGGGTCGAGGCGGCAGAGCTGGCGGGGCTGGGCCATGCGGCAATCATTCCCGACGCGCTTGCGCTGCCAGCGCCGGAGGCGGGCGAATGGTGTGCCGAGGCGCAGGACGGTCGCGTGCTGGTGCGTAGCGGCGATGGCACCGGCTTTGCGGTGTCGGGCGCGCTGATCGGTGCGGCGTGGGAGCGGGCCGGGTCGCCGCGCATCTGGAACACCGGCGCAGCGCCGATCGGCGAATTGCCGCAGACACGCTGGGCGGGCGGTGGTGGCGGGCTGGCCGAGCGGCTGTCGAACCCGGCAATCGACTTGCGGCAGGGCGCCTATGCGCGGCGTGCGGGCGGCGGGAGCAGCTGGAAGCGCCGCCTTGCCTGGATCGCGGCGGCCGGGATTGCGGCGCATGTCGTGATTGCCGCCGCCGATGTGGTGATGCTGCGCGTGATCGCCGAGCGGCGGGCGGAGGATGTGCGGTCGGCAGTGGCGCAGGCAGCTCCGGGCGCGAACCTTGGCGGCGATCTGGAGGCGGCGGTGGTCGGCATGCTGCCGGTGGCGGGTCCGCCGCCGGGGCGGTTCGTTCCGGTCGTGACGGCGGCGTCGCGTGCGCTCGCCCCGTTGTCGAGCGCAGTGACCGCGCGGGCGATGCGGTTCGAGGGGAATGCGCTGGTGCTGGAGATCGAGCCGGGTCAGCCCGACCTGCCCGACCGGGTTCGCGCGGCATTTCGCGCGGCGGCAGTTCCGGCGCAGGTCGCAACAGGTGCGGATGGCGCCATTCGCGTGACGGTGACGGCATGAAGATCGAACGCTCCCCGACCATCGACGCGGCGGTGGTGAAGGTTCAGCTCTGGTGGAGCGGCCTCAGCCCGCGTGAGCGGGTGCTGGTGGGCACGCTCGGGGTGTTGCTGGCGGGCGTGGTTCTGGTGTTCGGGATCGTCAAGCCGCTGCAGGGTGCGCGCGCCGATGCGATCGCCGATATCCGCAGCCATGAGACGCTGGCGGCGCGGGTGCGTGCGGCGGGCACTTTGGTCGCGCCGGGGACGCAGCCGAAGCTGGCCGATGGTCCCCCGATCGAAGCGGCGCAGGCGGCGGCGAGTGCGGCGGGACTGACCGTGACGCTGACCCCCGGTGGGGCGGGTGCGACGGGGCAGGTGGCGGAGGCCAGCTATGAAGCCGTGGTCGGATGGATCGCGGCGGTCGAGCGGACCACGGTGCTGCGCGCGCGGCGGGTCGAAATGACCAAGGGCAGCGGGCCGGGCCGGGTCAGCGCGAGCGTGGAGTTCGGCCAGTGAACGCCGTGACGATGGATCTGCCGAGCCTGCCCTATAGCTATGCGCGCAATCATGGCGTGGTGCTGCGCGTGGGGGCTGCGGGGGTCGAGTGCCTGCACCGCTCCGACGCGGCGCTTAATGCCTTGCTTGAGGTGCAGCGGATCGCGCCGGGAGCCGCGTTCGTGGCGGTGGCGGATGCCGAGTTCGATCAAGCGCTGGCCGCGAGCTATTCGGGCAGCGCGGGGGCTGCGGCCGAGCTGGATCTGGGCGGCATGGACCTGGCGGCGCTGGCCGACAGTGCGGCGGCGGTGGACGACCTGCTCGATTCGCGCGACGATTCGCCGGTGATCCGGCTGATCAACGCGCTGTTGCTGGAGGCGGTGAAGGAGGGCGCGTCGGACGTGCATGTCGAGACGCAGGAAAAGCGCGTCGTCGTGCGCTTTCGCGTCGATGGCGTGCTGCGCGACAAGCTGGAGCCGCGCCGCGAGCTTGCGCCGTTGCTGGTCAGCCGCATCAAGGTGATGGCGAAGCTCGACATTGCGGAGAAGCGCGTGCCGCAGGACGGTCGCGTGACGCTGCGTATTGGCGGGCACGATGTCGATGCGCGCGTCTCGACCATCCCGACCCAGCATGGCGAGCGGGTGGTGATGCGCTTGCTCGAAAAAGGCTCGCTCAAGCTCGATATGGAAGCGCTGGGGATGAGCGCGCGCGACCGGGCGGTGTTCGCGCGGCTACTCGAACGGCCGCACGGGATGCTGCTCGTCACCGGCCCGACCGGATCGGGCAAGACCACCAGCCTTTATGCCGCGCTCCAGCGGCTGAACGACCGCAAGCGCAACATCATGACGGTGGAAGACCCCATCGAATATGAACTTCCCGGCGTGGCGCAGACACAGGTCAATGCGCGCACCGGCATGACCTTCGCGCGCGGGCTCCGCGCGATCCTGCGGCAGGATCCCGATGTCATCATGGTCGGCGAGATTCGCGATCAGGAGACGGCGGAGGTTGCGGTGCGATCGGCGATGACCGGGCATTTCGTGCTGTCGACGCTGCACACCAACAGCGCGGTCGGATCGGTGACGCGGCTGATCGACATGGGGGTCGAGCGCTATCTGCTCGCGCCGATGCTGGTTGGCGTGGCGGCGCAGCGGCTGGTGCGGCGGCTGTGCCCGTCGTGTCGGCGTGAGGATGTGGCGAGCGATGCCGATGCGACGCTGCTTGGCGGCGGGCTGAGGGCCGGGGACACGGTATGGCGCGCGGTCGGGTGCGATGACTGTCATGGCGATGGCTATCGCGGGCGGGCGGGCCTGTACGAGGTTGTCGCGATCGATGACGCATTCCAGGCGATGATTCATGACGGCGCTTCCGAGGCGGAGATCGAGGCGCATGTGCGGCGCGAGAACCCGTCATTGCTCGACGATGGCGTGGACAAGGTGTGCGCCGGCGTGACGACGGTCGAGGAAGTCGCACGGGTCGTGAGGGACGAGGCGTGACCAGTAGCCACCACCCCCGTGAAAGCGGGGGCCCATCTCCTGAGCGCTCCGCGAAATACGACCGCCTGGTTTGCCGGTATTCCGGGAGATGGGCCCCGGCTTTCGCCGGGGTGACGGCTGGGGGCTGGGGTTAGTATGCCCGCATTTACCTATCGCGCCGCTGATCGCACTGGCGTTCAGAAAAAGGGCACGGTCGAAGCCTCCAGCGCCGCCGCCGCGCGGGCGCTGCTGCGCGATCAGGGGCTGTTGCCGCTGGCGGTCGAGGCGGCGGGGGAGCGGCGGTCGGTGGGGAGCATCCAGCTGCCCAGGCTCGGCCGATCGGGGATGAGCGCGCGCGAACTGGCGACGGCGACGCGGCAGATTTCGACTTTGGTCGGGTCCGACATTCCGGTCGAGGAAGCGCTGCGGCTGGTGGCGAACCAGTCGGAGACGCAGCGTGTGTCGGCGATCCTGATGGAGGTGCGCGGCGCGATCCTCGACGGGCGCAGCTTTGCCAGTGCGTTGTCGACGCATCCCAAGACCTTTCCCGAATTCTACCGCGCATCGGTCGCGGCGGGGGAGGCGTCGGGGAAACTCACCGATGTGCTCGGCCACCTCGCCCATTTCGTCGAGAACCGGCAGGCCAATGCGCAGAAACTGCAGCTGGCGTTGCTCTATCCCGGGCTGCTGGCGACGGTGTCGCTGGGCGTGATCGTGCTGTTGCTGGTCTATGTGATCCCGGACATCGTCAATGTGTTCGTGTCGCGCGGGACCGATCTGCCGCTGCTGACCCGCATCCTGATTGCGGTGTCGGGGTTCCTGCAGGCCTGGGGGCTGTATCTGCTGATTGCCGGACTTGCGGCGTATTTCGTGTTCAACCGCTGGGCAGCGGTTCCGGCGAACAAGCTGAAGGTCCATCGCGGTTTTACCGAGCGCTGGCCGTTCAGGCGCTTCTCCCGCCAGCATAATGCCGCGCGTTTTGCGGGCAGCCTCGCGACGCTGGTCGAGAGCGCGGTGCCGCTGGTCGATGCACTGCATGCGGCGGCGGCGGTAACGCCGAACCTGTGGGTGCGCGCGCGGGCGATGCACGTCGCGGCGCGGGTGCGCGAAGGCATCAGCCTGCGCGCGGCGATGGCGGAGGCGGGGGTGTTCCCGCTGATGCTGACTGCGATCGTCGCGTCGGGTGAGGCGTCGGGGAAGCTCGGCCCGGCACTGTCGCGCGCAGCCGATGAGCTGGACCGCGAGCTGGATGCGGTGACGAGCGCGCTGGTTGCGCTGGTGGAGCCGATGGTGCTGCTGCTGATGGGCGGCATCGTGCTGATGATGGTGCTGGCGATCCTGCTGCCGATCATCAATCTGAACGATCTGGTGACGTTGTAGGGGCTGGCAGTCCTGCCCTGACCGGGGAGGATTTGCCCTTACAGCTTCCCAGCGATGCTCGCCCCGGCGGGTAATCCGGCGAACGGCAGGACACGCGCGCCTTCAGGCGTCATGCGGATCGTCAGCTGGCCATCTTCGCTGAGCGTCGCGGTCATCAGGATCTGGCGCTGCTGGGCGCGGGGGGTGAGGCGGATCTGGGTGGTGGTGCCGATCTTTTCGGAGGTCAGCAGCAG
The DNA here is from genome assembly GCA_964393565.1 of uncultured Stakelama sp. Taxonomy (GTDB): domain Bacteria; phylum Pseudomonadota; class Alphaproteobacteria; order Sphingomonadales; family Sphingomonadaceae; genus Sphingomonas. Next base: position 7,664 of record CAYMUJ010000017.1, on the reverse strand, counting down.
CGGAGGGACGGGGACTGGTGCGCCGCCGCCCTTGGGGGTGCAGGTGCCGGCTTCGGTGGTGAGGCGACCGTCGATGCCCTGGCTGGAGCCGCCGACCGCGATCCGGTCGAATTCGAGCTGCATCACCATGTCGCAGGCGAAGGGGAGGTTGGGCTGGAGCGCCTGAAGCAGCGTTGCATGCGCGCTGCCGCTGACCTTGTCGAGGACGGTGCTGCTGAACCCGGCCAGCGCGCGGCCGCCCATGTCGGTGTCGGGGCCGGTCGCGGTCCAGTCCGCCGCGAAGCCGAGGCTGGTGAGCGAGCGCAAGGGTGCCCAATACCATTCGAACTTGCTGCCGCCCGCGACGCCGACCTCGCCATTCCACACGGTTCCGGCGACGCCGGTACGCCATGGGCGGTTCTTGACCACCACGCTGGCGGGCATGGTCGCGACCATGGCGAGGGCATAAGCCGCTATGCCCAGCACGACGAAGACGGTAAGACGCCGCCGAGCCGACCAGGATGCCTGTGAAAATGCTGCCGATTCGTCGCCGTGCGCTACTGACCGCTCTGGGATCGGGGCTGGTATTGCCGTCGGCATTGGTCGCTGGTCCCTCTGTCTTCGCGGCCGACAAGGTCAAGCGTGACAAGCGGCCGGTGGCGTTGCTGTTGCCCCTGTCGGGACCGCGCGCCGCGCTGGGCCTTAGCATGCGTCAGGCGGTGTTGCTCGCTGATTCTGGGCCGGAAATCACGGCTTATGATACCGGCGGGACGGCCGCGGGGGCGGCGCTGGCGGCGCGCAATGCGCTGAAGGCCAAGGCTGCGATGATCCTGGGGCCGGTGACCGCCGAGGAGCTGAACGCGGTGAGCGCGGAGGTGGCGCGGCGGGTGCCGGTGATCGCCTTTACCAACAACGCGGTCGCGCGCGGGCCGGGCAGCTTCGTGTTCGGGATCACCCCCGCACAGGTGACCAGCGCGGTGCTGCGCTATGCCCGGTCGCGCGGGGTGCGCAGTGTGGTGGTGGTCGATGACGGGTCGCCATGGAGCGTCGCTGCGGCGCTGGCGGCGGGCAAGATGCAGAGTGAGGTCGGGCTGGACGTGCGGTCGCTGACCGTGGTCGAGGGACAGCCTTTGCCGGCCGCGGGCGATGCGCCCGATGCGGTGTTGCTGCCCGGAAGCGGCGAGGCGGTGCTGGCGGCGGCGCGTAACCTGAAAGGGACCGGCGTGCAGCTGCTCGGCACGGTGCAGACGCTCGACCACCGGCCTTCGGCGCTGGAGGCGCTGGATGGCGCGTGGATCGCCAGCCCCGATCCGGCCGCGTTCGGGCGGTTTGCCGGCGAGTACCGATCGCGCCATGGCGACACGCCGGGAGCGCTGGCGGCGCTGGCCTATGACGCGGGCGGGGTGGTCAAGACGTTGCGCGACAAGGGGTCGCTGAACGAGGCGGCGCTGCTGGCGGAGACGAACTACACCTGCGTTACCGGCAATGCGCGGTTCCGCAGCGATGGCAGCGTGGCGCGCGAGCTGGCGATCCTGGTCGCCGGGGCGCAGGGCTATGCGCCGGTGGCGGTGAGCCTGGGGGCGTGAACATGCCGGTTGAGCGGCACCGGCCCGCTCCCCCACCCGGCCACCCGGCAAAGCTACCCTATGGGTGGCCGGGTGGGGGAGCGGGCCGGTGCCGGATCCCGACATCCGAGCAGGGGTTTACCCTGCTCGAACTCATCATCTCGCTTGGGCTGTTTGCGCTGATCGCGGTGGCGGGGCTGACGCTGCTCAACAGCGTGATGACGACGCAGGAGCGGACCGAGGGGCGGCTCGACCGGACGGCGGCGATCCAGCGGACGATGTTCGTGCTGCAGAGCGATCTCGATCAGATTACGCGCGGTGCGGTGAGCGGCGGGGGGAGCAACGTCGCCTTTACCCGGGTCGCCGCTGGGATGGGCGGGCCGCCGGTGCCGTTGCGCTACGCCGCGAGCGGGGGCGCTTTGGTGCGGGCCGCGCCGCAGCCGCAGCTGTTGCTGACCGGGGTGAGCGGGGTGCGCTGGCGCTTTCTCGACGGGCAACGCTGGGTCGATCGCTGGCCGCCGAATGAGGAGCGCAAGGATGACTGGCCGCGCGCGGTGGAGGTCGAGATGCAGCTGGCGGGCGAGCGTGGGCCGCAGGGGACGCTGCGCCGCGTCGTCGCGCTGCCAGTCAGGCCGCAGGACGAACCGGAATGACCCGGCGCGATGACGAACAGGGGATGATCCTGGTCAATGTGCTGATGTTTGTCGCCATTGCCAGCGGGCTGGTGCTGCTGATGATCGGGCGCGAGGAGCTGGCGCTGGACCGCGCGCTGCGCAGCCGGGAGGCGGCGCGGGCGGCGGCGATCGTGCGCGGGGGCGAGCTGTCGGCGCTTGCCGCGCTGCAGCGCGACGCGCTGACCGCGCCGCAGGTGGACCATGCGGGCGAGGATTGGGCGTCGATCGGGGCGAATGGCGCGACGATCGATGGCGGCACGTTCGATCTGGCGGTCAGCGATGCCGAGGGGCGGTTCAACGTCAACATGCTGCGCAGCGGTGATGCGGTGCCGGTGATCCTGTTCCAGAAGCTGGCGCGGATCGCCGGGTTGGACGAGCAGCAGACGGTCGAGGCGATCGCCTATATCCGCACGCAAGGGCCGGTCAGCGACATCCGTCCGATCCGGCTGATCCCCGGCGCGGACCCGGCGGCGATTGCGCGGCTGGAGCGGATGGTCACGGCGTTGCCCGGCAAGACCACGATAAACCTGAATGCGGCGGATGAAGAGCTGCTGGCGTTCCTGATCGGCGATCCGGTCGCGGCCGAGCGGATCGTCGCGATCCGCAAGCGCAACGGGCAGATCAGCTTGCGCGACCTGTCGGACCTGAAGGTCAGTCAGCCGCCGGGGACGGCGTTCAGCTCCAACACCTATTGGGTCCGCGTGCGCGCCAAGATCGGCGACACGGTGCAGCAGGGCGCTACGCTGATCCAGCGGCGGAAGTCGGTGGAGGGCGCGGTGACGACGGTGCCGGTCGCGCGCTGGCGCAACGCGGCGCTGCCGCCCGAGGCGCCGCCGCTGGCCGGCGGGTGACGGAAGTTTACACTGGCTTTACACTATCGGCGACTTTGGCCGGGCGCGCTGTTGGGGGCGCGGTGCCGGGCGGGATCGGGTCGGCGGGGTCAAAGAGCGCGAGGCTCTACGCCACCGGAGCTGATTGGATCATTTGAAATCCAACATTGCAAGGGGGAATGGGCCTGGCCCTTGCAATTGATGATATGAAGTATCATCTGCGCCGCTCGTACAGGAGTAGGCGATGCGCGCGCGGTTGGTGAGTTGGTTCGACGGGTTGGCAGTGGGCGCGTCCGTGCTGTGCCTGATCCACTGTCTGGTGCTGCCGATCCTGATCGCCGCATTGCCGGCGCTGGCGGCGCGGCTGGATCTGGGCGAGGGGTTTCACCTTGGCGTGCTGGCGTTTGCGCTGCCGGTCAGCGCGGTTGCGCTGGGTGAGGGCTGGCGCCGGCATCGCGGATTGACGCCGTTATTTGTGGGCGCGGCGGGGCTGGTGCTGCTCGCCGCAGGGCTGGCGTTCGAGGAGTGGGTCGCGGTCGAGACCGGCGTGACGGTGGCGGGGAGTTTGTTGCTGGCCGGGGCGCATGTGGCGAATTGGCGGGGGCGGGGTTTGGTTGCCCCTTCGGCACCTGGGTCTCGGTGAGACTTCGCGGCCTCACCCCAACCCCTCCCCTGAAGGGGAGGGGCTTATAGGATGCCCGGCAGGTCCAGACCCATTTCTCCGGCGCAGGTCTTCGCGATCTCATAGCCCGCATCGGCGTGGCGCATGACGCCGGTTGCCGGGTCGTTCCATAGCACCCGCTCAAGCCGCCTAGCCGCTTCGGGGGTGCCGTCGGCGACGATGACCATGCCGCTATGCTGCGAATAGCCCATGCCGACGCCGCCGCCATGGTGGAGCGAAACCCAGGTTGCGCCGCTGGCGGTGTTGAGCAGGGCGTTGAGCAGGGGCCAGTCGGATACCGCATCCGATCCGTCCATCATCGCCTCGGTCTCACGGTTCGGGCTGGCGACCGATCCGCTGTCGAGGTGATCGCGGCCGATGACGATGGGGGCTTCGAGTTCGCCGGATGCCACCATGTCGTTGAAGGCGAGGGCGAGGCGGTGGCGGTCGCCGAGGCCGACCCAGCAGATGCGCGCGGGGAGGCCCTGAAACGCGATCCGATCCTTTGCCATGTCGAGCCAGTGGTGGAGGTGGTGGTTACCGGGGAGCAGCTCCTTCACCTTCTGGTCGGTCTTCCAGATATCCTCCGGGTTGCCCGACAGCGCGGCCCAGCGGAACGGGCCGATGCCACGGCAGAATAGCGGGCGGATATAGGCGGGAACGAAGCCGGGGAAGGCGAAGGCGTTGGCGACGCCCGCGTCCTTCGCGACCTGTCGTATATTGTTGCCATAGTCGAAGGTGGGGACGCCCATCTCCTCGAACGCGAGCATGGCGCGGACATGGGTGGCCATCGACGCGCGGGCAGCGGCCTCCACCTCATGCGGGGCGGTTTCGCGCTTGGCGAACCACTGGTCGAGCGTCCAGCCGGCGGGGAGGTAGCCGTTGATGGGATCATGCGCGCTGGTCTGATCGGTGACCATGTCGGGGCGGATGCCGCGCCGGACCAGTTCGGGCAGCACTTCGGCAGCGTTGCCGAGCAGGCCGACCGAGACGGGCGTGTCCGATGTGCGAATGATGTCGAGGGCTTCGTCGATGCTGTTTGCAGCGCGATCGAGGTAGCGGGTGCGCAGGCGCATCTCGATCCGGCTCGGCTGGCATTCGATTGCGAGGCAGGATGCGCCCGCCATTGTCGCGGCGAGCGGCTGTGCGCCGCCCATGCCGCCAAGGCCGGCGGTGAGGATCCAGCGGCCCGACAGGTCGCCGCCATAATGCTGACGCCCGGCCTCGACAAAGGTTTCGTAGGTGCCCTGAACGATGCCCTGCGTGCCGATATAGATCCACGATCCGGCGGTCATCTGGCCGTACATCGCCAGCCCCTTGCGATCGAGTTCGTGGAAATGCTCCCAGGTCGCCCAGTGCGGCACGAGGTTGGAGTTGGCGATCAGGACGCGCGGCGCGTTCTCATGCGTGCGGAACACGCCGACCGGCTTGCCCGACTGGACCAGCAAGGTCTGGTCGGCGTCGAGGCGGCGGAGCGTCTCGACGATCTTGTCATAGGCTTCCCAGTTGCGCGCGGCACGGCCGATGCCGCCATAGACGACCAGGCTCTCGGGCGCTTCGGCGACATCGGGATCGAGATTGTTCATGAGCATCCGCAACGCCGCCTCGGCCTGCCAGTTCTTGGCGGAGAGGGTGGTGCCGGTGGGAGCTTTGATGATGCGGCTATTGTCGGTGCGGGTGGTCATGCTTGAGCTTTCGCGAAGTCGATGGCGGCGGTGAGGATCGGGCGGAGCGTGGCGTGCGCTTGCGCTGCGTGAATGTCGTCCCAGCGCGGGGGCCAGTGGGTGGCGGGCACTTCGGTGACATAGGTGCGCATCGCCAGCTCCATCTGGATCGCGTGGACGCCGGTATCGGGCTGGCCGTAATGGCGCGTGGTCCAGCCGCCCTTGAAGCGGCCGTCGACCACGTGGCTGCGCTGTTGCTGCGCGCAGATGGCGGCGATCAATTGGGCGAGTTCGGGCGCGCAGGACTGGCCGTTATTGGTGCCGATGTTGAATTCGGGCAGGCGGCCGTCGAACAGCTTGGGCACCACGCTGCGGATCGAATGCGCTTCGTAGAGGACGATTGCCGGGTGCAGGGCGCGCAGGCGATCGATCTCGGCGCGCAGGGCGGCGTGATAGGGGTCGAAATAAGCGCTGCGGCGGCGGGCGATTTCGGCTGCGTCGGGTTCCTTGCCCGGGCGGTAGAGCGGGTCGCCGTCGAAGGTTTCGGTCGGGCAGAGGCCGGTGGTGAACTGACCGGGGTAGAGCGTCGCGCCGCTGGGATCGCGGTTGACGTCGATCACCGTGCGCGAGGTGGTGGTGCGCACGATCGTCGCGCCGAGCTGAAACGCGAAGGCGTAGAGCTGGTCGATATAGAGGTCGGCGTCGTAGCGCGCGCGGTTGAGCGCGACGAGCGATTGGGCGATGTCGGCGGGGATTTCGAGGCCGGCATGGGGGATGCTGACGATCAGCGGGCCGTCGTTGCGCGCGGTGACGATCATTCTAGCCCCTCCCCTTTAGGGGAGGGGTTGGGGTGGGGCGTTTCAATCTCACCGAGACCGGCGTTTGCGAGGATAGGCCCCACCCCCAACCCCTCCCCTGAAGGGGAGGGGCTTAGGAAGGCGGCGATGTCCGTTCTCATGCCTCGACTCCCGGCAAGCCTTCGCCCAGCGCGCCGCTGGTCACCAGCGCGGTTGCCAGCGCCATGTCGGGGGCGAAGTGGCGGTCGTCGTCCAGCGTCGGCACCTGTTCGCGGAGCAGGGTGCGGGCGGCTTCGAGCGGGGCGCTGGAGGTGAGCGGGGCGTGGAAGTCGCAGCCCTGCGCCGCGGCGAGATATTCGATGCCGAGGATGTGGGCGAGGTTGGCGGTCATCGCGAGCAGGCGGCGTGCGCCGTGGCCGGCCATCGACACATGATCCTCCTGATTGGCGCTGGTCGGGATCGAATCGACGCTGGCGGGATGGGCGCGCTGCTTGTTTTCGCTGACCAGGGCGGCGGCGGTGACTTGCGGGATCATGAAGCCGGAGTTGAGGCCGGGGCGCGGGGTGAGGAAGGCGGGGAGGCCCGACAAGGCGGGGTCGACGAGCATGGCGATGCGGCGTTCGGCGAGGCTGCCGATTTCGCAGATGGCGAGCGCGAGCATGTCGGCGGCGAAGGCGACGGGTTCGGCGTGGAAATTGCCGCCGGACAGCGCTTCCCCGGTATCGGTGAAGATCAGCGGGTTGTCGGTGACGCCATTCGCCTCGATCGCCAGCGTTGCTGCGGCCTGGCGGATCAGGTCGAGGCACGCGCCCATCACCTGGGGCTGGCAGCGCAGGCAATAGGGGTCCTGCACGCGCTCATCGCCCTCGCGGTGCGAGGCGCGGATCGCGGAGCCATCCATCAGCCCGGCGAGCGCCGCCGCCACCTCGATCTGGCCGCGATGGCCGCGCACGGCGTGGATGCGCGGGTCGAACGGGGTGTCGGAGCCCTTTGCCGCCTCGGTCGACAGCGCGCCGGTGACGAGCGCGGCGCGGAACAGTTTTTCGGTCTCGAACAGCGCGGCGAGGGCGTAGGCGGTGCTGAATTGCGTGCCGTTGAGCAGGGCCAGCCCTTCCTTTGGCCCGAGCGTCAGGCCGCCGAGCATCGTGCTGGCGGGCAGGCGGCGCGGGCCCATCTCGACCTCTCCCACGCCGATCATCGCGGCGGCGAGATGGGCGAGCGGGGCGAGGTCGCCGCTGGCACCGACCGATCCCTGCGACGGGATGATGGGGGTGATGCCGCGGTCGAGCATGTCCTGAAGCATCGCGATGGTTTCGGGCTTCACCCCGCTATGCCCCTGCGCAAGGCTGGCGAGCTTGAGCGCGATCATCAGGCGGACGACCGGGGCGGGCATGGGGTCGCCGACGCCGGCGGCGTGGCTGAGCACGATGTTGCGCTGAAGCGTTTCGAGATCGTCGTCGCCGATGCGGACGCTGGCGAGCTTACCGAAGCCGG
>CAYMUJ010000016.1:14002-38775 GCA_964393565.1 uncultured Stakelama sp. | reverse complement strand
GCCCGCTCGGCGGCGCAAAGATCGCCAGAGCCCGCCCCGCCCCTGAACTGACCGGCGCGCGCCCGGATTATGTCGGATCGCTGATCGACGCCTACGCGCGCTGAGGCTGGACGCGCGCGTTTCGGCGCGCCAAACTCGCCCCATGTTCTTCTCCTTCGTCGATGAGCTCCGCGCCGCAGGCATCCCCGCCAGCATGAAGGAGCATCTCGTGCTCCTCGAAGCGCTCGACCGCGACGTGATCGATCGTACGCCCGAGGCCTTCTACTATCTCGCCCGCGCGACCTTCGTGAAGGACGAGGGCCTGCTCGACCGGTTCGATCAGGTGTTCACCAAGGTCTTCAAGGGCATCGCCTCCACCTATGGCGTCCAGACCGCCGAAATCCCGGAGGAGTGGCTCAAGGCAATCGCCGAGAAGTATCTGACGCCCGAAGAGATGGCGGCGATCAACTCGCTCGGCTCGTGGGAAGAGATCATGGAGACGCTGAAAAAGCGGCTCGAGGAACAGCATGAGCGCCATGAGGGCGGCAACAAGTGGATCGGCACCGGCGGGACCTCCCCATACGGCAATTCGGGCTATAATCCGGAGGGCGTGCGTATCGGTGGCGAGAGCGTCCACAAGCGCGCGCTGAAAGTCTGGGAAGGTCGCGAGTTCAAAAATCTGGACAGCACCCGCGAGCTCGGTACCCGCAACATCAAGGTCGCGATGCGCCGCCTGCGCCGCTTTGCCCGCGAAGGCGCGGCGGACGAACTGGACATTGAAGGCACCATCGACGGCACCGCGCGGCAGGGCTGGCTCGACATCCGCATGCGGCCTGAGCGGCACAATGCGGTCAAATTGCTGCTCTTTCTCGACGCGGGCGGTTCAATGGATCCGTGGGTCAAGCTGTGCGAGGAATTGTTCAGCGCCGCGACCGCCGAGTTCAAGAATCTCGAATTCTTCTACTTTCACAATTGTCTCTATGAGGGCGTCTGGAAGGACAATCGCCGCCGCTTTCAGGAACGCACCCCGACCTGGGACGTGCTGCACAAATTCGGGCACGACTATAAGGTGATCTTTGTCGGCGATGCATCGATGTCGCCTTATGAGATCAGCCACCCCGGCGGATCGGTCGAGCATTTCAACGAGGAAGCCGGCGCAACCTGGATGCAGCGGGTAACCAGCACCTATCCCGCGACGGTCTGGCTCAACCCGGTCCCCGAAGAACAATGGAGCTATTCGCAGTCAGTCCGCATCATGCGGGATCTGATGAATGACCGCATGTATCCGCTGACGCTGGCGGGACTGGACGAAGCGATGCGGGAGTTGAGCCGCAAGACCTGAATCCGGCGTTTCAAGTACCGCCTCACGCACCTGGCCTGGTTAGCGCCGCCCGTCCGTATCATCGAACGACGCAAGAATACTCATACCGCAGCGGTACTACGCAGCGCGCGCCGCAAAGCGCCCCCGTGCGCCCCCGGAACATGCCATCTGCGGTGATAAACGGTATAGTATTTATACAGCGCGCAAATAAAATGCTGAAGTTTCAAAGGTATTTGATCAACACCCGCACGTTCCGGCCGCGTCCGGACACCGGCACCCCAGTCTATAAGTTATGGGTATTGGCCGGTCATGAACGACATCCTGTGTTCTCCGACGGTCGCAACATGACGACGGGTGAGGAACTATAATCATGGCGAAGGCACCATTTCTGATTTTTGCCTCATATCTTGCGCTGTCTACCCCGGCCTTTGCCGCAAGGTTCGAGCCTGTCGAGAATGACGTTGCCCGCGAGGCGGAAGCCGGGAGCGACGAGAAACCTGCACCCAAGGCACAGGAAGTCTTCTCCACCGGCGTCGCCAAGGGGCGCGACCGCCTGGACAGCGCCACCTCGACCAGCGCGCTGCGGGGTGGTGACGTGCAGAAACTGGGACTCCGCCCGCTTGGCGAAGTCCTGCGCACGATGGCGGGCCTGCGCGTCGCGACCAGCATTGGTGAAGGCAACAACAACTACACCGTGCGCGGCCTTCCGCTCGCGGCCGGTGGTTCCAAATATATGCAGATCCAGGAAGACGGTCTGCCCGTGCTTGAATTCGCCGACCTCTTCAACGTGGGCGCCGACGTCTATCTGCGCAACGACCTCAGCGTCGCGGCGATCGAATCGATCCGGGGTGGCTCGGCTTCGACCTTTGCGTCCAACTCGCCCGGCGGCCTGATCAACATCCTGTCGCGCACCGGCGATGTCGAGGGTGGCACGATCCAGCTCTCGACCGGCGTCAATTATGACGAGCAGCGCGTCGATTTCAGCTACGGGGCCAAGCTCGGCGAGAATACCCGCTTCCACATCGGCGGCTTCTATCGCTCGGGTGAAGGGCCGCGCAACATCGGCTTCGAAGGGTGGAAGGGCGGCCAGATCAAGGCCAACATCACGCATCAGTTCACTGGCGGCTATGTGCGGATGTACCTCAAATATCTCGATGACCGCTCGCCGACTTTCGCACCCTATTTCGCCAACATCACCGGCACGAACGCCAACCCCGTCATCCGCAGTTTCCCGGGGTTCGACCTGAGGCGGGATTCGGTGCTGTCCTCCTATCTCGGCCCGGTGGTGACACTGGACGAGAACAACCAGCCCGCCGCCCTGCCGATCGCTACCGGGCAGAGCGCGGAATCGCGATCGATCGGTTTTGAAGCGCAGTTCGAGATCGCCGGTTGGACGATCACCGAACGCATGCGCTACTCGGTCAATCGTGGCGACTTCAGCCGCGCCTTCCCCAACAGTGCCAATACCGTGTCGGCCTTTGCGGCAGGGCAAGGCGGCACCGGCGCGACCGCACGCTATGCCAGCGGACCGCTGGCGGGCCAGCTGATCAGCCCCACCGCCAACATCAACGGCAACGGCCTGCTCTCACTCTACTTCGTATCGTTCGTCCGCGCGCGCTCGCTCGACAATTTCACCAATGACATTCGCGGGTCAAAGGTGTGGGATGTGTCCGGCGGCAAGCTAACCACGACGCTGGGCGCCTATTTCGCGACGCAGGACCTCAACACCACCTGGCTGCACACCGCCATGAATGTCGACGTCAACGGCGACAATGGCACCGCGATGGTCGACATCTTCAACGCAGGCGGCGCGGCGCAGACGCTCAACGGCTATTATGCCTTCGCCCGCGCCAGCAGCCTGTTCCGCCGCGCGTTCGATGTGAATTACAAGGTGTTCGCGCCCTATGGCTCGGTCAACTTCCATGTCGGCAAGCTCGCAGTCGGCGGCAGCCTGCGTTACGACAAGGGCAAGGTGCGCGGATCACTCGTCGGCGCGGATCTGAATAACGGCAGCGTCGGCCTGATCACGCAGGACATCAACCGCGACGGCCTGATCAACCCCGCCGAAACCCGCGTCGCCTTCCTCCCCTTCACCCAGCCAGGTGCGGTCAACTATGATTATGGCTATCTCAGCTACTCGGCAGGCGTGAACTATCGCGTCGCGGAACCATTTTCGGTCTTCGCCCGCTACAGCAAGGGCGCGCGCGCCAATGCCGACAAGGTGCTGTTCACCCCGCTGATCAACAACGCCAGCGGCAACATCCGCAGCGAACGCGACAAGCAGGATGAAGTCAGGCAGCTGGAAGGCGGGTTCAAGTTCCGCAAGGATGGCTTCACGCTCAACGGGACGGCATTCCGCGTCACCGCGGCGGATCATAATGTCCTCAACGGCGCCGCCAACCGCACCGACCGCACGTATCGCGCGAGCGGCGTCGAGCTGGAAGGCGGGATCCAGCGCGGCCCGTTCAGCCTGATGGCCGGCGCAACCTATACCAAAGCCAAGATCACACAGGATCTGCTCGAACCGACCCTGACCGGAAAGGTGCCGCGCCATCAGCCCGACTGGACCCTGACCGCTACGGGCTCAGCCGACCTGGGCCGGGCGACCGTGGGTGCGAGCGTCGTGACCATCACCAAGAGCTTCGCGCAGGACTCGAACCTGCTGGTGATGCCCGGCTTCACCACGGTCGACCTGTTCGCCCAGATCAAGCTGTTCAAGGGCGGCAGCCTGGCGCTGAACGTCAACAACGCATTCGACACGCTCGGGATCTTCGAAGTGAACCAGGCGAGTGTGCCTGCCAACGGCATTGGCTTTGCCCGTGCCGCTAACGGTCGCACCATCTCCGGGTCATTCCGTCTCGATTTTTAGGACCCGGGTTCAGGACTCATCGATCCGTAAGACCATTGATGCGGCGATGCAGATGGCGGACGGGAAGGCGCGGGCGCATCGGTCATATCGGATGTGGATGCGTCGCCGGTCCTTGACCCTTCCGAACATGCGTCGATGCGATGTCACTGCCACGATGCCGTCAGATCTGGCAACGTCGCTTCAGTGCCTGTCGCGCTGTAGAAGTCGATCATGTGGATATGGACCCAATCCGCCCCCTGTTTGGTCGAACTCATCTCCGCCAGAACCAACCCGTCGCGCCAGTTGAGCATTGCCCCGCTCTGGCGGCCGCCCGTCTGCCAAGGGCTGCCTCATCAGAACCGCTCCGATTGGCCCCGCGCTCCGCAACTCGCGCTACAATTCTCGCATTCCGTTGAATCCCAGCAGCTTCATGGCATCTCGCAGCCCTTCCGGGGCCAATGGTTTACGCGCACTGCCAGAAGAATGTCGCAATCCAGCCGTCGGCAATGCAGGCCGTTCCGGTGAAACGCGCGCCCCACGTCAACGGGCCCACCGCAACACGGAGCTCGGCGCCCAGCCCCGCACCCTTGTCGTCGAAGCTGACCGCGATCTCGTGCAATTCGGGAAAGCCCCCGCTCAACCGGTGCTGCGCCTTGAACGCAGCCTCCTTGGCGCTGAAGAGCAGCCGGTCGAACCAGGCGGGACAATCCCGGATCGCAGCTCGTTCCGACGGTCGCAGCACATGCTCGGCAACATCAGCGGGCAGCGGCTCGCGCGGTTCGATGTCGCACCCGACCGTCAGGAGATCACACGTACGCGCGACCACGGCGAGCGCTCGGTCGGCGTCATGGCTAAGACTGCCGACAAAGCCGGGCGGGAACAGCGGAGCGCGGCTAGGCAGGCTCGGGATTGGCTGGGGCAGTTCCCCGAAATCGGACAACAAGCCGCGGGCGAGCTCGCGCACTGCCGCATATTCGCGCTTTCGCGGCCCGGATGCAGCGGCGATCCCGGCCTGCTCGATCGGCATCAGGCGCGCCGGGTCACCCTGAACGACGGGCATCATCCGCCAGCGCGCTCCTGTCGGGAGTTCAATTCGCATGAAGCTCGGCGGCGCAAGCTGTCGACTGCGCCGTGTGCGCCGCTTTCCGCACCCGAAGCTGCTCAAGCATGGCATCGGCATTGACCGGGTGCATGAACGTGCTGTGGGCGACGTCCATCGTGACGACCTCAATCGCGTCGGACAGCTTGTCCCAGCCGAGATAAGGGTAAAGCGACGGATCGAAGCGCAGTTCATTTGAGAGGAACAGAGTAAGGCGCCCGGCTACAGGGCCGTCCGGCACGTCTCGGAACTGCGTGAGGCGCGCGCGGTGAACGATCGCACGACGCAGTGATTCTTCGATCCCGGCACGTCCCAGCAACCGGATGACGCGCAGCAGATTGCGCGCAAGACGATGTCGGTCGCCGTCCACTAGCCAGGCGCTCAGACTTTGCACGATCGCGCCGGGCATGGACAGCACACGGGAACGCGCCATTGGCGCCGGTGCGCGCGCTGCGAACGGGTCGCCTGGCACGCTGTCGAGCACCCCGATAAAATCCACCGCGATCCCACGCGCCATCAGGCGGCGTGCGGTTTCAACGGCGATCTTGCCGCCAAAGGAATTGCCGAGCAGCCAGACCGCCGGCATCGACGCAGGGCCGATGCGGTCGACGATCGCGGCAATGATCCGTGCGAACAGCTGCTCACGATCGACATCGCCGTCGAACCAGTCGCCGCCCCATCGATAATCGGCGATGATCGGCGTGAAATCGCGGCTGGCGCGGCGTGCGAAATCGGCGATCACCACATCGCCCCCGAATATGCCCGGACACAGGACGAGGACCGGGCCGCCACGGCCGCGTTCGGGTATTGCTTCCATCAGCCGCGCGATCAGCATCGCCGGCGTCGTCCGGAAGTCGAGCACCTCCCAGTCGATGCTTCGATCGAGCCGCCGCTCGAGATCGCCCACGAGATTCAATCCCTTGAGCGAATCGCCGCCAGCCGCTTCAAACGTGGCGCCTGCATTGAAACTGCCCGGCCCGAGGATCCGCTCCCAGCTTTCCCGCACCAGCTGTGCGATGCCGGAAACAGGCACGCCGCCACCGTCCGGTTCCGCCGCAGCATCGCAATCGCTCACGCGCTGCGCGTCTGCCTGGGTGAGCGCGACCAGATCCGGCTTGCCGCTGGGCAGGCGCGGCAGCGCATCGCTGGCGATCAGCGCGCTCGGCCGCATCGGTGCGGGCAGGCGTTCCGCGCACCAGTGTATCAGCGCCGCCGGAACGACGGCTTCGCCAGCCTCCGCAACATAATAGGCGATGATGGCGGGTTCTGCTCCTTCCCGCAGGATCGCGGCAGCTTCGGCAACGCCGGGGTACGTCGCCAGCACCGCCTCGATCTCGGCCAGATGCACCGTGTTGCCGCGAATCTTGGTCTGCCGGTCTTTCCGACCGACAAACTCCAGCAGGCCGTCGGGAAGCAATCGTCCCATGTCGCCGGTATGAAATTCGCGCGCCCCGGGCAGCACCGCCGATGGCCTGAACCGTTCTGCAGTCATCGTCGGATCGCGCCAATAGCCGAGCGCCAGCGCGTGGCCCGATACGACGATCTCGCCTAGCTCGCCCTGTGCCACCTCTGTGCCATCGACATCGATCAGCCGCACCGGCGCATCGGCGCGCGGATAGCCGACAGGGACCAGCAGCCGGTCAATCGCGGCATCATGATCGGGGTACCAGGATGCATAGCTATAGGTCTCGGTCGTGGCGAGATCGATGCAGAGCCGGCAGTCGGCCGGGAACCAGCGACGGAACAGCGCGACGTCCGATTGCTGCACCCGATCAGAAATCAGGTGGACCAACCGCAGCCGGCGCAGCAACCGACCGGCGGCGGGAGTAATCGGTTCACTGAACATCGCCCGGAACAGGCCGGGAATGATATGGAGCACGGTGACGTCGGCATCGGCGAAGAGGCTGGCGGCGCGCGTCAGCCCCTGCGCACGCACATCGGCGATGACGAGCCGCGACCCGGCGGCGAGGCTGCCGTAGAGATCGCGTGTGGCACCGCTGACGCTTGGCGAATAGATCAACGCGATGCCCTCGCCACGCTGTAGCCCCGCGCGCCAGCAATGCCGCAGCACTTCGTATAGAATGGCGCGCTGGCTCTGGAACACCCCCTTGGGCTGGCCGGTGCTGCCGGAGGTGTAGAAGATCGCCGCCAGATCATCCGGCGTCGCGGTGACGCGGAAGCTGGCGTCGTCGCACTGGTCGAGCGCCGGCATCATAACCCGCGGAATGTCGGGCACCGTATCGCGCATCGCGGCGGCGGTGGAGGCATCGACGATCACCGCGCTCATCCCCGCGCGCGCCGCGATCTCCGCATTGCGCGCCGCCGGGAAACTCGCATCGAGCGGCACATAGCAGATGCCACGTGCCAGCAGGCCCAGTATCGCCGCGACATAGTCGGTCGATGGCGCCAGCAGGATTCCGATCGGCTGACCGGGCGATACGAACGGATCGACGCAGTCGCCGACCCGCCCGGCGAGCCGTGTGAGCTCGGCATAGGTCAGCGCCCCGTCGGCATCCTCCACCGCAATCGCTGTGCCGTGATCGCGTGCATGACCGGCAACGATCGCCGCCAGCGTCGTTGCAATATCCGCTGGCGTCGCAACGGGCATCGGCGCGGAGGATCCCATATCGACTTCCGATGGCCGTTTCATCATCGAACCGACCTGCCACAGACCGAGAGGATTGCAACGGCTAGGGAAAGCTTCAGGTTCATGCGCTCCATGGGTGAAATCGCCAGGCTGGCCTTGCCCCTTCTATTGCTGCAAACGCTTGCTATGCCTAGACGCATTGCGGTTGCGATTGGGAATGGGCGTATCGTGCGGGAACGACTTGCCACGGTCGGAACGATCGGGGGCGTAATACTAATGCCGGGCAAACGAACGGGGACGCCGCCAACCCGCCCCGCACGCGCGCAATGACGCTGCATGTGATCATCCGGGCCGGGGCGGACAACATGCCCGCACTGGTCGATCCGGTCCGCGCGCCGCTAACCTATCGCGCGCTGCGTGAGCATGTCGCGGAGATCGCCACTGTCCTTGCGCGGGCAGGAATCGGACGCACTGATCGCGTCGCGATCGTGCTTCCCAATGGTCCCGAAGCCGCAATGGCCTTTCTCTCGGTCGCGACCGCGGCGATCGCCGCTCCGCTGAATCCCGGCTACACCGCTATCGAGTTCGACTTTTTCCTGACCGATCTGAAGGCAAGCGCGCTGCTGGTCGAAGCTGGTTCGACGTCGCCTGCGATCAACGTGGCGCGAGCCCTGTCGATCCCAATCCTCGAGATCGAACCGCTTGAGCCCGTCGGACGGTTCGTGTTGCGCGGCGTGGTGGATCGGCCTGTTGCGACGAGCACATCCCAGCCATCCGATCTTGCTCTGCTGCTCCACACGTCGGGCACGACCGGGCGGCCAAAGCTCGTCCCGATCACGCATCGCCAGCTCCATGCCTCGGCCCGCAACATCGCCGCCACGCTCGAACTCGGCCCAAAGGATCGCGGGCTGCAGGTCATGCCGCTGTTCCATGTCCATGGCCTGATCGCCGGGCTGCTCGCACCGCTGCTGACAGGGGGCAGCATCCATTGCACCCGCGGCTTCGACGGCGCAGCTTTTCCGGACTGGATCGAGACGCGCGGCGCAACCTGGCTGACCGCCGTGCCGACGATGCTGCAAGCCGTGCTGCGCTGGGCGGAGGCCGCGCCGCACCGCGCTGCGCACAGCGGCCTGCGCTTCATCCGGTCCTGCTCGGCCGCCCTGCCCCCGCAGGTCGGCGAACGGCTCGAAACACTGTTCGGCATTCCCGTCGTCGAAGCCTATGCGATGACCGAAGCCGCGCATCAGATGACCAGCAACCCGCTGTCCCAACGCCGTTTCGGCAGCGTCGGGCGTGCCGCCGGGCCGGAGGTCGCGATCCTCGATGCGACCGGACGGCTGCTCGCCCCGGGCCAAGAGGGCGAGGTCGGGGTGCGCGGCGAGAATGTCATGCAGGGCTATCTCGACAATCCCGAAGCGAACCGTGCGGCCTTTGCCGGGGATTGGTTCAGGACCGGCGACATCGGCCGGATCGACGCGGACGGGTTCCTGCACCTTACCGGGCGGGCAAAGGAGATGATCAACCGCGGCGGCGAAAAGATTGCGCCCGTGGAGATCGAGAATGCCCTGCTGACTCATGAATCCGTTGCGGAGGCGGTCGCCTTTGCAGTCCCGCATGCGACGCTCGGCGAGGATGCCATCGCTGCTGTCGTGCTGCGTCCGGGGACATCAGCTGACCCGGCGGCGCTACTCGCCTACCTCCTCGATCGCCTGTCGGATCATCGCATGCCGCGCAGGGTCCTGCTGCTCGATGTCATCCCCAAGGGCCCGACCGGCAAGCTCCGCCGGATCGAGATGGCTGCACAGCTCGGCCTCGACCGCCCGCCGGCCCGGCCGCCGCACGCGCCACCGACAACGCCGTCCGAACATCTGCTCTTAACCTTGTGGACCGAGCTTCTCGGGGTGCCGGATCTGGGGATCGACGACAATTTCTTCGATCTGGGCGGCAATTCGATCGCCGCCGTCCAGATCGCCGTGCGTATCCGCGCCGAAACCGGGGTCGATCTACCGATCTCGCGCTTCCTGATCGATCCGACCATCCGCAGCCTGGCGCTGGGCCTGACAATGCTTCAGGCACAGGCCCTGTCGCCCGACGCGCTGGATCGTCTGCTCGCCGAGCTTGAAGGCACGCCGGATGTGACACGATGACCTCAGGCGCTGGGGACGATGACGCGCTCCGCCGCCGCATCGCCGCCTTGCCGGCGGACATGCGCGCAGCGTTCGAACGACGATTGGCGCGGCTCCCGACGGTGCGCGCCGACGCCCCATCCCCGCCAGCGGCGGACACGCCCCAGCCCTTTGCATTGACCGATGTACAACAGGCCTATTGGGCCGGACGCGGCGGAGACTTCGATCTGGGCAGCGTATCGACCCACAATTATATCGAGGTCGATGGGCGCGGCCTCGATCTCGATCGTCTGGCACGTGCATGGCAGCGGCTGATCGAACGCCATCCGATGCTCCGCGCCGTGATCGCGCGCGACGGCATGCAGCGCATTCTCGACGACGTGCCGCCCTATGTGATCGCGCAAGATGATTTGCGCGCGCTCGCGCCCGCGGCGGCGGAGGCAATGCTCGCCTCGACCCGTGAGCGCATGTCGCACCAGGTGCTGCCGCTCGACCGATGGCCCTTGTTCGAATTGCGTGCCAGCCTGATCGATCCCGCGCGGACACGGCTTCACCTCAGTTTCGATTCGATGACGATCGATCTCGACAGCCGGACACGGCTCCTGCGCGAATGGGGCGCATTGTATCGGGATCCCGACGCTGCGCTGCCGCCGCTGCCTTGCTCGTATCGGGATGCGATCATGACCGTGCGCGCCGATGACGCGGCGCTGGCGCGCGCGCGCGCCTATTGGCTGGAGCGGCTGGACAGCCTGCCGCCTGCACCCGATCTGCCGCGATGCGAGATTCAGCAGGAGCGCATCCGCTTTACCCGTCGTACCGGTCGGCTCGATACTGCAGCGTGGGACAGGCTGACGCGGGTTGCACGCAATGGCGGCCTGTCGGTCAATGCGCTGGTGCTGGCGGCCTATGCCGATGTGCTGGCCTTATGGCAGGGCGGCGGTCCCTTCACGCTCAATCTCACGCTGTTCAACCGTCCGCCCGAAGCGGCAGGTGTCGTCGGGAATTTCACCGGCTTGTCGCTGCTCGAAGTCGCAGCGCGCGGTGCGGACAGCTTCGGCGAACGCGCGCGGCAACTCCAGGAACAGCTGTGGCGCGACATCGACCACCGCCAGTTCGGCGGGGTCGCGGTGATCCGCGAACTGCTGCGCGCCAGCGCCGATCCGGCGCGCGCGATCATGCCGGTGGTGTTCACCAGTGCGCTGACGGGCGAAGACACAGCAGGGGAAGAGCTGGACTGGCTCGGCGAAGAGGTTTTTTCCGTCAGCCAGACTCCGCAGGTCTGGATCGACCTGATGATCCGCAACACCGCCAACGGGGCGCGCTACGACTGGAACGCGGTCGATGCGATCTTCCCCGACGGCATGATGGCAGACATGTTCGCCGCCTTCGCCCGGCTGATCGAAGCGCTGGCAGATGGCGTCCTGACGCTGTCCGACCCGTGGCGTCGCGTCGCGGCACTGCTCCTGCCGACCGAGACTGCGCAGGTCGTCGCAGCAGCGAACGACACGCAGGCACCGCTTTCCAACCGGCTATTGCATGCGCTGTGGCACGACCATGTCGCGCAGGCGCCCGACCAGCAGGCGCTGATCGACGCGCACGGGACGATGACCTATCGCGAACTCGCCCGGCGCAGCACCGGGATCGCGCACCGGATCGCCGCCGCGGGCGGCCCGCCACTCGTCGCAATCGTCATGCCCAAGGGGCGGGAACAGGTCGCGGCGGCCATCGGCGTGCTGGAAGCCGGCGCGGCCTATCTGCCGATCGATCCCGACTGGCCAACGGCAAGGATCGCCCGCATCATCAAGCGATCGAACGCCACGCTGGCGCTGATCCGAAGCGGTGACCCCGTTCCGGCATGGGCCGCACATGTCCGCGTCATCGCAATCGGCGACGAGGCCGACCGGGATGCGCCGCCTGCGACCGCGCCACAGCGCGCGCCCGACGATCGCGCTTATGTGATCTACACATCGGGTTCGTCGGGCGAACCAAAGGGCGTCGAGATCGATCATCGCGGGGCGGTCAACACGATCCTCGACATCAATCGCCGCTTCGAAATCGGGTCGGGCGATCGGGTGTTGGCACTGTCCGCGCTGAGCTTCGACCTTTCGGTCTACGATATCTTCGGCACACTAGCGGCGGGCGCGACGATCGTGATGCCCGATGCGGAACAGGTTTCCGATCCAGCCGCTCTGGCGCAGCTGGTGTCGACGCACGGCGTGACCGTGTGGAACAGCGTTCCGGCATTGATGGAACTGCTGGTCGAGCATGCGCGCAGTCTGCCGGGCACGCAGTTCGATTCACTGCGCCACGTGCTGTTGAGCGGTGACAGGATCTCACCGGCATTGCCCGTGCAAATCCGACGGATCGCGTCCTCCGCCCGCATCACCAGCCTGGGCGGGGCGACCGAGGCATCGATCTGGTCGATCGCGCATCCGATCGATCCCGACGTCAGCGGCGGCGCCATTCCCTATGGACGACCGCTTGCCAATCAGCGGCTCCGGGTGGTCGATCCGCATCTCGCGGACCTGCCGATCGGGGTGCCCGGAGAATTGTGCATCGGCGGCGTGGGGCTGGCGCGCGGCTATCTTGGCGATGCCGAAACGAGCGCGGCGCGCTTCGTTGTCGATCCGGTCGGAGGCCAGCGCTGGTATCGCACCGGCGACCATGGCCGCTATCTGCCGGACGGGACCATCGAGTTTCTCGGTCGCACCGACGATCAGGTCAAGGTCAACGGCTTCCGCATCGAACTCGGCGAGATCGAGCGCGTCACCAGCCGCCACCCCGCCGTCCGCGCAGTCGCAGTCGTTGCAGTCGGATCCGGGGCGCTCGATCGCAGGCTCGTCTGCCATATCGTGCCCGACGGCGCGTGGCCGGGGGCAGCAGTGTTCCGCGAACATCTGCGGCGCCACCTGCCCGGCTACATGATCCCCTCCGCCTTCGCCCCGATCCACGCCCTGCCCCTGACACCGAACGGCAAGGTCGATCGCAAGCGCCTCGCCGCGATCGCAGCAGCCGACGTCGCTGCGCCAAAGCAGAAAGCGCCCGCCGAACGCGGCGCGATCCTCGATGCGATCGGCGCGATTGTAGCGCAGATCGCGCATGTGCCACTGCCTTCCGCAGATGCCAGCCTGCTCGATCTCGGCGTTACCTCGGTTGACGTGATCCGTATCGTCAATGCGATCGCCGATCGCTTCGGCACCAGACCCCGTGTTCGTGATTTCTACGCTTCCCCCACGGTGGGCTGGCTCGCTGCACGGGCGATATCAACCGATGCGCCCGCCGATGACCGTGGCGTGATCCACGATCCGTACGCACGGGAGGCGTTCAAGACCGCGCGTCACGGCCGTCGCGAAACCGCCGACGCAAACATCGTACCGCTCGACGGCGCAGTCCCTGCGGTGATGCGCGATCTGCTCGACGCCCGGCGATCGGTTCGCCACTTCGCCCTGCGTCCACTGCCGCTGCCCAGCCTCGCCGCACTGCTCGACACGCTGTCGCAATGCGGGGATTCGCGCCGTTATGGATCGGCCGGCGATTCCTATTCGGTCCAAGCCTATCTCTATGCAAAGTCCGGCCGCATCGCGGGACTGTCGCCCGGAGCCTATTATCACGATCCCGGGCGCAACACCCTGTGTGCGCTGGACACTGGAACAACGCTGACCAGCGCCGCGTTCGACGCCTTCACCGGTGCGCCGACGTTCGAGGAAGCCGCCTTTGCCCTGGCGCTGATCGCCGACCTTCGCGCGATCGAACCGCTCTACGGCAGCCGCAGCCTGGCGTTCGCGGGGATCGAGGCGGGGTTGATGACGGGCTTGCTCGAGATCGCTGCACCCGCTTGTGGTCTCGCCACCTGCCAGATCGGCAGCGCGGATGAAGCAACCCTTGCTCAGGTCTTTGCGTTAGAGCCATCGCATCGCGTGCTGCACATGGTGGTGGGCGGCATCGGCGACCTGGATGACGGAAAAGGCGCTTCGGTGATGGACGAAGAGCGCCGCATCGCACGCCTGATCGATCGCGTCGCAGCCCTGAGTGATGATGAAGCGGGCGCGCTGCTGGCCGCATTTCGATCAGTAGTGGAAGATCGCGGATGACCCTCGATCCACGCATCGCCGAACTGACGGACGCGCAAGCGGACTTGCTCGGGCTGCTGCTGGACGAGGCGGCGGGTCCTCCACCGCACGGGCCGTGTCTGCCCGAACGCGCCGAGGTACGTAAAGCCACCGGGGACAACACACTCGTCATCATCCACGGCGCTGGCGGCAGCACGCTGTTCCTGCACCAGCTCGCCCGGCACATGTCCCCGGAGCTTGGCCTGGTCGGGATTGACGCCGCTTTCGGGAGCGATCACGCCCCGCCCGCTCCAGAGGACGCCGATACGCTGGTCAACCGCTATGTTGCGGCGGTCGATACCGCCCGCCAGCCGGGCGCCCCGCTCCATCTCGGCGGCTATAGCTCCGGTTGCCTGATCGCGCTGGAAGTCGCGCGCCGGATCGAGACGAGCGGGGATCGCGTCGCCGCGCTGACGCTGATCGATCCCGCGCCGCTCCCTGCGTCGAACGCGCTAGGACAGGAACGCAGTGCGCCCCGCAACCTGCTCGCACGGCGGTTCGAAACCGCCCGCCGGGCCGGGATCACGCCGATCAGCCGCATCTATCCCACGGTTGCGCGCGTCCAGCAGGTCATATCAACCCTTGTCGAAGTCTTGCAGCCCGGCCCCGTCGACGCGCCCATTCACCTGTTGCGGGCAACCCGCGGTCCTGAGGCGCTTCCCGCAGCGGAGGTCGCGCGATGGGCAGCCCGCAGCTCGGGCGGTCTGGTCATCAGCGAAATCGACGCCGATCATGCCGGGATCATCGCAAACTCCGGCATCGGTGCAGTCGGCGCCGCGATCATGACATGGTTCAACGACCGTCATTCACTTGAGGCGTTGTAGCCGCTGCGCTAGCCGCAATTTCGCAGGGAAGCGTCATCGCTGGGGAAAAGAAGCTTGGTGAAACCGGTAACGAATATCGTGATCGTTGGCGGCGGGACCGCTGGGTGGCTGACTGCGGCGTATCTCAACCACCGCCTTCAATGGGCCTATGGCCATCCCGAGGGCGTGAACATCACACTGATCGAGGCACCGGACGTACCGACAATCGGTGTCGGCGAGGCGACCGTTCCGACGATGGTGCGAACACTCCGCCATCTCGAAATAAGCGAGCGGGAATTCATCGCGCGGACCGAGGCGACGTTCAAACTCGGCATCGACTTTCGCAACTGGAATGTCGACGCGAACGGGGCCTTCACCCGCTTCTTTCATGGCTTTGAAGGCGGGGTCCAGGTTCGCGGGCGCAACCCCGGCGCGGCCTTGCTCGCTTATGGTGCCGACGCGGAAGTGTTGGGCTATGCGCCGAGCTTCACCAGCGTCATCGGACATTCGGAAGAGCGCGCCGCGCTCCACAAGGGACCCAAGCTGTTCGACAGCACCCCGTTCACCGGACCGCAGGCCTATGCCTATCACCTCGATGCCGGCAAGTTCGCGGCGTTCCTGACCGAAATCGCGGTCGCGCGCGGTGTGCAGCATGTGCGCGATACGGTGGTCGGGGCAACGCGCGACGACCGTGGCAATATTGCGGAACTGGTCATGGCGGATGGCGCGCGCCGCCCGGTCGAACTGGTGATCGACTGCACGGGCTTTCAGGGCCTGCTCATCAACCGGACGATGGAGGAGCCCTTCACCTCCTATTCGGATTATCTGCTCAACGATCGCGCCCTGCCGATCCAGATCGCCCATGCCCCCGAACCGGATCTGTATCCGGCGACGGTGAGCACCGCGCGCACCGCCGGCTGGTCGTGGCACATCCCGCTCCAGTCGCGGATCGGCACCGGCTATGTCTACGCCTCGGCCTTCGCCAGCGACCAGCAGGCGCTCGATGAAGTCATGGGCCATCTCGATGGCCAGACGCTGCTGACCGATCCGCGCACGCTGACCATGCGCGTCGGACATTGCCGCCGCTCCTGGGTCGGCAATTGCGTCGCGATCGGCCTCTCCGGCGGCTTTATCGAGCCGCTCGAATCAACCGCAATCCAGCTCATCGAAACCGCGTGCCGCCGTCTGCTGCAATTCTTCCCGACGCTGGATTTCGAACCCGAACTGGCGAACAAGTTCAACGTCGCAATGGCCGGCCAATATGAGGAAATCCGCGATTTCCTTGGTCTCCATTTCTCGCTCAGCAACCGCGACGACACCTCCTATTGGCGCGCAGTCCGGCACGAGGCGAAGCGCTCCGATCGGTTGAACGAGAGCCTGGCGCTGTGGCGTCGTTCGCTCCCGGACGCCTATGACGACCGCGACTCGAACGTCTTCAGCTATTGGAGCATCTGCACCTTGTTGTTCGGCAAGGGCTTTTACACCGGCCCGATCAAGTCCGGGACGGACATGCTGCCGCGCGAAGTCTGGGATCGCTTCCTGCGCGAATGGGGAATGATCAAGCGGGCATCGGTCGAAATGCTGCCCGATCATGGCGATCTGCTCCGTCATATCGTCGCCGGGGTAACGCCGGGCGGCAGCGCCGCGCGCGCGCCCAAAGTGCCGCGCGTGACGATCGGCGGCGATGCGCTGTCCGATCCGACGACGGTGATGCGACCACCACAGACATCGGTGGCACTGTGATCGCCCCAGTCGCCCGGATCGCGGCGGTACAACTTGCTTCCGACGGCGTTACCTTCGTCGACCAGGCCGAGGGAGCGGTCGCTGCGGCCTTCGCGGAACGGTCAGCGGTGGTGCTGTCAGGGCTGCTCGATCCGGAGTTCCGGCGGATGATCGCCCCAGCGCTGCGACACCCCTTTGTCGAACAACGGATCGATGGCGCACCCGGGATGCGACAGGTTGAACCGGGCATTCAGCCCGCGAGTCGCGCATTGGAGCTGGCGCTGCGTCGCGCGCCGATGCTCCGGTGGCTCGAACGGGTCGCGGACTGTGGCCCGTTGAACCATGTCGAGGGTGAAATCGCCGAACACCGTGCCGGTGGCGAGGACTATCTGTCCTGGCATCAGGATACGCACAAGCCGGGGCGCAAGCTGGCCCTGGTGATCGACCTGTCGGACACCCCCTACGCAGGCGGGATGTTCGAGCTGCGTGACCGGGAGAGCAAAGACATGCTGGTACAGCATCATCACAATCAACCCGGTTCGGCATTGCTGTTCCGCATCGCCGACACGCTCGAACATCGCGTCCTGTCTGTTACGGATGGCGGGCCGCGCCGCGTATTTGCCAGCGCCTTTCACGGACCGGCATAATGGTGCCGGGCATCTATGCGCTTGGCTCCTTCGTCGGGGAGCCGGTTAATCCTGCCGATTGCCGGATCCTCGGACTCGACCCCGCCAAGGGCGATTTCGTGGGGACGGTGTGCGATTTACCCGGCACAGACTGGACGATCGACCGGCACGCTGAAGGCCCGCATCGCTTGCTGTTTCTCGGCAATTTGCACGACCGCGCGCGGCTGGCGGCAGACCTGGATCGCGCACCGGCCGGATCGGCGGAACTCGCATTGGCAGCAATATTGCGCTGGGGTGCCGGGGCCCGCGCGCGCATGCCAGGCGAATGGTCGCTGCTCCACTGGGACGCACAGGCCAAGCGGCTTCAGGTCGCCACTTCCGGTCGGCTGCGCGATCGGGTGCTCATCGCCCAGGCCGGATCACGCTTCGCGATCGCGCCCAACCTCACCACCCTCTCCCGCCTGCCCTGGATCGACGATGCAATCGACCCCGAGGGGCTGGCCCATGAACTCTCGCCCCAGCGGTTCCGGCTTGGGAGAGGGGGACATACCATCCTGCGTCAGGTCTGGCAGGTCGAGGCAGGGCAGTTCGTTACCCTGGATGCCACGGGCAAGCAGGTCGAGCGCCGTCCCCCGCTGGAGGCGATCCCGTGGCAGGGCAGTTTCGACGATGGCGTCGCAGCGGCGACCGACATGCTGCGCGGCATCGTCCGCCGGGCGATCGCGCCTTATCGACGGGTCGGCGTGCTGCTGAGCGGCGGGCTCGACTCGACGCTGATTGCAGCCATCGCCGTCGAAGAGCTGCGTTCGGACCAGAGCCTGATTGCCTTCAGTTCCGTCGCGCCGCCCGGAACCGGCCTGATCGACGAACGCGCGTGGAGCCAGCACACCGCAGACCATCTCGGCATCGAACTGGTACCGATATGGCCGTCTCATGACAGCGCGATTTATCGTCCGACACCGCATCATTTCGTCAATGGCCCGACCCGGTCGGTGCGCCATTATCTATACGATGCGCTGTTCGCAGCAGCACTCGAACGCGGCGTCGAGGTGATGCTCGACGGCGAATATGGCGAGTCGGCACTCTCGCGCTCGCCGCACTTCAAAACCCCGAGACGGCAGCTCGGCGCTGCGGTGCGCGCGGTGCGTCAACGGCTGCGACCGGTCAGGGTGGAAGACTCGGAACGGTTCATGGTCCAGTTCTCGGCCGATTTTCTCGCCGGTTTTCCCGAATCCTTTCGCGAGTCTGCCCCACCGATGCCGATCGACTGGGTTTCCCAAACGCGCCCGATGGGCTTCACCAAGGGGCAGCCCGGCTACGGTTTCTATCCGACGGCGGACACTGGCTTCCCCATCCGCCGCGCCAATTCTTGCCTGGGCGATTTCGAACTGCTGCGCCTGGTGGCGGGGATGCCTGCTGAATTCCTGCACCGCGACGGCCTTGATCGCGCGCTGATCCGCGCGATGCTTGCCGGTCGGGTGCCCGATGAAACGCGCCTTCGGACCGAAAAGCGGGCGTTCTCGCCGGACTATGATGCCCGGCTGGTGCGTGAGGCTCCGTCCCTCGACTCACGCTTCGACATCTGGCGATCAGCAGGCGCAGAGCAGATTCTCGACCTGAACTGGATGACGCGCAGCATCGCCCGAATGGTCAAGGCAGAGGTGCCGCCACTGACCGTCAGATCGAAACTTCATATGTCGGTCTTGGTGGCGGAATTTCTGGCATGGTGGCCCCGACGCCCCTGATTTGTTGAGCCAGGATTGCAATCGGCATGCGATCCGTCGATCAGGCCGATGATTTGCCAGGAGGCTGCCTCGCCCGGGCGCACCTTGCTCGTGGTCGTTGGTTGTGGTTTAGTCAGGGTTAACCGTCGTACGACGAGCCAAAAAGGAGAACTGGTAACGGACACCAAACTGGCGAATTCCGGCGAGCGTATGGACTGGGTCGAGCCAGTGGTCGAATCCCTCGACGTCCGCGCTACGGAAGCCAGTTAGGGGACCGGTGCCGACGGTGGCTCCGGCGACGTCTCCTTTTCATGAGCAGACGCGTTGCCGTCTGAACGACAACGCCGTCAAGAAATCGATCTGCCGGAAACGCCGGGTCGATCAAGACGCGCTATCGTTCCCCGCGAAACCATCGTTGCCGACTTGACCCCAATTGGCCTCGGTCGCGCGGATATCCAGCGATTCGACCATTGGCTCGACCCATTCCAGGCGCTCGTTATCCTTGGCCACTTCACTGTTCACGACAAAGCTCCCACAACTCCCTTTGCGGCTGCGAATAGGCTAAAGGCTGGTATGAATCAACGGTTCTGCGCTGTTGTTACGCCTTCGCACTGACAGAAGAACTTAGGCTCCAAGGCCGATCAGGCGCCTGACACGCCGCTCAAACGCATCGATATCCCGGTCCATCAACCCCACCACCCGCTGCAGTGGTAGCTGTGCGGCAAGCGCATCGATCATCGCGTAGCGCGCTGCGCTGCCAGCTAGTCGCGTCAGGGCGGCGCGGCGGTAGACATGCTGGACCAGCAAATTGGTGGCCAGCACGCGCGGGATCGCGCTGTCCGATGCGTCGAGATGGACGAGTGCCCCGATCGGGATCGGCGCGACATCACCGACATGCGGGGGCCGGAAGCGCAATTTTCCGCCGTCATTGATCTCCGAAGGTCCGGGGTCGCTTCCCAGCAACCCCGCCAGATCCGGAAACAGCCGCAGCGTCGTCCGGCCCGGCAGCACGCATGCGCGCCCGGCGGCGTCGAAGCTGAGTACGCTGAGATCATCGGAAATGAGCTTCCCGCCCTGCCCGATCAGCGCAGCGGCAAAGCTCGACTTGCCCGCACCGCTCGTACCGCACACGACGATCGCGCAACCATCGATCGCAACCGCCGAAGCGTGCAATGGCGCTGTCCCGCGCATCGCCATGAGCAGAGCAACTGCGCCCCCGAAAAACTGCGCGCAGAGCGGCGCGGGCGCGGCCTGCGACACGACGATATGATCGGTGGCGAGGATATCGATGACGCTGCCATCGTCCCCCAGCACCCGCACCCGATCCTCAGCGATGATCGCCTTGCGTCCACCGCTGGGCATTGGCTCCACCGGCCACGGCCCGCGTTCTACCCGCACATCAAACGAACCCGCAGCGGTCGGCGCGAACACCGGCAGCGGGAAGTCACTGCACCAGCGCAGTCCGAACGCACAACCGAAATGCGCCGCTGCCGTCGCCTGTTCAGCCATGCGGCACGAAAATCACATGACCGGCTGGATCAGCTCGAGGTCGGCGAGACTGCGCAACGTGCGCGTGACCGCCGACGCCGCCGTATCGGCATCCACCTTGTAGCGCGCGGTCAGCACCTCGATCAGGGCCGCGTCGTTCACCGGGTCGGCGAGCGCTTCCCAGATCACATTGGCGCTGGAATTCAGCGCGATATAATTGCCGCTCCGCAGGCTGAAGAGAACATGCGAACCCTCCGCCTCGGTCGACACGAAATCCGGAAGTCGCTGCCATCGCTTGTCGATCATGCCCCGCCCTTAGCCGCCTTTTCCAGAAATTCCAGTTCGGCATCACTCAATTTCGGCGGGCCTGGCGGTCGGAACCAGAGATAGATGTCGAGCGCAGCGATCTGCGCGAAATGTGGCAAAAGCTGCGGTTCGATCCCCAGAATCTCCGGCATCGCAGGGCGATGTCGTTGCGACAGCAGCACAGGGAGTTTGGCGACGCCGGTGAGCCGTTCGAACCACGGAGCTTCGCCGTCTTTGGCCCTTTGCGGAATGAAGATTGCCTGCAGCGGTGCCTGCGCGCATTGCTGGTCCGGCGGGATGGCAACCAATTCCCGATCCGCACCGTACGGGCTCATCCTGCGTCTGTATGCAGCCGCCAGTCCGCTGGCGATGCAAGCGTCTTCGCCGGGCACAATGCGCACCGTGTCGTCGCCCACCGCCCTTGCTCCACGCGCCAGCATCAGCGCCAGCGCAGTCGACTTGCCACTGCCCGATCCGCCGCAGATCGCAACCGCACGCGACGCCCCGGCCGGCACCAATATGCTGGCGTGCAAGACCGGCTCACCCCGCAGCCACAGGCACGCCGGCAAGGCCGAAGCAATCAGCAGTGCGGAAACCCTCACCATGTCCGCGCCTGGCAGCGGTTCGACGACGACGGTATCGGCAGTGCAGCAAAACCGCGCAGCCGGCGTGAGATCGAGCAGGAGCGAACGCCCCGGCCCGACGGAGATCGCATCCGTGCCGGTTGAAGGAACCGGCCCGCGGACAATGCGAATGTCTGCATTCGACTGCGGCGGGCACGGCATCATGCCGGGAACCGCAATGTCCGAATGCAGGACCAGGTCATACCCCCTTCCCCGGTACCTCTCACCCATCGACTACAACCTCCGGATCCGGCGCGGCGATCGTGCGGGATTGTGCAGCGAGTGCGACAAGCTCGACCGCATCCAGCGTCCGCCAGTGCATGCCCTGCCGCTCACCCCCCGCTTGATCAAGAGCGCACCCAAACCCTTCGAATACGCACCCCCGCGCTTCGGACAAGCCGCGCTCCACTGGGCAGGCTAAAGGCGACACCGATCTGCACCAGGACAGATGCTGGCACATAGCGTTCCATGAACTGACGTTGGCGCAGGGACCTCATCGACCCCATCCACTTCGCAAAAGCTGCTGCCAAGCGCACGGATCGCGATAAAGTGGTCGGGGAGACAGGATTCGAACCTGCGACATCCTGCTCCCAAAGCAGGCGCGCTACCAGACTGCGCCACTCCCCGACGCGAAGGCGCCCGCCTATACAGGTGTGCGCCGAAAGGCAATGCGCTGGTGGGCCCGGCAGGACTTGAACCCGCAACCTAGCCGTTATGAGCGGCCAGCTCTAACCAATTGAGCTACAGGCCCCGCCAGCGCGTCCGCCGATTACGGGCGATCCGCCGCCCCCGCAAGCGCCGAGAGGATCTGATCGTGCGATGCCGGCGCAATGCCCAGCTTGGCAAGCAGGGCGAAGGCCTGTTCCCACCAGCTCCGGAACGCCGCTAGCTCTGCGGCATCGCGGACATAGGGCGTGTAACCAGGTGCAGCCGATGGCGAGTGGTAGGAAAACATCAGCAGCCGCACGTCCGACTCCGCCGCGACCCGAATCGCCTTGAGCGCCAGGTCGATCGGCATATCCTCCGGCGTCAGCGCGACGCGCGACGACAGGCGCAGGCGCGATGCAACCCCACGGCCGCGCGGCACCCGCCCCAGCGCTTCATGCAGGCGAATCCCACCGCGTCGCAGTGCCCCGGTGTAGATGGTTGTGAGCGGGATCTCGATCAGGTCCCCCTCCCCCGTCGCGAAGGCGCGATTGGGAATGGCGCGATAATCCGGCCCGCCTTCTGAAGCATAGCTATAGCCCGAGCGCATCGACGTATCGACGCGATACCCCGCAGCCGCCAACAGGTTGAGCGTATCGGGACCAAGTCCGTAGCGCCCCGTCCGCATCATCACCGGCCGCCGCCCGAACGCCTCGGCAATGCCATCGCTCAGCGCCGCGATCTTCGCCGCCTGCAAGTCGCGCGGCAGATTGCCGAGGAAGCTGTTGCGCGGGCTCACCACTTCGTCATGCGGCGGATTGACCCATGGATGCAGCTGCGATCCGATCGCCGACGCGCCATCCTCCATCAGCCGGTTGAGCACATCCACCGAACGCGAACAGCGCAGGATCGGATCGTCGATCATATAGGTCGCCGGAACGCCATGATCCGCGAACAGCGCGTGGATCGCGGGCAGCGCGTCCATCGCCTGGGTCCCGCGATTTTCACGGGCCAACGGTTGCGACCAGTCAAACTCCTCTTCGGTGTCGACGAACACCGCAAAGCGAGTCCCGAACGCATCGGGCCAATGGATCAGCGCATCGGCTGATGGTCTGGATGGCCGATAGCCGCCCGGCTCCGGCTTGCGTTTAGTAGCGTTTTTCACATGCGCGGTTCTAGCGCGCCTGTTCCAAAGACTTGGTTACCAGCATCGGAAGCCTGACGGTCACCGCATCGTCGCCAATGGTTAGCGATCCGCCCAGCTCACGGGCGATACTGCGCACCAGGCGCAGGGCAAAACCGGTGCCCAGCAATGCGGTGTCGGCCTGTTCGTCGTCCAGATCGAACAGCGCATCCCCGTCCCAGCGCTGCAGCGCTGCTGGACGATCCATGGCGATTCCGACGGTATCCGACTCTTCCTCGATTCGCACCCCGATCTGCTCACCGTCGCCGGCGGCAGAGAGCAACGTCGCGAGCAGACGGGCAAGCATCCGTTCGATCGCACGGGCATCACCGCGAACCGCCAAATCGGCAATCGGCAACGCGACCCATGCCCCCCGCATTTCGGCCAGCGCTGCCAGATCGTCCGCGATACGGGTCAGGATCGGACGCAGGGTGACGTCACCTGACGCAAGGCTCAGCGCCGACGCCTCGATGCGCGCAGCGATGTCGAGATCATCGATCGCAGCGAGCAGCGCGCGGGCATGGGTACGGATCGTTCCCGCCCGTTCGCGATAGACTGGCGGTGCATCACCCAGCATCTCACGTTCGATCATCTCGGCAAATCCGGCGATCGCATTGGTCGGGGTACGCAATTCGTGCATCAGCTGGCGCAGTGAATCCGCAGCCGGGTTGACTGCGGGTGCACCCGCAGGGACCGGATTTTCCTCCCGGCGCGGACGACGCGCGGTACCGCGATAGCCGGAGAAACGCCCGGTCGTGCGGTCGAATGCCGGTGCGCCCGATATGCGCCACTCGCCAGCAGCATCGGATTCGCCGACCACCACCAGCCGGGCATCGCTGAACGCCGCCCGTTGACGCAGCGCCCCGGCGGCGACGCCATCCGTGCGGGATTGCTGCTCCGAACCGTTCAGTTCCAGCGACAGGCCAATCAGCGGCGCCCGCGAAACGCCATCGACCCATCGGATCACGCCCTGCTCATCCGTTTCGAAGCGGAACCCGTCAGCGCGTACCGACCGGGGGGGCTGGGCAGCGCGTTCCTGCTGCAGCGTATAGAATGCATCGATCCGCGCCACGACATCGGCGATTTCGAATGTCCCGCCCGGTTCGGCCAGGGCGGTGTCCCCGTCGTCGCTGCCGCCTGCCAGAATGAACGGGTCGGCCGTCGCCGGCGCGTCAGTCACCGCCGCTTCGCCGGACGCGCCGGGTCCGTCGTCACCCGTGCCCACTCCCAGCGCGCGTGCCACGACCGGAATCCCCATTGCCGCCGCTCCGACCGAAACAAAGGGGGAGATGTTCGCCGCGACTTCCATCGGGACCGCATCGACCGGCGCGGCGATCGGTTCGTCGGTCACAGGCGCGACCGGGTCCAGCACCGGACGCAGACGCATGCGGATCCGCGATTCGACCTTCGCCACTGCGGCAAGCACCGAATCGGGTTCCCCCACCGCCACCGCTTCTTCGACGTCATCCGGCCCGGTCACCGGGAGCGCGACCAGCGCAGGTTCGCGCCCGCTGCCCGCGCGGGCATCAGCATCAGCATCAGCATCAGCATCAGCATCAGCATCAGCATCAGCATCAGCATCAG
>CAYMUJ010000016.1:0-13902 GCA_964393565.1 uncultured Stakelama sp. | reverse complement strand
CATCGGCCGCAACCACGCTGTCAACGGTTGCGTCGCCATCGGCACCGGCGATGTCCACGCCCACTGCTACCGGATCCGCCAGACCCTGCGGCTCGGACACGGCTTCAACCACTGCCGCCACCGACGGGGCCGATACGGCTTCGTCGGGCGCATCAGCCGCCAGATCGTACAGTTCAGGTTCCGCCGGGACCGGCATTTCTACCATGCCCGACACCCTCTCAGGATGCGGCTGATCCGCTACCACGGCGCCAGCCGGATTTACCGCCGCCAGATCCGGCTGCGCCGCATCCCCCGCAACCACAAAATCAACCGGTCCGAATGCTTCCAGTGCGCGTGCAACCCCGGGTGGAAGATCCCGGCGCCCACGCAGTATCGACCGTGCGGCACCGGACAGGCGCGGAAGAAGCTCAATCCACTCCCCGGAGGTCAAACGGGCCGCACGCAATAACGGAGCGGCCACCGAAATCTCGTCATGGGCGCATAATGCCACAAGCGCGGCGGGGGGATCGAGCGGCTCCAGCGCGCTGGCGCTCGCCACACGGACGTTCAACGGAACATCGTCGCGAATCCGGCGCAGCAGGTTGAATGCCCGCGCATCGGTTTCCACCCGGCGCCGACCGATCAGATCGACCAGCTGACGCCACGCCGACGCCTTCCCGAACGATGTCGAAACATCGGCGGCAAGAACGGTCTCAAGAGTGTCGTCGTAGCGCAAAACGGTCTGCCCAGTCGGGCCGCATATCGGCCGGTAAGGAATCTTTAACCCGCCTGAAGCCCCGCTGGAAACAGGAGAATTCGTCCCGAAACCGCGCCGTCGCATTGTGGGACAATTGCGCTTGCCAGTAATTTAATTATGTCTAACCCGCACAGTGCGACCCGTTCCTGTCGCGCATAGGGAATTATCAATGGCATTTGACGATATCGACCGGCAAATCATGGCGCATCTGCAGGACGATGGACGCATGACCAATGTCGAACTGGCCGATCGCGTCGGCCTGACTGCCCCGCCCTGCCTGCGCCGCGTCCGCGCGCTGGAAGAAAAAGGCGCGATTCGTGGCTATCATGCCGATCTCGATCCGGCCTGGCTTGGCTACACCATCACCGTGTTCGCCATGGTCAGCCTGAAGAGCCAGGCCGAATCCGATCTGGAAGCCTTTGAGGCGCATGTTGCAGCAATCCCGGAAATCCGGGAATGCTACATGCTCAACGGCGATATCGACTTCATCCTGAAGATTGTCGCCCGCGATCTCAGCAGTTTTCAGCAATTCCTGACGACCCGCCTGACGACCGCTCCCAATGTGGCGCATGTCCGCACGTCGCTGACGATCCGCATGTCCAAGTCGCGCCCAGGCGTTCCGGTCGAATAGGCGGGATACCGCTGTGCCGTATCGCGGCACCAGCCCGCTCCGGCACGAAAAAGGGGCGGCACAGCGGCCGCCCCATCCATTCACTCTCGTACCCGCTCAGGCCGCAGGCGCCTGAGCGATCCAGCTTGTCCAGAAGCGCGCGATTTCGGCGCGCTGCCCGCTCGTCACCGCGTCGAATGCCGCTTTGGCCTCAGGCTTCTGCCCCAGCATCGCCTGCGCAATGCCCATCCGGGTGTTGACCAGCGCCGCGTCGACACCGCCCTTCTGCAGCGCGAGCCGATAGAATTCGGCCGCCTTGGCATAGGAACG
The DNA here is from genome assembly GCA_964393565.1 of uncultured Stakelama sp. Classification (GTDB taxonomy): domain Bacteria; phylum Pseudomonadota; class Alphaproteobacteria; order Sphingomonadales; family Sphingomonadaceae; genus Sphingomonas. Next base: position 12,226 of record CAYMUJ010000016.1, on the reverse strand, counting down.
GCTGCCCAGATACGCATCGGCAAGATTCCTGGCGGCGATGCCATTGGCCGCTGCGGTCGCATTCTTTTCCTCGGCCGAAAGCGGCCCCTCAGCCTTTTCGCTCTTCGTGGCAAGGTCATAAAGTTTATTGATTTCGGCATCTCCGGCCTGAACCTTGCCCGTGGCCCGGCCTTCCTCGATCACCGCCTTCGCTTCCCATGGCAGCCCGCGAAGATAGGCAAGATTGGCGTAACGGAAATAGTCGTTCGCGCCGCCCATCACCTTGGCCGCGCGCATCAGGCGAAACACATCAAGCTGCAGATCGGCGTCCAGTTCGACACCCTTGTCGCTTGCCTGTTCCATGTAGATCAGCAGGATGTTGCGCCAGCCATCGGCGTCGGGATGCGCCGCCATCTGGCGGACCAGCCACGCGCTGGCGGCGGCCTTGTTCCCCGCAAGGTACAAACGGTTGGAGGCATAGCGGTACCACGCCGCCGGTGCCTTGCGTCCTGCCGCCTCCTCAGCCTTGATCGCAACATCGATGTTCGCGGCGCCCGCATCGACCTGACCGGCTTCGAACTGGGTCTGCGCGATCAGCAGGTTGATGTTGGTCCCGTTGGGCGCAAAGCCAAGTTCACGCGCCTTGATCAGGAACGGCAACGCTTCAGCCGGCTTTTTCTGCTTCAGCGCATAATCGCCGCGAGAGAAGTTGTACTGGCCCAAAAGGGTCGGATCCGTCTTTGGATGCGCGATCAGCGTGTCGAGCTGGCGGATCGTCGTCGGATCGTCGTTCAGATTCGCCGCTGTCGTCAGACGCAGATTGGCAAGGAAGAACAGTTCGTCCTCATTCTTCGCCAGCGCTTCCAGCGCGCCGAGCTTGACGTTGGCCCCCTGGAAATCCTTGGCCTTCAGCAAAGTCTCAACCTCGGCAGCCACCTTGCGGAACGGCTCGCTCACCTTGAGCTTGGGCGCTTCTTCCTTCTGCTTCTTCTGTGCCGCCGCAGGCAACATCATGGCATGCGGCGCGGCCAGCAGAACTGCCGCGGCGAGCGCAGCTTTGGAAACAGACTTCATCCAGAACTCTCCTCACGCTTGTTGGCGTAGCGGTTGACGCCCCCGCTCTAGTAATCCGCCCCGCCCGGTCAAGGCGGAGTCTGCAGGTTCAACCTGTCACATCCCGTCGCTGAACGGATTTTGAACATGAAAGCGCACCGCTTCGCCCCGGCTTCGTGCGCACGCATGCACGCGCGCGCGTGTGCGCGTACGGGTGCGCGGGCTTGGCAGGTAGCCACCGGGCGGCTAGAGCGGTCACAACACTGAAACAACCCTTTCGAAAGCACCGATTCTTGACCGACGAGACCGTCCTCGCGGACCCTTCCGATATCACTCCCATCTCCATCGTCGATGAGATGAAGACCAGCTACCTCGATTACGCGATGAGCGTGATCGTGGCGCGCGCTCTGCCCGATGTCCGCGACGGTCTGAAGCCGGTCCACCGCCGCATCCTCTACGCGGCGCAGGAGGGCGGCTATCTCCCCGGCCGCGCTTATCGCAAGTCTGCTCGCCTCGTCGGTGACGTGATGGGTAAATATCACCCGCACGGTGACAGCTCGATCTATGACGCGATGGCACGCATGGCCCAGGACTGGGCGATGCGTGTGCCGCTGATCGACGGTCAGGGCAATTTCGGTTCGATGGACCCCGATCCGCCCGCCGCGATGCGCTACACCGAAGCGCGCCTCGCCAAGGTGGCGATGTCGCTGCTCGACGATATCGACAAGGATACGGTCGACTTTCAGGACAATTATGACGGCTCCGAAAGCGAGCCGACAGTCCTCCCTGCCCGTTACCCCAATTTGCTCGTCAACGGCGCGGGCGGCATCGCGGTCGGCATGGCGACCAACATCCCGCCGCATAACCTCGGCGAAGTGGTCGACGCCTGCCTTGCCTATATCGACAATGGCGCGATCACGATCGAAGAGCTGATGGAGATCGTGCCCGGTCCGGACTTCCCGACCGGCGCGCAGATTCTCGGTCGCTCGGGCTGCCGCAGCGCTTACCAGTCGGGCCGCGGCTCGATCATCGTGCGCAGCCGCTACATCACCGAACAGCGCGGTGAGCGCCGCTCGATCGTCCTCACCGAAATCCCGTACCAGCAGGGCAAGAACGCGCTGGTCGAAAAGATCGCCGAAGCCGCGAAGGAAAAGCGGGTCGAGGGGATCAGCGACATCCGCGACGAAAGCTCGCGCGAAGGCGTCCGCATCGTCATCGACCTCAAGCGCGACGCAACGCCCGAAGTCGTGCTCAACCAGATCTGGCGCAACACCCCGGCGCAGCAGAGCTTTCCGGCCAACATGCTCGCGATCCGCGGCGGCCGCCCCGAACTGCTCAACCTGCGCGACATTATCGAAGCGTTCGTTCGTTTCCGCGAGCAGGTCATCACCCGCCGCTCGAAGTTCGAACTCGCCAAGGCGCGCGACCGGGCGCACATTTTGCTCGGCCTGGTCATCGCGGTCACCAATCTCGATGAAGTCGTCCGCATCATCCGCGGCTCGTCCAGCCCCGCCGCGGCGCGCGAATCGCTGCTGATGCGCGACTGGCCGATCGCCGAGATCGCGCCCTATATCCGCCTCGTCGAAGCGGTCGAAGCCGAAGTGACCGGCGACACCTATCGCCTGTCGGACGTTCAGGTCCGCGCGATCCTCGACCTGCGCCTCCACCGCCTGACCGCGCTCGGCCGCGACGAGATTGGCGACGAGCTCAGGGAACTCGCCGACTCGATCGCCGAGCTGCTCGAAATCCTCGCCAACCGCGCCAAGCTCTATGAAGTGCTGCGCGGCGAACTCGTCGCGGTCCGCGATCAATACGCCACCCCGCGCCGCACCGAAATCGCCGCCGCCGCCGACGGGATCGAGGATGAGGACCTGATCGAGCGTGAGGACATGGTCGTCACCGTGACCATGCAGGGCTATATCAAGCGCACCCCGCTCGACGCCTTCCGCGCCCAGGCACGCGGCGGCAAGGGCCGCGCCGGCATGGCGACCAAGGACGAGGACGCGATCACCGAGCTGTTCGTGACCTCGACCCACACCCCGGTGCTGTTCTTCTCCACCCTCGGCCGCGTCTACCGCATGAAGGTGTGGAAGCTGCCCGAAGGCGGCCCCGCCACGCGCGGGCGCCCGATGATCAATCTGCTGCCGCTGGCCGCCGGCGAAACCATCTCCACCGTCCTCCCGCTGCCGGAGGACGAGAGCGAGTGGGGCAAGCTCCACGTCATGTTCGCGACCGCCAAGGGCAATGTCCGCCGCAACAGCATGGACGCCTTCACCAACGTGCCCAGCAACGGCAAGATCGCGATGAAGTTCGAGGGCGAGGATGAGGATGACCGCCTGATCGGCGTCGCCCTGCTCGACGAGGGCGACGACGTCCTGCTCGCCAGCCGCGCGGGCAAGGCGATCCGCTTTGCCGGCGACGAGGTGCGCGAATTCCAGAGCCGCAACTCGACCGGCGTGCGCGGCATGCGCCTGCTCGGCGACGATCAGGTCATCTCGCTCTCGATCCTCCACCGCGTCGGCACCACCGCCGAAGAGCGCGAGGCCTATCTGCGCTTCGCCCCGTGGAAGGCGGAGAAGGAAGGCGAGCCCGACCTGTCGCCCGAACGGTTCGAAGAGCTGCGCGCGGCGGAGCAGTTCATCCTCACCGTCTGCGCCAATGGCTATGGCAAACTGTCCTCGGCCTATGAATATCGCCGCACCGGTCGCGGCGGTCAGGGCATCACCAATATCGACAATATCGCGCGCAACGGCGCGGTACTCGCCAGCTTCCCGGCGACCCAGTCGGACCAGCTGATGCTCGTCACGGACCAGGCCAAGATGATCCGCCTGCCGCTCGGCTCGCTGCGCGTCATCGGTCGCGGCTCGGCCGGCGTGCGCCTGTTCCACGTCGCGCAGAACGAACATGTCGTCAGCGCGGCGCGGATCGAAGAGAGCGAGGAGGACGTCGAGGTCATCGACGCGACTGACGAAGCTCCCGCTACCGAAGACGAAAGCGAGGCATAACCACCTCCGCCGTCATCCCCGCGAAAGCGGGGATGACGTTCAGCGCGGATGCAATTCATCCGCCAAGCTGTAACGCAGATGCTATAACCTCCCCCGTACCGCATCCGGGGGAGCCGTCCCATGCAATATAGCCTGCTCAAGCACCGCATTCCCGCCGCCGACCGCCCGCGCGTCGTCGCGCATCTTCAGCGGTTGATCGCGCAGCTCGACCGCGACATCCCCGACAAGGACAGCGAACGCAACCTGCTGCTCGCCACCTGGAACATCCGCGATCTGGGCAAGGCGGGCAAAGGCTGGGGCCATGGCAACCGCCTGCCCGAAAGCCTGTTCTACATCGCCGAAATCATCTCCCGCTTCGATTTCGTCGCGGTGCAGGAGGTGAACGAGCTTGGCCCATGGTACGACATCATGGCGATCCTCGGGCCCGACTGGGACTTCATCGCCACCGACGTCACCCACCGCAAACTCGGCGGAAACGGCGAACGCCTGCTCTACGCCTTCGACAAGCGCAAAGTGTGGTTTCAGAAGATCGCGGGCGAAATCGTCCTGCCCGCCGACATGCTCATCTCCGCCACCACCGGCGACAGCACCGACACGCTCGCTCAGGGCAAGCAGTTCCGCCGCACCCCGTTCATGGCGCGCTTCCAGTCGGGCTGGTTCAAATTCGATATCTGCACCGTCCACCTCTATTATGGCGCGGAACGCGGCGCAGAGCTTCAGGAGCGGATCGCGGAAATCGACCGCGTCGCGAAATATCTCGCCAGCCTCGCCGACATCGCCAAGGACGCTGGCCGCGCGACGATCCTGCTCGGCGACTTCAACATCGTCCATCCCGAGCATGAGACGATGAAGGCGCTCAAAGCCCATGGCTTCAAGACACCCAAACGGCTCGACGCACCCAGCAATCTCGACCGCACCAAATATTATGACCAGATCGCCTTCATCGCCGATCCGGCGGTGATCGACTATATCGACAGCGGCCCGGCTTCGGCGCGAAACGCCGGCATCTTCGAAATCTTCGAAAGCATCTTCCGCCCCGAAGACCTGCCCGATTATCAGGCCGCCGCCGCCGCGACGACGGAGGGCAAGAAGGCGACCGACCTCGCCACCTATTACGCCGACGACTGGCGCACCTGGCAGATTTCGGATCACAAGCCATTATGGGTGCGGTTGAACACCCACCATGCCGCGCGCTATCTCGCATCGCTCGCCGGAAACTGAAGGACACCGAATGCCCGATCGCCCTGCCACCGCCTACAAGGTGCTGACCGCCCCCCAGATGGCCGATCTTGAAGCGGGCAGGTTCGCAGGCGCGCCGATCGACCTTCAGGACGGCTATATCCACCTCTCCACCGCCGCACAGCTGACCGAGACGGTCGACAAGCATTTCGCCGACCAGCCCGATTTATGGGTCGCGGCGGTCGATCTCGACGCACTCGGCGACGCAATCCGCTGGGAGGTGTCGCGCGGCGGCGCGGAATTCCCGCACCTCTATGGCGCACTCACGCTGGAGACGGTGGTGGCCTATTCCCCGTTGGAACGTACCGACGACGGCGCGGTGGCACTCCCCGTCACGGGTTAGAGCCTGTCGAAGGGCCGCACGCACACAGCTGCTGGAAATCGCCTTTCGACATGCTCAAGGCCAACGGGTGGCTACCCCCCCAACTCCACAGCCGCGGTCAGCGCCAGCGCACCAGCCAGCGCGCGGTGGCGCTTCTCCACCGCTTCGCCGTAGAGCGCGGCATCGTCCTCGCGCAGCTGGAGCTGGAGCTGCTCTCCGACAATTGCGACGGACGACCGGCGCAGCGGGCCGGCAACGCCGCCCGACAGGCGCTGGCCCAGTCGCATCGCCAGCCCCCAGAGCCGCGCGCGTTCGAGCAGGTCCGGCGACGCCAGCTGCCCGATCGGTGCCGGAGACTCGAGTCCGCCACCGAGCGAGGTAAACAGCGCCTGCGCCAGCATCGCGCGCCCACGCGCATCGATCCCGACCCAGTTGCCGTGCAGGGCAATCTCCAGCCCGCGCTCAGCCCGAAACTCGGGATTCGCGCGCCAGCCCACATCGGCCAGCAGGCAGGCGGCATGGCGCAACCGCACCAGCGAATCGTCATCGTCGCCGAACAGCGGCGCGATCCATGCATCGAGCAGGTCGCCATGCTCGGGGAAACGGCCCGACCGCCGCGCCTCATCGCGTGTCGCGACGATCAGCGGATCGTCCTGCCGCTCCTGCGGCGACAATTCACCATAAAGCAGCCCTTCGCGCAGCCCGAAGGCCGACGCCACCGTTTCGCTGCTGCCCAGATGCTTGATCAGCGCGCCGAGCAGCGCAGCGGCATGTTCCAGCGTCGCGACCCGACCCGAAGACAGGTTCGGCACGGATCGGATGCGGCTCTTGCCCATTTGCTGGATCGTCCGCTGCAGGCGCGTGACGGTCGCGGCGGGCATCGTATATTCATGGATCACGGGCAGCGGATAGCCGGTCAGGTGCATGTCGAGCCGCGCCAGCGCGCGCCACGACCCGCCGACCAGATAGAAGGGCAGCCCCTCCCCGCGCCGGGTCCACCCGGCCGCGTCGAGCAGCCTGGCGACGGTCTTGTCGAGCGTCCCCTTGCCCTGCGACCGGATCGCCTCCAGCCGCAGCACGCCGAGCGGGAAGGACACGCGGTCGGTCACCGTCCCCGCGACCACGCGGACCAGCTCCAGTGACCCGCCGCCCAGATCTCCGACAATGCCATCCGCCTCGGGAATCCCCGACAGCACGCCATAGCCCGCCGCAAGCGCCTCGGCCTCGCCCGACAGCAATTCGACCTGAAGACCCAGCGAGCGCGCGATATCGAGCAGGCGCTGGCCGTTGCTGGCATCGCGCACCGCCGCCGTCGCCACGGTACGCAGCGAATCGACCTCCATCTCGCGCGCCAGGCTGGAAAAGCGCGCCAATGCGGTGGTCGCCAGCACCAGCGCATCTTCGGTAATCGCCCCGGTCTCCGCCAGCGACCGGCCAAGACCCGCCATCACCTTTTCGTTGAACAGGATCGCGGGCAGGCGCGCCGCGCCGTCATATACGACCAGACGGATCGAGTTCGATCCGATGTCGATGATCGCCGTGCGCTGTGTCTGCGGCACAGACTGCGCGCGCGGCTTGCGCTGCAACAACGAGGTGACACTCACGCGCCGCGCTCCGCGCGCCAGCGGCGCAGCGACAGCTTCGGCACCGCACCGCTCGATTCCAGCGCCGCACCGCGCCCCGACAGCGACGGGTTGGTCATGAAATAGCGATGCAGGTTGAACGGCTTGGCCCCAGGCTCGTCGCGGTCATAACGGCCATCGGACTGCAGCTCCCAGCTTTGTTCGGTATCGATCAGATTCGCGACCATTACCTGATCCAGTACCTGATCATGGACCGTCGGGTTGATAATCGGGAGCATGAACTCCACCCGCCGGTCGAAATTGCGCGGCATCCAGTCGGCGGACGAGATATAGACCAACGCCCCATCATTGGGCAGCGCCTTGCCATTGCCGAACGCCCAGATGCGGCTGTGCTCCAGGAAACGCCCGACGACCGACTTGACCCGGATATGCTCGGACATGCCCGGAACGCCCGGGCGCAGGCAGCAAATGCCACGGATGATCAGGTCGATCACCACCCCGGCGTTGCTCGCCTCATACAGCTTCTCGATCATCACCGGATCGACCAGGCTGTTCATCTTCGCCCAGATTGCGGCCGGCTTGCCCGCCAGCGCGTTGGCGATCTCCTGATCGGTCAATTCGATCAGCCGGTCGCGCAAATGGCGCGGCGACACCGACAACAGTTCCAGCCCCTCCGGTTCGACATAGCCGGTGACATAGTTGAAGATCTTCGCCGCATCGCGCCCGACGCGCGGGTCGGCGGTGAAGAAGCTCAAGTCGGTGTAGATGCGCGCCGTGATCGGGTGGTAATTTCCGGTTCCGAAATGGCAGTAGGTGCGAAATTCGTCGCCCTCGCGCCGCACCACCATCGAAACCTTGGCGTGGGTCTTCCAGTTGGTAAAGCCATAGATGACCTGGACCCCGGCGCGTTCGAGTGCGCTGGCCCAGAGCAGATTCTGTTCCTCGTCGAACCGCGCCTTGATCTCGACCACGGCGGTCACCGACTTGCCCGCCTCCGCCGCCGCGATGAGCGCCTGGATCACCGCCGACTGCTTGCCCGCACGGTAGAGCGTCTGCTTGATCGCGACCACGTCCGGATCGCTTGCTGCCTGCTTGAGGAAGGCCAGAACGACGTCGAAGGATTCATAGGGGTGATGGACGATGATGTCCTTCGCCTTGATCGCGGCAAAGCAATCCCCGTCATATTCGCGAATTCGCTCGGGGAAGCGCGCGACGAAAGGCGGGAATTTGAGGTCTGGCCGATCCTCTTCGACGATCAGCGCCAGATCGCCATTGCCGAGGAACCCGCCGGTCTCGGTCAGCAACGCCTCGCTGCCACCCAGCTCTTCCTTGAGTACGGCCTCAAGCCCGGGGTCGATCCCCTCCTCCATCTCAAGCCGGATCACCCGCCCGCGCCGCCGCCGCTTGATCGCGGTGCGGAAGTAGAGGACCAGATCCTCCGCCTCTTCCTCGAGCTCGATATCGCTGTCGCGCAGCACCCGGAAGGTCGCCGATTTGCGGATCTCGAACCCCGGAAACAGCACCGGCGCAAACCACTTCACCAACGTCTCGACCGCGATGTAGCGCGCCGTCTCTCCCGGCACGCGCACGAAGCGCGGGGTCGCGGCGGGCAACAGCACCAGCTCACGCACCGCCTCGCCATCGCTGGTGCGGAGCAGGTCAAAGATCACGCTCAGCCCCTTGTTCGGGATGAACGGGAACGGGTGCGACGGGTCGAGCGCCTGGGGGGTGAGGATCGGGAAGATCTGGAGCCGGAAATGCTCCTCCAGCCATGCGGCAGTTTCGCCGCTCAGCCCGTCGCCATCCAGCACCTCGATCCCGCGTGCCGCGAGCTCGGTGCGGATGTCCTGCCACACCGCCTGCTGGCTATCGACCAGATCGGCGGCATCCGCGACGATCGCCGCCAATTGCTGTGCCGGAGTCAGCCCGTCGGTCGAATGCGCCTCCACCTCCTGCATCTGCTGGCCCTTGAGGCCAGCGACGCGGACCATGAAGAACTCGTCGAGATTGGAGCCAGAGATCGACAGGAAGCGCAGCCGTTCGAGCAGCGGGTGCGCGGTGTTGCGCGCCTCCTCCATCACCCGCCGGTTGAACCCCAGCCACGACAGTTCGCGATTGAAGTAACGCGCCTCGGGCGACGCCTCCGCGCCCTCGGTTCGGGACAGATCGGCAGTGGCGTTGGTGCGGGTCATCGGGCCTCGGTTCAGGGTCAGGCGGCAGGCTCGCGCAACAGCCCCGCCGCGGTCAATGTGGCGCGCACCGTCGGAATCGACAAGCGCCGGTTGCCCCGACGGCTCGCATCTTCCTCCAGCGCTTCGGCGGTACGCAGGATCGCAAGATGCGTCCGCTCGATCCGCCGGATGATCCAGGTCACTATATCAGGCTGGCTGACAAGTTCGTGACGATCGATCAATTGTGTGAGCAGGTCATGCGCCAGCGTGTCGTCCGGGGGACCGATTTCGGCAATGACGCTCGCCCCCAGCCGCGATCGCAGATCGGGCAGCCGCACCGCCCAACCCGGCGGCGCGCGCTCGGCGACCAGAAACAACGGCTTCTGTTCCGCCTGCGCCCTGTTCCAGGCGTGGAACAGGGCCACCTCGTCCGCGCGATCGGCATCGTCGAACATCGTGCCGCCGCTACGCGCGACCATGGTCCGCGCCAGCAGGCTTCGCCCCGATTTGCGCGGTCCCGTGATGATCCCGGTCATGACCGGCCAGGTCGCCCAGCGTTCGAGCAGTTGCACTGCCTGCGCGTTCGACTCGCCGATCAGGAACCTGTCCTCGCGCGCGCCGGGTGGTCGGGCGAGCGGCAGGGATAGCTGGCTCATTCGTTGCTGCTGTTCCCCGCTTCGGTTCCTTGCGTGCCCGGCTGGATGGCCGCGCCGCCCCCCCGGCGGATTCGCATTACGCCCGCACCCTCCTGCACCTGCCAGCCGCGCGCCTCCAGCGCCGCGCGCAGCGATGCCTGGCCCCCGTCATAGGTCACGCGCATCAGTGACACGCCGCCCAGCGCCGTGCTGGTGGTGATTGCCGAACTGACGCCCGGCACAACGCGCAGCGCCGCCTCCGCACCGGTCAGCGCGCCGACGGTCGGCGTATCGAACTGGATCGTGATGACCGCGCCGCCCGTCACCGCCGGGCTTTCGCCGGTGTCGATCAGCTGCTCTTCGCCGGGTTCCTCGACCGGGGCCTCGGGACGCGGCGGCTCGGTGACGAGCAGCCGGTCGGGCTTGAGAACGCCCGCGCGCAGCGCGTCCTGATACGCCTTGTCGATCCGCGCGATCCCCGCATCGATCAGCGCCGGAAGTGCATTGCCGTCGTTCACGCGCAGCACGAACTGCGCCAGCTGGCGGTTGTCCGGCCCATGCCCGGCAGTGAAAATCCCGGTGATCGGCCCGCCGGGATAGCTGCGCCGCAGCTCCACGGTCGGGATGAGGATATCGGTCGCGCCATATTGGTCGAGGATCGACCGCCACCAACCACGCCCGCGTCGGGCCACCTGCCCCGCATTCATCAGCAGCCGGTCGGGACCGGAGCCGTTGGGGCGGACATAATCGATGCTGCTATTGCCGGTGCGGAACCGCGTCCAGCCATCGGCAAAGGCACTCCCGCCTTCGAACACGCGATGTGCCCCGCCCGACACCTGGACCGGGACAAGCAGCATCGGCGGCGACCGCATCAGCGTGCCGCCAACGCCCAGTATCGATGCCGCGCGATTGCGATCGAACAACACCCCCAGACGCGCGACATAGCGGTTCGGACCGATCTGCTCCTTCTCGACGACAATGCCGGTGACCAGCCCGTCCAGCGCCGAATCGGACAAGGTGGAGGGCGATCCGGTCAACTGTTGCGCCAGCATCGACCAGCCCCTGCGCTGCGCCAGCCGCCAACCGCCCAGCCGTGCCGTCTCCGCGTTCTTCCCACGCACATCGACATCGACGCCGCTGACCTCGAAACTGCCCGAACTGTCGCCCGCGTCGTGGCTTTGGTCAGGCTTTACACCGGCCGGTTCGGACTGCGCGACGGCAAAACCGGCCGACACAAGCAGGGCGGCAATGCCGATCGCGGCGATGGCAGGGGAAGCACGGACAGACATTCCGCGCCCTTTTGGCGAAGAGGGCGTGGAAATCCAAGCGCGATGTGGCTAGGCGCCTCTCATGACCGATCCCGAGTCCTATACCTACGCCCAGGCGGGCGTTTCGATCGACGCCGGTAATGCACTGGTCCGTGCCATCGCCCCGCTCGCCCGTTCCACGCGCCGACCGGGCGCCGACGCCGATCTTGGCGGGTTCGGCGGCCTGTTCGACCTTAAGGCGGCCGGGTTCACCGATCCGCTGCTGGTCGCGGCGAATGACGGCGTCGGAACCAAGCTCAAGCTGGCGATCGATCATGATTCGCACGACGGCGTCGGTATCGACCTGGTCGCGATGTGCGCCAACGATCTGATCGTTCAGGGCGCCGAGCCGCTGTTCTTCCTCGACTATTTCGCGACCGGAAAGCTGGTGAACGGCGTCGCCGAGCGCGTGATCGCGGGCATTGCCGAGGGCTGCAAACAGGCCGGCTGTGCGCTGATCGGGGGCGAGACCGCAGAAATGCCGGGCATGTACGCCGATGGCGACTATGACCTTGCCGGTTTCTGCGTCGGTGCGGTGGAGCGCGACCAGCTGCTCGACGGCAAGACGATCGCGCCCGGCGACGTCATCCTCGGCCTCGCCTCGACCGGCGTCCATTCCAACGGCTATTCGCTGGTCCGCCGTCTTGCCGCGGACAAGGGGTGGAAGCTCAACCGCCCCGCGCTGTTCGATCCCGACGTGATCCTGCTCGACGCGCTGATGGCACCGACCCGCATCTATGTCCGCAGCCTGCTGCCCCAGCTGCGCAAGGGCCGCATCCACGGCCTCGCGCACATCACCGGCGGCGGCTTGCTGGAGAATATCCCGCGCGTTCTGCCCACCGGCTGCCACGCCCGCGTCGACGCCAACAGCTGGTCCCAGCCGCGCCTGATGGCGTTCCTGCAGGCGCAGGGGAATATCGAGCCGCAGGAAA
>CAYMUJ010000015.1:4632-39312 GCA_964393565.1 uncultured Stakelama sp. | reverse complement strand
CCGCGACCATCGCGTCGATGTCCTGATGCGTTGCACAGACGACGCGGGTGTCGACGGGGATCGGCTTGCGCCCGCCGATCCGCTCGATCACGCGCTCCTGCAGGAAGCGGAGCAATTTGACCTGCAGCGGGAGCGGCACGTCGCCGATCTCATCGAGGAACAGGGTGCCGCCCTGTGCCTGTTCAATCTTGCCCTCGGTCGTCTTGACCGCGCCGGTGAACGCGCCCTTTTCATGGCCGAACAGTTCGGATTCGAGCAGGGTTTCGGGGATCGCGGCGCAGTTGATCGCGACAAACGCGCCCTTGCGCCCGCTCGCTTCGTGCAGACCGCGCGCAAGCAGTTCCTTGCCGGTGCCGCTCGCGCCGAGCAGCATGACCGACACATCGGCGGGGGCGACGCGCTCGATCGTGCGGGTGACCTTGAGCATCTCCGGCGCGCCGGTGATGATGCCGCCCAGCGCATTGCCGCTTTCGGCGCGCGCGGCAAGGCGGCGGTTTTCGGCTTCGAGCGCATGGACATGAAAGGCGCGCGCGACGATCAGGCCAAGCGCGTCGATGTCGATCGGCTTTTGATAAAAGTCCCACGCCCCCATCGCGATGGCGCGCAGCATCGATTCATGCGCGCCATGGCCGGAGGCGACGATCACCCGGGTGTCGGGTTTCAGCGCCAGTATCGCTTCAAGTACCGCGAACCCCTCACTCGTCCCGTCGGGATCGGGCGGCAGGCCAAGGTCGAGCGTAACTACCGCCGGCTCCTCGGCACGGAGCAACGCGATGGCGCTGTCACGGTCTCCGGCAGACAGAATCTGATAACCCTCATAGGCCCAGCGCAACTGACGCTGCAGACCCGGATCGTCCTCAACGACGAGCAGCTTCGGAAGGGGGAAGGATTTGTCGGTCATGCGGCGTTTCCAAACGCATTGGCATCTGCGTGCGGCGCACGCAGGGTAACGCGAAAGCGGCTGCCCCGCCCCTCCGCGCTGGATACATCGAGCTGCCCGCCCATTTCCTCGGCCAATTTGCGCGCCTCGAACGCGCCGATGCCGAAGCCGCCGGATTTGGACGAGACGAAGGGGCGGAACAGTTTTTCGCGAACAAAGGCCGGCGACATGCCGCAACCACGATCGATCACGTCGATCGCGACCGCATTGCCAAGCTCGACAATCGCCAGCGTCACGCGCGCTTCCGGCGCGCTCGCATCAATCGCATTCTGGACAAGGTGGCCGAGCAGGGTTTCGAGCCGTGCTGGATCGGCGATGGCAATCGGGTCCCCCTTGCTCACCACCTCGATCGGATGGGTCGCTTCGCGACTGCGCGCGATCCGGCGCAACAACGGGGTCAGCGGCATTGCAACGGGTGGTTCGTTGCGGGCGCGGTGATGCTGGGACAGACGCGCAAGCAGGTCGTTCATCCGGCCGGCCGAATCCTGCAGCGTCGCGATCATGTCGGCGCGGAATTCGGGATTATCGGCATGGCGTTCGGCATTGCGCGCGACCAGGGTCAGCTGACTCACCAGATTCTTGATGTCGTGCATGATGAAGGCGAAACGCCGGTTGAATTCGTCGAACCGCTCGGACTCGGCCAGTGCTTCCTGGGCACGTTCCTCCGCAATATGGCTCGCAACCTGACGGCCTGCGGCCCTGAGCAGGTCATAATCCTCCCAGTCCAGCGCACGCGGAACCGGCGGGCGGGCGAGCACGATCGCGCCGGCGAGCTTTTGCTGGTGCGGCAGTGGCACGACTACCCAGGCCTGGTCCCATGCGCGGATCGACGGCGGCACCGCATCGGCGCCCGCACCGGTATCGAGTTCGATGACCAGTGCAGGATCGACACGGTCGCGCTGCCAGCTCTCGCCATAAGCGGCTGGCAATTCGGCGCGTGCGACATTCCATCCCGCACCGACACAGAAGCTGTCACCCTGCGGCAACAGCAATACGCCGGCAGGCGAATCGGTGAGGTCGGCCAGTGCCTTGACGATGCGCTCGTCCAGCGTGGCGGCCCCATCAGGCTCGCCCAGCGTTTCGGTGAACCGCATCCATTCGGCGCGATAGTCATAGCGATGGCGAAAGAAGTGCTTTGCCAGCTTCACCTTGATCCACGCGCGCAACCATGAACTGGAAACAAGGGTCAGGATCGTGGCGGTCGATCCGAACACGAATGCCGTCTGAAGCAACCGCGCATTGGGGCCGCCAATCGCGGCAAGTGCGCTGGTGGCGGCGGCGAGCAGCGCCACGTACACGCCGATCGCGATCAGCGAGAGGGCCTGATAGATTACCGTACGCGACATCTGAACGGGCCGGTCTCCACGCTGCTGCAACCCGGCAGCGATTGCCATCGCGATCAGCACCATCGCCAGGCCGCGCACCGCGATCAGCTGCAGCGGCCAGCGCTCGACCAGCCAGGCGACAGCGAGCAGGTTGATATCGACCAGCCACATTGCACCGAGCGCCAGAATGACCGGACGCGCCGAATTGGCCTTGCGCGGGACGAACGTACTGCGCAGCCCCTGAACCAGCAGCAGTGCCGCGACGGTCGCCAGCATCTTGAGCAGCAGCGCCGCATCAAGCATCGGGCGGGACGGATCGCGGGCGCTATTGATGAAGATATCCAGGGTCGCCGCCATCAGGATAACAACCGCAACAACCCCGAATACCGTGCCCATTGCAGCAGGCGGCCGCTCGATCGCGACGCCACGGTACAGCGCGACCATGAACGCGAACCAGGCAAGATTGCGGGCTGCGCCAGCGACCTGGGTGACAAGATCGTTTTCGCCGATTCCTGCCACCGCCAGCGCCCACAACGCGGTTGCCGCCAGTGCCGCCACCAGCGGGACGCGCGGCATCGTCGTCGCATCGCTGCGCAGCGCCCACAACCCGGTGGCGCCGAACAAAAGGGCCGCGAGCGCGTGTCCCCAGAGGATCAGAGTCGCGAGCATGGAGCCGTTTCAGGTGCGCGGCGCCACGACATGGCCACGCCAGACATCAACGCGCGCCCTCCGGGAACAGCACGACGCGCAACGTCTGAAGCAGGATCAGCAGGTCGAGGAAGGGCGAGTAGTTCTTCGCGTAATAGAGGTCATATTCCAGCTTCTGCCGGCTGTCCTCGATCGATGCGCCATAGGGATAGTTGATCTGCGCCCAGCCGGTGATGCCGGGCTTCACCATGTGGCGCTCGGCATAATAGGGAAGCTGCTGTTCCAGATCCTCGACGAACTGGGGGCGTTCCGGGCGCGGGCCGACAAAGCTCATCTCGCCCTTCAGCACGCTCCAGCATTGCGGCAGTTCGTCGATCCGCACCTTGCGGATGAAGCGGCCGACGCGGGTGATGCGCGGATCGTCCTTTTCGGCCCAGACAGCCTTGCCCGCAACCTCGGCATCCTGCCGCATTGAGCGCAATTTGATGATGTCGAAGCCCTGTCCATAGAGGCCGACACGGCGCTGGCGGTAGAATGCGGGCCCCTTGCTCTCCAGCTTGACCGCGATCGCGCCGAGCACAATCAGCGGAAGCGTGAACGCGAGCAGGATCACGCTGGCAGTGATGTCGAACAGGCGCTTGAACATGCTCGACAGCATCCGCCCCGACGAAAACCCGTCGGAGAAGATCAGCCAGCTGGGGTTGACCGATTGCAGATCGACGCGGCCCGTTTCGCGTTCGAGAAAGGTCGAGATTTCGTTGACATGGACCCCGGTGGTCTTGATCCGCAACAGATCCTTGAGCGGCAGCGCGTTGCGGCGTTCTTCAAGCGCCAGAACCACCTCGCTTGCGTTGAGCAGCACGACATGGTCGGCGAGGTTGTAGATCGCGTCGCGCGCAATCGCCTCCGGGATCACGCGATTCGCCTCGCTCATCGACACATAGCCGACGACGACAAAACCCGATCCGGGCTTTTTGGACAGGACCTTCAGCCGTTCGGCGCGCGGACCGGCGCCCAGAACCACAACGCGGCGCTTGAACACCTGGCTGCCCAAGGTCTTGCCAAGGAGAATGCGGAGGACAAACAGCGCGACGAACGCCGCCAGCATCGCATAGAGCAGGTTCGATCGCCAGAATGTAAGGGACGGCACCAGAAAGAAGATCACCGACAGGAAGATCGTGCCGAGTGACACCGCGACGAGCAGCCGTGCAGTGGCGACGCGGTTCGACTGCAGCGCGTCGGCACCATAGACCCCGACCGCGATCATCGCCAGTTCGAGACTGGCGACGAAGCTGAGCATCTGTGGAATGCGGGTTACGATCGGTTCGACCTCCATCCCGATCTGATGCGCGCGATAGAGCCAGCCGAATTCGGCCGCAGCGAACAGCAGCATGAGGTCGAACAGCGCCAGCAACAGCACTGCATTCGGTATATAATGTTTGAACAGGCGGATCATGACGGCCGAACCCTAGCGCGCGAGTGTAAACAAAACCGACACCGACCCTTGGTGTCGGCGAAATTGACGAAGAAATGTTGAACGGCGGAAACCCGCCGTCAGATATGTGTTTGGGAGTGGGGCTTACGCCGCCTATGGGGTTCATGAGCCGGGGGTTGTGAAGGGCAGTCAATGAGCGACAATGAAGCGATCGTCCCCGTGATCCTGTCCGGTGGAGCCGGCACCCGGCTATGGCCGATGTCCCGCCCGGAACGCCCCAAACAGATGCTGGCGCTGACCGCCGATGAAACGATGCTGCAACTGACCGCACTGCGCACCCCGCAGGAGGCGGGTTTCGGCATGCCGATCGTCGTTGCCAACGCCCAGCATGCCGACATGATCGAACAGCAGCTGGACGCCATCGGGCGGATTCGCGCGATGATTCTGGAACCGGCCGGGCGCAACACCGCGCCGGCCATTGCGCTTGCCGCATTGGCGGTCGGCGGATCCGCCCCGTTGCTGGTGATGCCGTCCGATCATGTCATCGCCGATGTCCCGGCCTTTCACGCCGCGATTGACGCCGCGCTGCCTGCCGTACGCGACGGATGGATGGCGACATTCGGGATCAGCCCGGACCACCCCGAAACCGGCTATGGCTATATCCGCGTGGGTGAAGCGATCGGGCCAGGCATCCACCGTGTCGCACGCTTTGTCGAAAAGCCCGAACGGGCTGTGGCGGAAGCGATGGTCGCGAGCGGCGACCATGTGTGGAACGGCGGCATCTTCCTGTTTCGCGCCGATGTGTTCATCGACGCGCTGGCAGAGTTCGCGCCGGAAATGCTGGCCGCTGCGCGCAAGGCGATGGAGCGGGCGGTGCGGGAAGGCAATCGCATCCTGCCCGATGCCGCCGAGTTTGCACGCTCGCCGTCGGATTCGATTGACTATGCGGTAATGGAAAAGGCGTCGAAGGTCGCGGTCGTGCCGGTGCGGATGGGCTGGTCGGACGTCGGCAGCTGGGACGCGCTGCATGCGATCAGCGCACACGACGCCAGCAACAATGCGTGCGGCGGCGATGTGATCGTCATCGAAGCCGCCAATTGCCTGGTCCGCGCGGGTGCGGGCAAAAAGGTCGCGATGGTGGGGGTGTCCGACCTGATCGTGGTGGTCGATGGCGACGATGTACTGATCCTCCCACGCGGGCGCAGTCAGGAAGTCAAGCGCGTGCTGGCGGCGATGAAGGACGGGGCCGACAGCCCGCAATGACCCTCAACCGTCAAGGGGAGGTCGCTGCCAGCGACCTGTCCGGGCTGGCTTGAGGCGTTGTACGGGGGTGCGGCGATACACTGAAGCCTTCGACGCCCCGCCACCCCGTACCAGCGGATTGGGGCCGACCAATCATTCCTATCCTTCCCCTTCGCCACCATCCCCCCTAAACGCGCCGCCATGCGCCCCGACCTCGCCCATATCGATGCCTGGTTGTTCGACCTCGACAACACGCTCTATCCGGGCAACACTGACCTGTTCGTGCAGATGAATCAGCGCATCGGTGCCTATGTCGCGCGGCTGCTCAACCTCGATCCGGACGCGGCGCACCGGGTCCAGAAGCGCTATTTCATCAGCCACGGCACCACACTTGCCGGGCTGATGGCGGATCATGGTGTCGATCCCTATCACTATCTTGCGGACGTTCACGATATCGAGATGGACGTGCTGGAGCATAACGCCCCACTCGCCGCCGCGATCGCAAAGCTGCCGGGCCGCAAGCTCGTTTTCACCAATGCCGACGCGCCCTATGCCGAAAAGGTTCTCGACCGGCTCGGCATCCGCGAGCATTTCGAGGCGATTCACGACGTCCACGCCAGCAGCTATCATCCCAAGCCGCACCCGCACGCCTATGCCAGCGTGTGCGAAGCGTATCGCATCGACCCGAAGCGCGCCTTGTTCGTCGAAGACATGGCCCGCAACCTCGCCCCGGCCAAGGCGATCGGCATGACCACCGTCTGGCTGGACAACGGCTCGGAACAGGCTCCGGACGCCGACCGCAGCTTCATCGACCATATCACCCACGACATCTGTAACTGGCTCGAAACCATTCAGGAGCACTTATGACTGACCTCGCCACCATCATCGACGCCGCCTGGGAAGACCGCACCAACATCTCGACCGCCACGACCGGTGCGGTACGTGATGCAGTAGTGGAAGCGCTGAACCTGCTCGACAGCGGCGCGGCGCGCGTCGCCGAGCCGACGACAAGCGGCTGGCAGGTTAACCAATGGCTCAAAAAGGCCGTCCTTCTCTCCTTCCGCCTCAACGACAATGCCGTGATGGGCAGCGCTACGGGCGATTGGGGCTTTGACAAGGTCCCGCTCAAGACCGCCGGCTGGGACGATGCCGCCTTCCGCCAGGCAGGCTTCCGTCAGGTGCCGGGCAGCGTGGTGCGCCACGGCGCGCATATCGGCCGCAACGTCGTGCTGATGCCCAGCTTCGTGAACATCGGCGCGTTCGTCGGTGAAGGCACGATGGTCGACACCTGGGCGACCGTCGGCAGCTGCGCGCAGATCGGCAAGAACGTGCACCTCTCGGGCGGCGTCGGCATCGGCGGCGTGCTCGAACCGCTTCAGGCCGATCCGGTCATCATCGGCGACGGCGCGTTCATCGGTGCGCGTTCCGAAGTGGCCGAGGGCGTCCGCGTCGGTGAGGGCGCGGTGCTGTCGATGGGCGTCTATCTGGGTGCCAGCACCAAGATCGTCGACCGCGCCACCGGCCACATCTATCGCGGCGAAGTCCCCCCCTATGCCGTCGTCGTCCCCGGCACCCTCCCCGCCGAGGATGGCAAGCCGGGCCTCTACTGCGCCGTGATCGTCAAGACCGTCGACGCCCAGACCCGCAGCAAGACCGGCATCAACGAACTGCTGCGCGACTGAACCCAATAAATCCTCCCCTGCAAGGGGAGGAGGACCGCCGCGAAGCGGTGGTGGAGGGGTGTCCCCGTGGCAAACGCGCAGGACGTCTCGACGGGCGCCCCCTCCGTCAGCACTTCGTGCTGCCACCTCCCCTTACAGGGGAGGATGGTGCGGCAATCCGTGCCGACACAGCGATGGCGAAAGTCATTTCCTACAGGGCATGCGATGCGCTAACCCGTATCGCATGCGACCAACCCCGCCCCCCGCCCCGGCTGACACCGCGCGTACACACGCAATATCTGTCAGTTTCGTCCGAGCGCGACCCGCATGACCGACCCGATGACCTATGGGCGCTACCTCGCGCTCGATCAGTTGCTGAGCGCGCAGCATCCGATTTCGGACGAGCATGACGAACTGCTGTTCATCGTCATTCACCAGACCAAGGAGCTCTGGCTCAAGCAGATGATCGCCGAGCTTGAGGTCGCACTCGATCTCGTCCGCGAAGATCGACTGGTCGAGGCGTATAAGGGCCTGGCGCGGGTCAGCCGGATTCAGGCGGTGATGACGCTGTCCTGGGAAATCCTGACGACGATGACGCCAAGCGATTATACCCGCTTTCGCGGCGTGCTGGGGACGAGCAGCGGCTTCCAGTCGGACCAGTTCCGCGCGGTCGAAACCATGCTGGGACTGCGCGGCGGCGGCGTACCGGGGCCGCTGACCGAGCGCTACGGCGCTGCGCCCAGCCTGTGGGACGAAGCCAATGTCGCACTCGCCCGCGCCGGGTTCGACCTGCCCGAAACCGCGCTGAACCGCGACTGGGCCACGCCTTATGAGGCCGACCCACAGGTCGAGGCCGCATGGGCCAAGGTCTATCGCGAGCCGGGAACATATTGGGAGCTGTACCAGCTCGCCGAAAAGCTGGTCGATATCGACGACGCGCTCGCCACCTGGCGGCACAAGCATGTGCTGACCGTCACCCGTGTGATCGGCATGAAGCCGGGCACCGGCGGCACCCCCGGCGCGTCCTACCTCCAGTCCACGCTCACCAAGCGCGCCTTCCCCGAACTCTGGTCGCTGCGGACGCTTCTTTGATGTGTTTCGGCACCGGCCCGCTCCCCCACCCGGCCACCCAGCGGTAGCATGATATGGGTGGCCGGGTGGGGGAGCGGGCCGGTGCCGCCCTTGCAAAGGCAAGAAAATGACCAGCTACAAACACCTCTTTCAGCGCTCGATCGCCGCCGCCCCCGACCGCCTGCACTTCGCCGCGCACAGCCACCATCTCTGGCCCGACGCCTCGTTTATCGGCCATCAGGCAGCATGGCAGGACGCCGCCCGCTTCGCCGATCGCAAATGGGACCGGGTAATGGGCGAGATCTGGCCCGCCGCCCAGGCGCATGTCGCCGCCGAACTCGGCCTGCCCGACCCGGGATCGGTGGTGTTCGCCGGCAACACCCACGACCTGATCCTGCGCATCGTCTCCGCCCGCAGCGAACGCCCGCTCCGTATCCTCTCCAGCGACGGCGAATTCCACAGCTTCCGCCGCCAGGCCCAGCGCTGGATCGAAAGCGGCCGCATCACGCTCGACACGGTGGCGCGGGGTGCCGATTTCGACGCCCGCTTCCTCGCCGCGGCGCGTGACGGGAACCACGCGCTGATCTTCGTCAGCCAGGTGATGTTCGAAACCGGCACAGTGTTCGGCGTCATCGCCAACCTTGCGACGCTCGCCAATCCCGATGGGCCATGGGTGGTGGTCGATGGCTATCACGGCTTCATGGCGATGGAGACCGACCTGTCGGCGGACGCCAACCGCATCTTCTACACCGCTGGCGGCTACAAATACGCCATGGCGGGCGAAGGCGTCGCCTTTCTCCACTGCCCGCCCGGCTTTGGCCCGCGCCCGGAGATTACCGGCTGGTATGCCGAGTTCGCCGATCTCGAAGCCCCGCCGCCGGGGCAAATCGGCTATGCCGCCGATGCGATGCGCTTCATGGGATCGACCTTCGACCCCAGCGGTATCTACCGCTTCGTCGCCGTCCGCGACATGCTCGCCGAAGAGGGGCTGACCACCGCCGCGATCAACGCGCATATCGCACCGCTGCGCGAACAGTTCCTCGCCAGCCTGGCCGGGACCCCACTCGCCGACGCCGAGTTGCTCAACCCCGGCAGCGACCCGAGCGCCCGCTTCCTCGCGCTGCGTTCACCGCGCGCGCCGGCATGGAAAGCGGCACTGATGGATCAGGACATCATCACCGATGTGCGCGGCGATATGCTGCGGATCGGCTTCGGCCTTTACCACGACCAACGCGATGTCGACCGGCTAGCCGCCTCCCTGCGCGATATTGGCGACGCCTAGCCGGGGAATTTCGATCGCAGGGCAGCGGTCCATCACTACAGTCAGCCCCGCCGCCTCGGCCCGCGCAGCGGCGTCTTCGTTGATGACGCCAAGCTGCATCCAGACCGCCTTGGCGCCGACCGCAATCGCCTCATCCACCGCCTCGCCAGCGGCCAGCGGTCGGCGGAAAATGTCGACAATGTCGATCGGCTCACCGATCTGGGCCAGCTCGCGGAACACGAACTCGCCGTGGATATGCGCGCCGGTGATCTGCGGATTGACCGGGATGACGCGATAGCCATGCTCCTGCAGCATCGCCATCACCCGATAGCTCGGGCGATCCGGTCGGTCGCTCGCCCCGACCAGCGCAATGGTCCGCGCCCCTTCGAGCAGCGCCTTGATATCGGCATCATCGGACAGCGGCATGGCTCAGCCTTTCTGGGTTTCCAGCCAGGCAAACAGCTTCCCGGCCACCTCAGCAAACGCCGCACCCTCGACCCCGTTCCCCGCAGCCGGCGGCGTACCCGCATCCGACGCCGTGCGAATCGCGATGTCGAGCGGAATGCGCCCGAGGAACGGCACGCCCAGCCGCTCCGCCGCAGCCTCCGCGCCGCCGCGCCCGAACGGGTCCGACACCTCGCCGCAATGCGGGCAGGCATAGCCGGCCATATTCTCGACGATCCCGATCACCGGAATCCCCGCCTTGGCGAACAGGTCGATCGCCCGCGTCGCATCGATCAGCGCCAGATCCTGCGGCGTCGACACGATCACCGCGCCGGCCGGGCGGTGCTTCTGGATCATTGTCAGCTGCACATCGCCAGTGCCTGGGGGCAGGTCGAGCACCAAAGTATCCGCCGCACCCCAGTTCGCATCCACCAGCTGGGTCAGCGCCCCCGCCGCCATCGGCCCGCGCCACGCAATCGCCTGCCCCTCCTCGACCAGCCCGCCCATCGACAGCAGCGGCACGCCATAGGCTGTGGCGAGTGGAACCAGCTTCTTGTCATGCGCCACGGGCTTGCGCCCCTCGACCCCCATCAGCTTGGGCTGCGACGGACCATAGATATCCGCATCGACCAGCCCCACTTTCCGCCCCGCCCGCGCCAGCGCGATGGCGAGGTTGGCGGAGACGGTGGACTTGCCCACCCCGCCCTTGCCGCTCGCCACCGCGATCAGGCGGCGCGTAACGCGCTGCGCCGTCCGGGCGATTCGCACTGCTTCGATTCCCGGTACGCTCGCCGCAGCGCGCAGATCGGCCTCCAGCGCATCCTGCGCCGCTTCGGGCAAGCCGGTGACGTCGAGGATGATGCTGGCACGCCCGCCCTCCACGCGCACGGTAGCGCGCCCGGCGGCGATGGGGGCAAGAATGGCTTGAAGCTCGGTCTGATCGGTCATGCCGCGCGACATAGTTCGGCTTTCGATCGGTGCCACTGTAAATCCGCCGCGCGGTCCCTATAAAGGCTGATATGGCGAGACTGAACGGTTGGATCGCGCGCGTTGCCGGAATGGGCGGCGTGCTGTGGAATGAGAACAAGGGCCCCTGGGGTGGCGGGAGCGGAAGCGACGACAAGGGCGGCGCGGACGGCGGCAATGGCGGCGGCCCGCGCAACCCCTGGGCGTTTCCGCCCGAGGGCAAGCGCGGCGGCAAATCCAATGTCAGCAGCCTCGACGATTTCCTGAAGCGCGCGCGCAAGGGCGGTGGCGGCGGAAGCGGCGGCGGTGGTGGCCGTGGTGGCCTCCCCACCGGCATGCCCAGCCCCCGGATCGTGCTGATCGCGACGGGCCTGCTCCTGCTCGCCTGGATCGCCTTCACCAGCGTCCATGTCATCACCCCCGAACAACGCGGTGTGGTGAAGCTGCTCGGCCGCTATGCCTATACGATGGAGCCGGGCATCGGCATGACCATGCCCGCGCCGATCGCGACGGTGGAGAAGGTTAACGTCCAGAAGATCACCAACGAGGATTTCCCGCAGGGCAATGGCGAGAATCTGATGCTGACCCAGGATCAGAACATCGTCGATCTGGCCTATGCGGTCCGCTGGGACATCGCCAATCCGGAAGATTTCGTCTTCCAGATCGCCGAACCGACCACAACCGTGCGCGCCACGGCGGAAAGCGCAATGCGCGCCGCTGTTGCCGGGGTGACCCTCAACGAAGCGATCGGCCCGGGCCGTACCGTGATCGAGGCGCGGGTGCAGCAGGCGATGCAGACGATTCTGGACGAATATAATTCGGGCGTGCGCGTTCGCGGCGTATCGATCAAGAACGCCTCCGCTCCAGCCGCAGTGGATGAAGCATTCAAACAGGTGACCGCAGCCCAGCAAGAGGCCGAAGCCGCCCGCAACCAGGCGCGCGCACATGCCCAGCAGGTCACGGCGCTGGCACAGGGTGAGGCGGCGCAATTCGACAAGATCTATGAACAGTACAAGCTCGCCCCGGAAGTCACCCGCCGCCGCCTCTATTACGAAACCATGGAAGCGGTGCTGGCGAAGTCGAACAAGACGATCGTCGAAACGCGCGGCGTGACCCCCTATCTTCCGCTCCCGGCGGCGCGCGGCGGGAGCACGCAGCCAAGTGTCCAGCAGGCGCAACCTGCCCAGCAAGCCCAGCAGCAGGGAGGCGCCCAGTGAACGCTATCGCCAACCGCCCCGTCCTGTTCGGCGGGCTTGCCCTCGCGCTGCTGTTCATATTGCTCAACACCGTGTTCGTGGTGGACGAGACCAAGCAGGCCGTGATCCTGCAGCTCGAACAGCCGGTCCGCACGATCAACAAATATCAACCGGGCGAGCAGTTCGGGCGCAGCACTGGCGCCGGCATCAAGCTCAAGATCCCGTTCATTCAGCGCGTCGTGTGGGTGGACAAGCGCGTGCTCGACATCGAGCTGGAAAACCAGCCCGTGCTCTCGACCGACCAGTTGCGGCTCGAAGTCGATGCTTTTGCCCGGTTCCGCGTCATCGATCCGCTGCGCATGGTGGTGACCGCCGGAACCGAACGCCGCGTTGCTGACCAGCTTCAGCCGCTGTTCGGTTCGGCCCTGCGCGCCGAACTCGGCAAGCGCACCTTTGCCTCGCTGCTCAGCCCTGAGCGGACGGCGGTGATGGACAATATCCAGGCCGGACTGCAGCGCTATGCCAGCCAATATGGCGTCGAAATCGTCGACGTGCGGATCAAGCAGGCAAATCTTCCCGAAGGCAGTCCGCTCCAGTCGGCACTCAACCGCATGGCCACTGCACGCCAGCAGGAGGCCACGACAATCCGCGCCAACGGCCAGAAGGACGCCACCGTCATTCGCGCGGAGGCCGATGCCAGGGCCGCGCAAATCTATGCCGCTGCGTTCAACAAGGATCCGAAATTCTACGATTTCTGGCGCGCGATGCAGTCCTATCGCAACACGTTCCTTGACCCCAACGCAAAGGGCGAGACGTCGATCATTCTGTCGCCGGACAATGACTATCTGCGCGAATTCCGGGGCCAGGGCCGCTAGGCTCTGAACCCCGGTCGTCGGGCGCGACGGGCGAACCGGACCACAACGGCTGTCGGTTCGTTCATATTCAATCGCCGTTCAGCTCTTTCAGGCGAGTAATACACCGATGACCGACACGCTGCCCGGCAAGGGCCTCAACACCAAGGGCCAGATGACCAAAGGAACCTCTCCCGTGCGCTATGCCTATGCGATCACTTCCGCGCTCCTGATCGGCGGTGCGAGCGCCGCGCTCGTGCTTCAGAACCCGGCGGGCGCGCAGACCGCACAAAATGAACCCGGCGCGATCCAGGCATCGGTACCGCGCGCCGGCGCGCCGATGAGCTTTGCCGACATGGTCGCAAAGCTCCAGCCCGCCGTCGTCAACATCTCGACCACGCAACGGGTCCAGGTCCAGTCAGCGAACCCGTTCGCGGGCACGCCATTCGGCGACCTGTTCGGCGGACAGCAGGGCGGTCGCCCGGTGACGCGCCAGGCACAGTCGCTCGGCTCGGGCTTCATCATTTCCGCTGATGGCTACATCGTCACCAACAACCATGTGATCAGCGCCGGCCAGCGCGGCGCGGTGGTCGAATCGATCACCGTGATGCTCGCCGACCGCCGCGAATATACTGCCAAGCTGATCGGGCGCGACGCCGCCACCGACCTCGCGGTGCTGAAGATCGAGGGCGGGAGTAATCTTCCCTTCGTCCGTATGGGCGATTCGGATCGCTCGCGCGTCGGTGACTGGGTCGTCGCGATCGGCAACCCCTATGGCCTGGGCGGTTCGGTCACTGCAGGGATCATCTCCGCGACGCATCGCGCGACCGGCCAGGGCGGCCCGCTCGACCGCTTCATCCAGACCGATGCCTCGATCAACAGCGGCAACTCCGGCGGCCCGCTGTTCGACCTCAACGGCAATGTGATCGGCATCAATTCGCAGATCCTGTCGCCGACCGGCGGCAATATCGGCATCGGCCTCGCCATCCCGATGACGGAGGCCAAACCGATCATCGAGACCCTGATGAAGGGCGCCAGCGTCGAGCGCGGCTATCTCGGCGTCGGCATCCAGCCGCTGACCGACGATCTCGCCAAGTCGTTCGGCGTTCCGAAGGGCAAGGGCGAGCTGATCAGCCGCGTCGAACCGGGTGAGGCCGCAGCCAAGGCCGGGATCAAGCAGGGCGACGTCATCGTCAAGCTCGACGGCAAGGACGTGACCCCCGATCAGACGCTGTCCTATCTCGCCGCCAATGTCCGCCCCGGCACGCGCATTCCGGTCGAACTGATCCGCGACGGCAAGCCGGTGACGGTGCAGGTCACGGTCGGCAAGCGCCCGCCTGAAGACCAGATCGGCGGGTTCGATCCCGATGCGGATGAAGGTGCACCCAGTGGCGACGATGCGACCCAGGCCGGCCCCGCCTCACTCGGCATCAGCGTCACCGCGCTGACGCCTCAGATCGCGCGCACGATCGGGATCGATCCGGCGACAAAGGGTGTGGTGATCATCGGCGTCGATCCGTCAAGCGATGCGGCCCAGAAGCAGCTGACCCGCGGGCTTGTCATCACCTCGGTGAACCGCCAGCCGATCGAGACTCCGGCAGACTTCGCCCGGTTGGCCAATGCGGCCAAGGCGTCGGGTGCCGAATCGGTGGTGCTGTATATCGTGGCCCGTGGTGGCGTCGGTTCCTATCGGGCGGTCGAATTCGCCCGCTGACAGGGGCTGACCTGCCGCGATAATCCCCCTATTGCTGCGCTCCTGACCATCGGGAGCGCGGCATGTCGGGTGAAGTCGATCTGTTCATTGGCCTTGGCGGGGGAGAGCGACAGGCGCTCGTTCTCAAACGGGCCAATCGCCACGGCCTGATCGCTGGTGCCACCGGCACCGGCAAGACCGTGACGCTACAGGGCCTTGCCGAAAGTTTCAGTCGCGCAGGCGTTCCGGTCTTCGCGGCCGATGTGAAGGGCGACCTGTCGGGCATGGCCATGCCCGGCTCGCCGGTCGCCAAGACCCACGAGATCTTCAGCAAGCGCGCCGCCGAAATTGGCGAGAGTGACTGGTCCTATGCCGCCGCCCCGGTGCAGTTCTGGGACCTGTTCGCGGAGCAGGGCCATCCGGTGCGCACCACCGTGTCGGAAATGGGGCCGCTGCTGCTCGCGCGGTTGCTCGGCCTCAACGATACGCAGGAAGGCGTGCTCGCCATCGCCTTTCAGGTCGCGGACGATGACGGCTTGCTGCTGCTCGACCTCGACGATCTTCAAGCGATGCTGGCCGCATGCAGCGAACGCGCCGATGAGCTGAGCGCGCGCTACGGCAATGTCGCCAAGACCAGCGTCGGGGCGATCCAGCGCCAGCTGCTCCAGCTGCGCAGCCAGGGTGGCGAGCATTTCTTCGGCGAACCGGCGCTGTCGATTCAGGATTTCATCAAGACCGACGACAATGGCCATGGCGTGGTCAACATTCTCGCCGCCGACAAATTGATGGCATCGCCCCGGCTCTACGCCACTTTCCTGCTGTGGCTGCTGTCAGAACTGTTCGAATCGCTCCCCGAAGTGGGCGACCCCGACAAGCCCAAGCTCGTCTTCTTCTTCGACGAAGCGCATCTGCTGTTCGAAGAGGCACCCAAGGCGCTGCTCGACAAGGTCGAACAGGTCGTCCGCCTGATCCGGTCAAAGGGCGTCGGCGTCTATTTCGTGACGCAGAACCCGATCGACATTCCCGAGGATGTCGCCGGGCAGCTCGGCAACCGCATCCAGCACGCGCTGCGCGCCTTCACCCCGCGCGAGCAGAAGGCGATCAAGGCGGCGGCGGAAACCTTCCGCGCCAACCCCGACCTCAATGTCGAAACCGCAATCACCGAACTGAAGGTGGGCGAGGCACTGGTCTCGGTGCTGATGGCCGATGGCGCGCCCTCGCCGGTCCAGCGCACGCTGATCAAGCCGCCGCGCGGGCGCGTCGGGCCGGTCACGCCGGAGGAGCGCAAGATCCTGATCGAGACCGATCTGGTCGGCACGAAATACGACGCGCGCATCGACCGTGAATCCGCCGAGGAACTCCTCACCGCCAAAGCCAGCGAAGCCTCCGCGGCCGCTGCGGAAGCCAAGGCGGCTGACGAAGCGGAAAAGGCTGCGCTCGCCCAGGCCAAGGAAGACGCACGCGCCGCCAAGGAAGCCGAACGCCAGCGCCTCGCCGCCGAGCGGGAGGCCGACCGTCAGGCACGACTTGAGGAACAGGCCCGCCGCCAGGCCGAGCGCGAAGCGGCGAACAATCCGTGGAATCGCGCGGTCAAATCGGCGACTCAGTCCGCCTCATCCGCAGCCGGTCGCGCCGTCGCGAGCGAGGTATCCAAGGCGATCTTCGGCAAGAAGAGCGGCGTCGGCGCCAGCCTGGTCGGCGGGATCGTACGCGGGATTCTGGGCGGATTGTTCAAGGGGCGGTGACGCCGCCCCTCACATCACCGCCAGCAGCGACTGGATCGACACGAACGCGAACGCCACCGAACTGTCCGCGACGCCATAGGGGATGAAAATCCTGTCCCCATGACGGATCGCGCCGCACGAATAGACGACGTTCGGGACATAACCCTCCCGATCCTCGTCCGCTGCCGACAGGATCGGCGCGCTGGTGCGGCCGATCACCTTTGACGGATCGTCCTTGTCGAGCAGCGCCGCGCCGATCGAATATTTGCGCATCGCCCCGACGCCATGGGTCAGCATCAGCCAGCCCTCATCCAGCTCGATCGGCGGGCCGCAATTGCCCATCTGCACCAGCTCCCACGGGAATTTCGGGGTGATCAGCTTCACCCCCTCGTCCCAATGGGTCAGGCGGTCGGATTCGATCAGGAAGATATTCTCTCCGTCCTGCCGCCCGATCATCATATATTTGCCGTTCACCTTACGCGGGAACAGGCCCATGCCCTTGTTCCGCGCGGCGCTGCCGGTCATCGGCACCAGATCGAATGCGCGCCAGTCGCGGGTGCGCAGCATCTCCGACTGGATCTGCGATCCGTTATAGGCGGTATAGGTGCCCAGCCATTCCTCGCTGCCATCGTCATGGCGGAAATGCGTCAGGCGCATATCCTCCAGCCCGTTCGACTGGGCGCGCGTGATCGGGAACAGCAATGTGCCCGACAGCGTCGAATCGCGGTGGCGATGCACCGTAACCTCGCCCTCCGGTACGTCATTCTCGTCGCCGAACGTATCCGCCGCCGTGGCAAAGGGCGGCTCGGGCGCGAGCGTCAGGTCGTTGGTGTCGGTAATGATCCCCTCACGAAAGGCGACGGAGGAGATATGCCCCTCCCCCACCGCGCGCAGGCTCATCAGGATGCGAAGCGCCCCCTTGGGCATGCCCGACTGGTCGTAATGCGGTACCGCACTGGGGTTCATCAGCGCCGCCGCCGCATAGCTGTATTCGTGACAGAAATAGGCGCCGATCAGCTGGCGCTTCTCGTCCCCGATGCTCGCGCCATCGAGGCCCATCTGCGCCTCTATCTCGTCATAGCGGGTCATGAATACGCGCCGCGTCTGCCAGTGGCGCGCTTCAAAATCCTTGAGCACCGCATCGAGCTGGCCCCGCGCCTCGCCCGGCGACATGTCGAGCACGGCGCGCACCAATCGCTCCATACGCGACGGCGCGCCATTCACCGACTGCCAGGCAATGTGAAAGGGGCGGACCACGACGCGCGACGGATCGGCGCGCAAGCGCATGGGATGGTGGAAAAGATCGATCATGCGTCCCCCGGGCCGAACTGCGCTGCACCGTCCGGTTTCCCTATGCGACGGCTTGCTCTCTACCTGCCATGTTTTGCGTGCACTGCAACAGATCCGACATCGCACAATTTGCCAATTGGAGGGCAAGGATCGACTCGGCCCCCTGATTGCGGTTCAGACCATGCGGCGTCAGACCATCGAAACAGCCTCCGTCGGCAGGGCTGACCAGCGGCAGGTCCAGGTCGTTCTGCCCCAGATACCAGCGATAGGCCCGCAGCGCCTCTTCCACCCAGCGCGCGTCACCGGTTGCATGATAGGCGGCGGCACAGGCGTCGATCGTGGCCTGGGCCTCCAGCGGCTGCTGGTCGAACGGCATCGGGTCGGCATAGGGGCGCCCGAAACTCTCGGTCCCGATCGCGCGGAACCGCCCCTCGGGCGAGGTCTGCTGTCCCGTAATCCAGTCGAGCGTCGACAGGCCACAGGCGATGAAGTCCGCCCGGTCGAGCGCACGCCCCGCGCGGATCAGAGCCTCCGGCAACCGGGCATTGTCATAGGCAAGGACGATTTCGAACCATTCCCATTCCGGCCGCCGCGCCTCGTCCAGCAGCGCGACCAGTTCATCGCCGAATCGCTCCAGCAAGGTGCACGACAACGCATGGCCTGGATGCGCGCTCAGCATCGCCGCAGCGCCCAGCATCGCAAAGGCGCGCGCGCGCGGACTGCCAAATTCGAGCGCGATTGATGCCGTCTGGTCAAATAACGTGCGACCCCAATCGCGATATCTGGCGTCACGGGCTTCGGCGGCGGTCACGCCCAGCGCCCACAAAGCGCGCCCGTTCGAATCCTCAGATCCCGCATCTTCACGCCATATGCGGTCGAAACCCATGAAGTTACGGAAGCGGCGCGTGTCCGGGTTCCACGCGAACTGGACGAACGCCGCGAACACGCTGGTCCAGCGATCACGCGCGCTGTCTCCGACCGTGTCGATGCGGTGCATCAGGATCAGCGCGCGGGCATTATCGTCGATGCAATATCCGTGATGCCGGTCGGGCACAGCATAGATCGAATGCTGCAGCATACCGGTTGCGTCGCTCATTCGCTCAACCGCGCGAAAATCGGCCGGCAATATGGTCGCGCGCTGCGCGGGGCCCGGAATGATGCGCGGAGGACGCATGTCGCGCACCTGACCCAGCAGCTCCGCCACTGCCTCCGCGATCCGCGGCCAGATCATCGTCCGTCCACGCTGATAGGCGCGCTGCGCCATTTCCGCGCGCGCGTCATCCTCGTCAAGCAGCGCGCCGATCGCCTGCGCGAATGCGCCGCTCTCGCCGAACGGCACCAGCACACCATGATCGTCCGCCAGAATCTCGGTCGCGTGGACATAGGGGGTGGACACCACCGGCTTTCCCATCGCCACGGCATAGGACAAGGTTCCCGACGTGATTTGCGCCGGATTGGGATAGGGCGTCGCGTAGATATCCGCCGCCTGCAGATAGTCGAGCAGTTCGTCCTGCTCGACAAAGGCGTTCACGAACGCGATGTGCCGCTCGACGCCC
This sequence comes from uncultured Stakelama sp., assembly GCA_964393565.1. GTDB lineage: Bacteria > Pseudomonadota > Alphaproteobacteria > Sphingomonadales > Sphingomonadaceae > Sphingomonas. Next base: position 20,009 of record CAYMUJ010000015.1, on the reverse strand, counting down.
AACTGCGCGGCAAGCGCGTGCAGCCGGTCGCGATAGACCTCCCCCTCATGCGCGACGAGATTGGGGTGAGTCGCACCCAGAATGACGTAGAGCGCATCGGGGCGCCGATCGACGATCGCGGGCAGCGCCTGGATCACCGTCTCGATCCCCTTGCTCGGCGCGAGCAGGCCAAAGGTCAGGATCACCTGCCGCCCGTCCCACCCGAACCGGCCCTTCATGCTGTCGGGCACGACATAGGCGCGGTCGGGGACGCCATGCGGGATCACCATCACCTTGCGCGGATCGACGCCATGCGCACGACGCAGGATATCGCGCCCCTTTTCCGCCATCACGATCACCCGCGCGGCGCGGCGCAGCAGTGCCTCCATCACCCGGCGCTCGTCCGGGTTCGGCGCCTCGAGTACCGTGTGCAATGTCGCGATCACCGGCAGCCCGCTGCGGTCGAGCAGCGCCAGCAGGTGATCGCCGGCCGATCCGCCATAGATCCCATATTCATGCTGGACCCAGATCGCCTGCGCGCCCGAAGCATCGATCGCGCGCGCCGCGTCGAGATAGGCGGCGCGATCGTTCTGCGGGATTGTCGCGGTCACCGCGCTCGGAAAATCATAGCTGCCCGGGCGATCGTCCATCGCATAGACATCGACCCGCATGTCGGGGAAGCGACTGCGCATCGCATGAAAACTGTCAGTCGTGAATGTCGCCAGCCCGCATTTGCGCGGCAGGAAATTGCCGATCAGCGCAATATGATCAACCCGGTCCGATAACGGCGACGTTCGCGTCATCCCGAATTCCTTTGCAACAGCAATTTGCGTTAGCCCGCGGTGCGCGGCCAGCACTCTCCCAACGATGTCATGACATAATGGTTGCTTTGATGCTGCATTGCAACATCATTGACGCGCCGTCATCCGCGTCCGCGATAGCCCGGAACATCCTGCGCCGGAATCCACACGCCTGCCGGCTGCTCGCCCGATTGCCAGAACACATCGATCGGAATGCCGCCGCGCGGATACCAATATCCGCCGATCCTCAGCCATTTCGGCTTCATCTCGTCGAACAGCCGCTGGCCGATCCCGACCGTGCAATCCTCATGATAGGCACCATGGTTGCGAAAGCTGCCGAGAAAGAGTTTGAGCGACTTGGATTCGACGATCGTCTCGCCCGGCACATAATCGATCACCAGATGCGCGAAATCCGGTGCCGCCGTGATCGGGCAGAGCGAGGTGAACTCGGGCGAGACGAAGCGGACCAGATAATCACTTCCCGGACGCGGATTGGGAACATAATCGAGCACCGCCTCTTCGGGCGAAGCGGGGAGCGCGCTGGTCTGTCCTAGGAATTTGGGTGTCATGAATGCGATGTAGGAAAGGCGTGGCGGAAATGAAACGGGGGATCGACACGCTGATACCGGTTCTGGGCGACCAGCTCGCGCCCGGCCTGTCGGCACTGCGCGATGCCGACCCGGCAAGCAGCGTGATACTGATGATGGAGGTCACCGAGGAGGCAACCTATGTCCGCCATCACAAGAAAAAGATCGCGCTCCTCTTCGCCGCGATGCGCCATCATGCCCGCGCGCTCGAACAGGCCGGATGGCGGGTCGACTATGTCCTGCTCGACGACCCCGGAAACAGCGGCAGCCTGACCGGCGAGCTCGCCCGCGCCATCGAACGCCACCGCCCCGCGCGCATCGTCGCCACAGAAGCGGGCGAATGGCGCGTGCGGCATGCGATGGAGCTGTGGCCGGACAAGTTCGAAATAGCCGTGGAGATCCGCGAGGATGATCGCTTCATCGCCAGCCATGCCGAATTCGACGCCTGGGCCGATGGCCGCAAGCAGCTGCGCATGGAATTCTTCTACCGCGAGATGCGGCGCAAGACCGGCCTGCTGCTCACCGAACGCGGCGAGCCGGAGGGCGGCCAGTGGAATTTCGACAAGGAAAACCGCAAACCCGCCGCGCGCGACCTGACCCTGCCGCAGCCGCTGTCCTTCGCGCCCGATGATCTCACGCAGGAGGTGATCGCACTGGTCGCCGACCGCTTCGCCGATCACCCCGGCACGCTCGATGGATTCGATTTCGCAGTCACAGCGCAGGACGCCGAGCGGCAGCGGGCACATTTTCTGCGCTATGCCCTGCCGCAATTCGGCGATTATCAGGACGCTATGCTGACCGATGTGCCGTTCCTGTGGCACTCGCTGCTGTCGCCCTACATCAATTGCGGGCTGCTCGATCCGCTCGACCTGTGCCGCCGGGTCGAGGAATCGTACCGCGCCGGCCACACCCCGCTCAACGCCGCCGAAGGCTTCATTCGCCAGATCATCGGCTGGCGCGAATATGTGCGCGGCATCTACTGGCGCGAGGGGCCGGAATACACCGCGCGCAACTTCCTGAACGCGACGCGCCCGCTCCCGGCCTTCTACTGGACCGGCCAGACCGACATGCACTGCATGGCGCAGGCGATCGGCCAGACGCTGCAGAACGCCTATGCCCACCATATCCAGCGGCTGATGGTGACGGGCAATTTCGCCCTGCTGATCGGTGCCGATCCGGCCGACGTCCAGCGCTGGTATCTCGAAGTCTATGCCGATGCCTATGAATGGGTCGAGGCGCCGAACACGCTGGGAATGAGCCAGTTCGGCGATGGCGGCCTGCTGGGGTCGAAACCCTATGCGTCCTCGGGCGCCTATATCGACCGCATGTCCGATTATTGCCGGCATTGCCGCTATGACGTGAAGGCCCGCACCGGCCCCAAGGCATGCCCGTTCAACGCGCTCTATTGGGACTTCCTCGCGCGCAATCGCGACAAGCTGGGCAGCAACCAGCGGCTCGCCATGCCGTATCGCAACTGGGACCGGATGGACGCGGACACGCAACGCGCGCTGCGGGCACAGGCAAAAGCGTTTCTCGCCGGGCTCGATGGCGGCTAGGCTCGCACCATGGACTCACTTGTTTCGACGCAATGGCTTGCCGATCATCTCGGCGACGCGGACCTCCGCCTCCTCGACGCCACCTGGTTCCTGCCGGGCGAGCCGCGCAACGCGGTGGCGGAGTTCGCCGCCGCGCATATCCCCGGCGCGGCATTCTTCGACATCAACGCCATCGCCGACCGCGCCAGCCCGCTCCCGACGATGCTGCCCCCGGCCGAACAATTCGCCGCGCAGGTCGGTGCGCTGGGGGTCGGCGATGGCGACCGCATCGTCCTTTACGACAATGCCCCGCACCACACGGCGGCGCGCGCCTGGTGGATGTTCCGCAGCTTCGGCATCGCCACCGCGATGCTCGATGGCGGCTTCGCCAAATGGCGGGCCGAGGGGCATCCGATCGCAACCGGCGCTGCCGCCCCTGCTCCACGCACGCTCACGGCAGCATTCGACCCCGCCGGGGTGCGGAGCATCGCGCAGGTCCGCGCCAACCTCGACAGCCGCGCCGCACAGCTGGTCGATGCGCGCTCGGCCACGCGCTTTGCCGGCAGCGAGCCCGAACCGCGCCCCGGCGTCGAGCCCGGCCATATCCCGGGCAGCGCCAACCTGCCCTATTCCGAATTCTTCAATGCCGATGGCACGTGGAAGCACGTCGCCACGCTGCGCGCCCTGTTCGAGGCGGAGGGGATCGAGGTCGAGCGTCCGGTCATCACCACCTGCGGATCGGGGATCACCGCAGCGGTGCCAGCGTTCGCGCTGCACCTGTTGGGGCATCGCGCCGCGCTGTATGACGGAAGTTGGAGCGAATGGGGCGCAGACCCCGACACACCCAAGGCAAAGGGAGCTGCATGAGCGGCACAGACGATAGCAAGGGTAATGGCACAAGGGTCGTCGGCGCAGGACGCCGCCCCGAATGGACACAGGGCATCGTCAGCCCGCCGGTGTGGCGCGCCTCGACCATTCTCTATGACAATGTTGCACAGTTGCGCAGCACGGCCGGGCGCGACACCCATCACCGGCTCTTCTACGGCCGTCGCGGCACCCCGACGCAGTGGAGCCTGGCCGATGCGCTGACCAGCCTTGAGCCGGGGGCCGAGGCGACCTTTCTCTACCCGTCCGGCGTTGCCGCAGTCTCCGCCGCTCTGCTCAGCGTGCTGTCACCCGGCGACGAACTGCTGCTGGCCGACAGCGTCTATGATCCGACGCGCAGCTTCGCGACTGGCTTTCTCGCGCGCTTCGGCGTCACGACACACTTTTATGATCCGATGATCGGCGGCGGCATTGCCGATCTGATCGGGGATCGCACCCGTGCGATCTTCATGGAAAGCCCGGGCAGCCTGAGCTTCGAAGTGCAGGACGTCCCCGCCATCGTCGCCGCTGCAAAGGCGCGCGGGGTGACGACGCTGATCGACAATACCTGGGCAACGCCGCTGCTGTTCCCGGTCATCGAACGCGGCGTGGATCTGTCGATCCTTGCCTGCACCAAATATATTGTCGGCCATAGCGACGTGATGATGGGCAGTGTTACCGCCGCGCCGTCGCACTGGGACAGGCTGCGCGATACCAGCTTCGCGCTCGGCCAGACCGCCAGCCCCGACGATGCCTGGCTCGGCTCGCGCGGGCTGCGCACCATGGCAGTGCGGCTCAAGCATCACGGTGCGGCAGCGCTGGAGATTGCGCGCTGGCTGGAAACCCGGCCCGAGGTCGCGCGCGTGCTCCACCCCGCTTTGCCCTCCTGCCCCGGCCACGTCCTGTTCGTGCGCGACTTCAAGGGCGCATCCGGACTGTTCAGCTTCGTCCTCAATGGCGGGACCGAAGCCTCGCGCGCGGCGCTGATCGACGGGCTGGAGCTGTTCGGCATCGGCTATAGCTGGGGCGGATTCGAAAGCCTGGCGATCCCGATCGACCCGCAACGCCACCGCAGCGCGACACGCTGGGAGGCCGAGGGGCTGGCCGTGCGGCTGCAGATCGGGCTGGAGGACCCTGCCGACCTGATCGCCGATCTCGCCGCCGGGCTCGACCGCTTCCGGGCGGCGACATGATCCCGCCCGCCCTTGCCAACTGGCTGGCCGACAGCGGCTTCGGCGCACCGACTGCGCCGGAACTGGTGCAGGCGGCGGTGGCGGGGAGCATTGCCATTCTCGCGCTCGCGGCCGGCTGGCTCGCCGGGCGCAGGCTGGGGGCACCGCTGGCTGCTTTCTGGCAGGCGCGCGTCGGCAATCATGTCGAGGGGCTGGCGATCCGCATGGGCGCACTCGTCCGCCACGGCAGCGCGGCGCTCCTGCTCGCCATCGCCCTCAATGCCTGGCCGTGGGCAGCGCTCGCCCGGGCCGAGCTCGGCTTTGCCCTCGCATCGGCCAGCGCAATGACGGTGCTGGTCTTCATGCGCGGCCTGCACATGCCGCGCTGGAGCGCCTGGGCGGCGGCGGCGGCGGTGTTCGCCGCGATCCTCAGCCATGCGATCGGCGGGTTCAACGTCATCACCGACACGCTCGACCGGATCGGCATGGATGTCGGCACGCGCCGCATCTCGCTGCTCGCCGTCGTCACAATCCTGATCACCGCGATCGCGCTCTACGCCGCAGCGCGACTCGCCAACCGGGTCATCGCCCATTCCGTCGGGCAGGCGCGCGGCTTCGACGCCACCCAGAAGCTGCTGGTGCAGAAGCTGGCGAGCATCGCGGTCATCGTGGTCGTGTTCTTCTTTGGCATCGACCTGCTTGGGATCGACCTGACCAGTTTCGCCGTCTTCTCAGGAGCGATGGGCCTCGCCGTCGGTTTCGGCCTGCAAAAGACCATCGGCAATCTGATCGCCGGCATCATCCTGCTCATGGACCGCTCGATCAAGCCGGGCGACGTCATCGTCGTCGGCGACAGCTTCGGCTGGGTCAACAAGATCGGCGTGCGCGCGGTCAGCGTCATCACCCGCGACGGCAAGGAACATCTGATTCCCAACGAGAATCTGATGACACAGGAGGTGGAGAACTGGTCCTTTTCCGACCGGAACGTCCGCGTCCGCATCCCGGTCGGCATCGCGTACGAGTCCGACGTCAAACTGGCGCAAAAGCTGATGCTGGAGGCTGCACTCGAAAGCCCGCGCGTCCTGCAATCGCCGCGCCCCAATGTCTGGATGACGTCGTTCGGCGACTATGCGCTGGAGCATGAAATCCTCGCCTGGATCAGCGATCCAGAAGGCGGCGTCGGCAATGTGAAGAGCGACGTGCTCAATCGGCTGTGGGTCAAGTTCCAGGAACACGGCATCGAAATCCCCTTCCCGCAACAGGTGCTCCACTTCCGCAGCAGCAAGGGCGACCGCATCGGCAGTATCGCGGGCGTGCGCAGCGACGCACCGGTTGGCGGACCCGGAAGCACTTCCTAGATCAGCGCCGTGTCTACACCAATCACCGCCCGCATCGCCGAAGGCGTAGCCTCGATCCCCGCCGCGCACTGGGATGCATGTGCCGGAATAGCCAATCCGTTCCTCTCTCACGCCTTCCTGTCCGCGCTGGAGGCATCAGGATCGGTCGGTGCCGGAACCGGATGGCAGTCACTGCCGATCGTGGTCGAGGATGCGGACGGCATCCCCGCCGCCATTGCCCCCGCCTATGCCAAGAGCCACAGCCAGGGCGAATATGTGTTCGATCACGCCTGGGCCGATGCCTATGAGCGGGCAGGTGGGCGCTACTATCCCAAGATTCAGATCGCCACTCCCTTCACTCCCGTCCCAGGCCCACGCCTGCTGCTGCGTGACCCCGCCTTCGCGCCCGGCCTGATCGCCGGGATCGAGGCGCTGACCAACAACAACCGACTGTCCTCGGCCCACGCGACATTTATCGACGAAGCGCAGTTGCCGCTGTTCGAACAGGCCGGCTGGCTGGTTCGCGCGGGCACGCAATTCCACTGGCACAACCGCGATTATACCGATTTCGACGCCTTCCTGTCCGACCTGTCCTCGCGCAAGCGCAAGGCGATCCGCAAGGAACGCGAACGGGCGGTCGAAGGGCTGGTGATCCGTCACCTGACCGGTACGGAGATTACCGAAGCGCATTGGGATGCCTTCTGGACCTTCTATCAGGATACCGGCAGCCGCAAATGGGGGCGCCCCTATCTGACCCGCAGCTTCTTTTCGCTGCTTGGCGAAGCGATGGGCGACCGCGTGCTGCTGATGCTGGCCGAGCGCGATGGCCGTCCGATCGCCGGCGCGCTCAACCTGATCGGCGCCGATACGCTCTATGGCCGCTACTGGGGATGCGTCGAGGACGTGCCCTATCTGCATTTCGAGCTCTGCTATTATCAGGCGATCGACGCGGCGATCGCGCGCGGCCTGGCGCGGGTCGAGGCAGGCGCGCAGGGCGAGCATAAGCTGGCGCGCGGCTATGCCCCCGTCACCACCTGGTCGGCGCATTACATCCCCGATCCGGGCTTTCGTCGCGCCATCGCCGACTATCTGACGCATGAACGCGATGCAGTGGCGCAGGAACAGGAATATCTGGGCGAGCTCGCCCCGTTCAAACGGGGCGGTTAGGCCTCCTTCTTCGCGCGCTCCCACGCTTCCATCTGCTTCTTCTTGTCGCGCTTCAGGAATTCGCGCATCTGGCGGATCTGACCGCGATAAGGGCCCAGATCTTCCGGATTCAGCTCCGCCGCCGGCTGGCCATGGTCGATCTTGAACAGCGCGCTGTTGCCGTCGCGCCACACCGGAATCAGCCCGGCCTCAAGCCTTTTGTCATAGTTTGGCGGGCTGATCACCCACAGATAGTCATAGGCATGGCGCGGGAAACGGGCGAGGCTGACCGCCACCGGCCGCCACCATTCGCGCGGGCATTTGGTGTCGGTGACGATCTGCGACGGGTCATGGCTGAACCCGCGCGCCTGCTTGTAGCGCACGGTGAGCAACTGCCCGCCCGCCATCGACCATTGGTCGTTGGTATAGGCCAGCCGTCGCACCATCGCCATTCCGGGCAGGTGCTGCAGCCGCGTCATCGTCCATTCGTTGTAGCAGGTCTCCCCGACAAAGCTCAGCAGCTTCGCCCCTTCGGGCACATGCTCCAGCGCCTTCAGCTCGCGGTCGTACGACTTGTCATAGAGATAGTTGCTGTACGTCGTCGTCCCGATGCGGACGAGGAAGAAGGCCAGCCCCGCCATCGCCAGCGCGCTCGCGCCGCGGATCGTGATGCCGGGCTTGGGCCGCAGCGCGATCACCGCAATCGCGATCATATAGGGGGCAAGGCGCATATCGGCATAGGCCGATCCGAACACCACGCGCGGTAGCAGGATGAACACCGCGATCAGGAACAGTGCGGAAATGCCCAGATGCCGCGAATATTCGATATTGGGATCGCGCAGCCCCTTGAGCAGCACCAGGAACAACACGCCGACACAGGCAATGTCGAACAGCTGCCACCGGTCGCGCAGCACCATCATCACCCACCAGATCTTGGCGCGCCAGTTGAACCAGTCGCCGGTCACGCCGCTGACATCGCCCGCGCTGCGCCACATCAGCATCAACACCGCGGCGGGGACCAGCGACAGGCAGTGGATGCCCGCCATGAACCACGGCACGACCCAGCTCTGCACGAAATTCTCGCGCCAGTGCCCGGTGCGAGGCCCGCGCATGTCATGCTGGCGGATCAGCTCGGCGGCGAAGCACATTACGCCCAGCGTGCCCCAGCCAAAGGTATGCGTGACCCAGATCAGCATGCCGATCGGCACGAAGATCACCGCGCGCAGCCGGATCTTCCCCAGCCGGGCCAGCCGCAGCCACAATGCAAAGGCGTTGAGCGCCAGCGCCATCGACAGCGCGAAATTGGCGAATCCGAAATGGAAAGCATAATTATAGGCCAGCGGCAGCGCGAACAGCGCGGTCGCCGGAATGCGGCCATGCACCTCGCGCGCGATCCACAACAGGCCGGTGACGGTCAGCACCGGAATGGTGATAACGATCAGCTTGACCGCCAGCTCCAGCCCGAAAATCGGCTCAAGCGGGATGATCAGCAGGTCGAGCCCGAGATTGCCGATCAGGCTCCACTCGAACTTGTACCAGTCGTTGAGCCACGGCACCTCGCCATGGCTCAGCTGGACGCGATAGCGCGCCATATGACCGGGAAGGTCGACCTGGGGCGGGATATCCGGCCACAGCAACGGGATCGCCGCCGCCAATGCCGCGAACAGCACGAACCAGCGCGTCTGCCACCAGCGTGGCATCTCGGTCGGATTTCCCCCTTGCATCCAACCGCCTTTACTGCGGCGCAGCACCTGCGGGCAAGCGGCTTGCCGAACGATCGGTCGCATAGAGCGCCGAACCGTTCTGTTTCCAGACGAGCGGCAGGCCGCGCAGCGCGTGCGGCGGGGTCGGCGCATCGATCAGCCAGACATGGGTAAAGCCGGTGCGCGGGAACGCGGCGAGTGCGCGGTCGCGGGGCAGGAGGTTGGGGTCGTGCGGACACGCCTGCATCACTGAAATCTGCGACGGATCATACGCGAAATAGCCCAGCGGCAGCGTCACGCGCAGCAGCGGCGCACCCTCCATCCGCCATTGGTCATTGGCAAATGCGGCGCTCCGCGCGGTGGCAAAGGCGGGAAGATGCGTGCGACGGCTATGCGCCCAGGGCTGATCGCAGCCATCGCCGACCAGCGCAAACACCCGCGCGCCGCGCGGCAGGTGATCGAGCGCCACCAGCTCCCGCCGCCAGTCCGCATCGTAGAGCGCGAAACTTGCAGTCGTGCCCAGCGTGCGGATCAGGAAGAAGGCGAGGCCAGCCAGCGCGATGGCCCGGACGGGGGCACCCTCGCGCGGCACCAACCCGGCTAGCGCCACGGCAAAGGCAAAGGGCAGCAACCGCAGATCGGCATAGGCCGAACCGAGCAGCGTGAAGGGCAGCAGCAGGAAGGCGACTATGGTCAGTCCGGCCGCTGCAGCAGCCTGTGGCGCGAACCGCCCCGCCTGCCCCCGGATTCCGGCATAGACCACCATCACGATCACCAGCAATGCCGGCAGATCGAGCCAGATCCACCGGTCGCGCAGCACGCTGCCCAGCCCCTTGAGCTTGGCGACCAGGTCAAAGAAGCGTCCGGTGTCCGCCGGTGCCCCACCTCCGCGCCACACGAGCATCGCCAGCACTGGCGGCGCAACCGGGAGCGCTGCGAGCCCCGCTTCGAACGCAGCGCGGACCACCGATCGATCCCGCGCCCGTGCTGCCCACTCGCCCGCGAACACGAACAGCCCCAGCATCGCCCAGCCCATCGCATGGCACGTCCACACGACCAGCCCGAACGGCACGAAAATCGCGGCGCGCAACCCGATCCGCTGCAACCGGCCCAGCCGCAGCCACAACGCCCAGCCGCCGAGCGCCAGCGCCATGGCTAGGCAATAGTTCACGAATCCGAAGTGGAACGGATAGCTGTACGCCAGCGGCAGCGCGAACAGCGCCCATGGACTGACCCGCCCGGTCAGCTCGCGGCTGAGCCACAGCAGCGCGCCCGTGGTCAGCACCGGGATCGCCAGCACCACCAGCTTGACCGCCGGCTCCAACCCGATCAGCGGCGCCAGCGCGGCGACCAGCAGATCGACACCCAGATTGCCGACCAGCCGCCACTCGAACGCATAGTAACGGTCAAGCAGCGCCGCCTCGTCGCCCAGCATCACGCGATAGCGCCCGATATGGCCGGGCAGGTCGGTCAGCGGCGGCACGGCGGGCCACAGCAATGGCAACGCCGCGAGCAGCAGCGCGGCGGCGAAGAACCACCGGCTTTCCCACCACCGCCCGCTCATCGTGCCACCCGATAGACGCGCGCGCCCGGCGCAACCGGGGCCAGCCATACCGGCGGCGTCCCCGCCCGCAACGCGGCGCGCAGCGATCCGGCGGGCGGCGCGCCCAGCTCGTCCCACGCCCCGCCGCAATCGGCGATCAGATCGATCCGCAACCGCTTCGCCTCAGCATGTGCCGCACCAAGCGGCAGGTCGATCAGCCGATACACCGCCAGATTGCCCTGCGCATTGCGATGATAGGGCGCGGCCAGCACGCGATGCCGCGTCTCGGCCAGTGCATAGGCCCCCAGATCAATCGGCGCGGCAACCGTCCCCGTCGGCTGCGCGCCAAGCTGCGCCAGCACCGCCCCGCCATCGCAGGTCGCGGCGGGCGGCGGCGGTGCGACAAGGCTGCCCAGCGCGGGATAGACGAACCCCGCCGACGCGATCCACGCCGCCGCCAGCGCCAATGCCCCCCGCTCCCGCGCATAAACAATCAGCGCCGCCAATCCCGGCGCGGCGAGCAGCGTCCCGGCATAGATGCCGCGCAGCTGCACGAGCGCGAGCGCAAGCGCGGCGAGCTGAACCGCGCCCAGCACCGCCCAGCCCGGTTCGCGCGTCCGCCGCCACTGCCACACAGACGCCGCCAGCCCCGCCAGCGCCAGCCCGACATAGCCGATCGCATGATCCAACGGCGCGGCGAACAGCGGCTGCGCCTCTGCCACCCGCCCCAGCCACAACCGCTCCAGCAGCGGATCGACCCCGCCATAGGGCGACAGGCAGGCGGGCGAGAGGGCGAGGGCCGCGACGACCGCAACATCGACCACCACCAGCGCCATGATCAGCCGCGCGCGCGGGCTCACCATGCGGCGCGTAACCAGTCCGAGCGCGAGCGGGGCAACCGCCGCCACCTGCGCCGCGCGCCACAAGGGTGCGGCAAACGCATCGCAGGTCACGACACTCCATCCGCTCGTCCGGAACAGCAGCGCCGCCAGCGCCAGCCCGACGACCAGAGCAGCGCCATAGCCAAGCAGGCGGAGCCGCTCCCCCGCGCCGTCTGCGACCCAGCGCAGCACCAGCGCTCCGCCGCCCAGCGCCAGGAACGGCGCGGTCTCCATCCCCACCACCAGCGACGCGACACTCGCCGCGCCAGCGGCACCACCGCTGCGCCACCCGCCGGGACCGATCACGGCGCGCACGAGGATCAGCAGCAACACCAGCTGCAAGCCGTGATGGTCGATCCGCCCGGGCAGGAACAGCGCACTCGCCGGATAGGCCAGCGCGGCGACGACCACCGCGACCGGTGCCGAAACCGCCAGCCGCCGCGCAATCGCTGCGACCAGCATCAGCGCGGCCGCAAACAGCAACAACGGCCACAGCATTACCGCGACCAGCTCCGCCGCGTGCGCGCCCATCACTGGCGTCAGCATCGCAATGATTGCCCCGGGCACCAGATCGGGCAGCCGCGACCAGTGCATCTCCAGCCCCGCCGCGCCCAACCGATGCTGCGCCAGATCGCCGAACCGCTGACCCGCCAGCCAGTCGCGGATCTGCTGCAGCCGCATCACATCATCGGTATCGGGCAACCGCAACGCCGACAGCGCCGCCCAGTCCCGCCACGCCCAGACGGCCGCAAGCAGCAGCGCCAGCGCCGCCGCCATCGCGTTGTCGCGCCAAATGCTGGATCGCGTGTCCCCCATGGACACTCGCTATCCCATTCCGGTTAAATTTCGTCGACCTTGCTTAGCGGCTGACCACCCATTGGCCGTCACGAAACCGATAGACATTGGGCGAGATGCACCGCGTTTGTCCGCTACAGTCTTCGGCCACGCTTTTCTTGAACGCATCCAGACGGGGACCATCAGGCATCGTGGCGACAAAAACGAACTGGTCCGATACGACCGTGACAAACAGGTCGGGGCCAACCGCCTTCGCCAATTCGACCCAAGCCGCGCGATCGATCAACAAGCTGCCGAGTAACTCATAATCCTGATACGCGACAGGATTGGACTTGAGCTGAGCCGATGTCGGAAGCGGAGGCAGAAGGGCGCGCGTCTGGCTGGCGGCGATCGCCCATGCCTCATCGCGCGAAAGACCCAGATCCTTCAGCCCCTTGTCGCCGACAAGCGCGATCGCATCAGGAGAATCGGATGCTAGCACGGCGAACAGATCCTCGCCGATCTGTTCGAAATGCGCCAGCTTGTCCGACTTCTCGGTAGCCCGCACATAACCAATATACTGCGCGTCACGCACGATCAGGCGCAGGCTCGCCTTACTGGCAGCCGGCGGCATTTTCGTGATCTTCTCGACGAATTCCTTCTTGAGCGCCTCACAATCATTCGCACTCGCGCTTTGGCAATAGCTGTGGACGCGGTGGAAGTTCACCGTCGCTTCGTCCCACTCGCCGCCCTTTACCGTGGCGCTGAGCGGGTCCGCCGGGTTAGCCGAGATGGAAGCGCCAGCCATATGTTCGGCCAACCGCTTGCGCATTTCGGCTCCGAAATCGGTCTCGGATTGCGTCGCCTCGGCGACACCCGGCATCAGAATGAAGGCTGCAGCCGCAACCAAGGTACGAACAAGCATAACGCCCCTCTTTTAAGGGCACCCTATGCCGAGCGGCGGCGCGGCAGCAAGCCTTACTGCCCCCGCCGCCCCAGCAACCGTAGCCGCAGCGCGTTGAGCTTGATGAACCCCGCCGCGTCGCGCTGGTCATATGCGCCCTGGTCGTCCTCGAACGTCACGACCTTCTCGCTGTAGAGCGAGTAAGGCGATTTGCGCCCGACGACATAGACACCACCCTTGTACAGCTTCAGCCGCACGGTCCCGGCGACCTTTTGCTGCGAATAGTCGATCGCGGCCTGCATCATCTCGCGCTCCGGCGCGAACCAGAAGCCGTTATAGATCATCTCGGCATAACGCGGCGCCCATTCGTCCTTCAGGTGCGCGGCGCCGCGGTCGAGCGTGATGCTCTCGATCCCGCGATGCGCGAGGTGATAGATGGTGCCGCCCGGCGTCTCGTACATGCCGCGCGACTTCATGCCGACAAAGCGGTTCTCGACCAGATCGAGCCGCCCGATGCCATGTTTGCGGCCCAGATCGTTGAGCGCCGCCAGCAGCGTCGCGGGCGACATCGCCACACCGTTGAGCGCGATGCCGTCACCCTTTTCGAAATCGATCGTGATATATTCGGGCGTATCCGGCGCGTCCTCCGGGTTCACCGTGCGCGAATAGACATAGTCGGGCGTCTCGTCCCACGGATCCTCCAGCACCTTGCCCTCGGACGAGGTGTGCAGCAGGTTCGCGTCGGTCGAGAACGGCGCTTCGCCGCGCTTGTCCTTGCTCACCTGAATCTGGTGCTGTTCGGCAAATTCGATCAGCTTGGTGCGGCTGGTCAGATCCCATTCGCGCCACGGCGCGATCACCTTGATGTCCGGGTTCAGCGCATAGGCCGACAGCTCGAAACGGACCTGGTCATTGCCCTTGCCGGTCGCGCCATGGCTGACCGCGTCGGCGCCGACTTCCTTGGCGATCTCGATCAGCCGCTTGCTGATCAGTGGCCGCGCGATTGACGTGCCCAGCAGGTACAGCCCCTCATACAGTGCATTGGCGCGCATCATCGGAAACACGAAATCGCGGACGAACTCCTCGCGCAGATCGTCGATATAGATGTGCTCGGGCTTCACCCCGGCGTTCAGCGCCTTTTGCCGCGCAGGCTCCAGCTCCTCGCCCTGCCCCAGATCGGCGGTGAAGGTCACCACTTCGCACTGATATTCCTGCTGCAGCCATTTCAGGATCACGCTGGTGTCGAGGCCGCCCGAATAGGCAAGCACCACACGATTGATCTTGTCGGCCATGTCTTCAGCTCCTGAACGCAATTTGCGGGCGCTCTACGTCCGGGGGACCGGTTCCGCAACACCGGCGAACAGCCCGGGCAGATGAATGGCGAGCAACCCCGCGCGAAATCCATAGCTCGCGAGCAGCGCCAGCCACAGCCCGGTCGCGCCAAGCGGGCGCAGCAACAGGTCGGTCGCAATATAGAGCCCAGTCGCCAATATCGCGGCATTGCGCAGCGCCCGCCCCTGTGTCGCGCCGATGAACACCCCGTCGAGCAGCCAGGCCGGAACGCCAACGATCGCGGCCAGCGCGGCGAGTGGCAGCACCGCGCGCGCCGCTTCCCGCACCGCCGCGTTGGTCGTGAGCAGGTCGATCAGTGCGCCGCCGAACACCAACGCCGCCAGCGTCGCCACCAGACCGAAGCCGACCGAAAACTCCCCGGTCAGCCGGATCGCGCGCTTGAGATCGCTCCGCGATCCTCTCCCCACCGCCTGCCCCACCCGCGACTCGGCGGTGAAGGCGAACCCGTCGAGCACGAAGGCAAAGATGCTGACCAGCTGCATCAGCACATGGTTCGCGGCGAGCTGCACCGTCCCCAGCCGCGCCCCGGCATTGGCCAGCCACAGGAACAGCGCGAGCAGCGCGATGGTGCGCACCATGATGTCGGCGTTTACCGCGAAGAGCTTGTTCCACGCCGCGCCATGGAAGAACCCAGAACGCTGCCCCAGCAAGGCGCGCGGCCCGGCGATGCGGACGACCAGCGCCAGCCCCGCGACCAGCCCGACCCATTCGGCAATCGCGGTGCCCAGCCCCACGCCGCGCGCGCCCATGCCGAACTGCCACACGAACAGCATGTCCAGCGCGCCGTTGACGAGGTTGA
>CAYMUJ010000015.1:0-4532 GCA_964393565.1 uncultured Stakelama sp. | reverse complement strand
CCGATCACCGCGGTATCGACCAGCCCGACCAACGGCACCGTCGTCTGTCCCAGCATGATCGGCCAGGCCTGCGCCAGGATCGAACGACGGGTGAGCGGAGCCGATTGCATCCCCGCCCTGTGCGGCTAGACTTACGGAAAATCCAGCGAGGTCGTGCCATGGCCGAGACCAAGACCAAGCCCACTCCCGTCAGCGTCGCCGACTTTATCGACGCGGTCGAAAACCCCGTCCGCCGCGACGATGCCAAAACGGTCTGCGCGATGCTGGAGCGCGTGACCGGCGAATCACCCAGGATGTGGGGACCGTCGATCGTGGGCTTCGGCAGTTATCACTATCGATATGACAGCGGCCACGAAGGCGATATGTGCCGCCTCGGCTTTTCGCCGCGCAAGGCTGAACTGGTGCTCTACATCCTGACCGACGCCCCCGACGAAGCGGAAAAGCTCGCGCGTCTGGGTAAGCACAAGACCGGGAAATCATGCCTTTACATCAAGAAACTCAGCGATGTGGACATGGCGGTTCTTGAGGAACTGAGCCATGGCGCGCTGTCACATATGGACACGCTCTACCCGCGACACTGAGGCGCCCGGTCGACATTCGGGCCGGGGCGCGATGCCTCCTGTCGAATTGCGGCATTGCTCCGCCCGCGCGCATGGACGATAGGGGTTTATGACAGAAGTGAGACAGGCGCCCGCCGCACTCGCGCGCGTGCAGCAAAACTGGCTGGCTGCCGGTGAACGCCGCATCCTGAACTGGTTGTGCGCGCATATGCCAAGCGCGATCACGCCCGATATCCTGACCGTGACCGGAATGGTCGGTGCGGTGATGGTTTTCCTCGGCTATGTCGCCAGCAACTGGGATATCGCCTGGCTCAGCCTCTCGATTGCCGGCTATGCCGTGCAATGGTTTGGCGACTCGCTCGACGGCAGTCTGGCGCGCTGGCGACGGATCGAACGCCCCTCCTATGGCTATTTCATCGATCACAGTTGCGACGGGCTCGCCAATTTCCTGATCGTCACGGGGATCGGGCTCAGCCCGTTCGTGACCATGGACGTCGCGATGGTCGCGCTGGCGGGTTACTTGTTGATGTCGATCCACGCCTTTCTCTCCGCGCGCGTGGTGGGCGAACTTCGCCTGTCCTACCTTGCCGCCGGCCCTACCGAATTGCGGCTGATGCTGATCGGCATGACCGTGATGATGTGGGTACTGGGTCCGGATCGCGGCCTGTTCGGCCGGATTTCGGGCTTCGACCTGTTTGTCGGAACGCTCGGTGCGATCCTGCTGCTGCTGTTCCTTGTCCAGACGATCGTGACCGGTCGGCGACTCGCGGCACTCGAACGCCAGCCCTGACCGGCCCGGGGCTCCGGCGTGCGAAGCATCGTCGGACAGGCTCTAAATCCCCGCATACCATTCGTAATCGGCGACATCCTCCCAATATCCGCCCTTGCCGCGCCCGATCCCGTCGAGCGATGCCACCGCCTCGATCCGCATGACATATTTGGCGTGCTTATAGCCCAGCTGCCGCTCCACCCGCAGCCGCACCGGCGCGCCATGCGCCACCGGCAGGATGCGGTCATTCATCGCCCAGGCCATGATCGTCTGGGGGTGAAAGGCGTCGATCAGGTCGATCGATTCATAATAGGCCCCACCGCGCAACCTGTCGGCGCAGTGGAACACCAGATAGCGCGCGCCATCGCGCAGCCCCGCCGCGTCGAGGATGACCGACAGCTTCGGCCCCTGCCATTTGCCGATCGCGCTCCACCCCTCGACACAGTCATGCCGCGTGATCTGCGCCCGCTGCGGCATGGCGCGCAGGTCGGCGAGCGACAGGCTCAGCGGCCGCGTCACCAGCCCGTCGACGCGCAGCCGCCAGTCGGCAAAGCGGCTCGCCACCAGCGCCCTATAGTCGGGCGTGCCTGGGTTGCGCGTCCCGTTCGCGCGGAAGCGCGGCGACATCTCCTCGGGCGCGAACTCGCGGGCGAGCGCATTGCGGTTGGTGATGACGCGCTGCAGGCTGCGATGCACCGCCTCCGCCTTGAACAGGATGTCGCGCCCCGCCTCACTGCTGCCGACCCGGTCGCATCCGGCGAGCAGCCCGCCCGCCCCCGCGACGATCAGGTTGCGGCGCGTGATCAGCGTCATGCCCGCTCCTCCGGGGGCACCCGCCATTTGCCGGTCAGCATCGACCGCAGCTCGTTCAACGGCCCGGCCAGGATCACCAGCGTCAGATGCACGATGATGAACAGCGCCAGCAGCATCGCGACGATGAAGTGAACCGACCGCGCGCTCTGCCGCCCGCCGAAAATGTCGAGCAACCACGGCCACGCCGCATTCATCCCCGGCGACATGGCAAGGCCGGTAAAGATCACCAGCGGCAGCAGCACAAAGATCACGCCAGCATAGCTCAGCTTCTGGAAGATATTGTACGCGCGCGGATTTTCGGGATCGTGAAAGCGCAGCGCCAGATGCGACCTGAAATCCGCGATCAGATGCCGGCGCGACAGCTCGCTCCGCCGGATGCGCAGGTCGCGCTGGAAATGCCGGTTGATCAGGCTGACGATCATGTACGCCAGCAGCGCAAAGCCCAGCGCCAGAGCGAAGAACAGATGCCAGCGCCGCGCCAGCGCAAGATTGTAGCTCGACGGAATCGTCAGCCATCCCGGCACGCGCGCGGTATCGAAGAACCAGATCAGCTTGAACCAGGGCTGGTCGTCATTCGCGCCATATTCGCCCCAATAGAGCTGGCCATGCGCATTGAGGATCATCAACCCGCTACCCAGCAGGATGATCACGCTCACCGCCGTCACCCAATGCCACAGCCGCGTGGACAGCGTGTGGCGGCGAATGACGTCGGGGGCTTCCGGATCGCGCATATCAACCACTTCGCTGGAGGCATCGAAAAGGTTACAGCCGGGCGAAGAACAGGATCGTCGTTCCGGCCGTGACAAGCAAGGTCCAAATCCGCACCACGCGCGGCGACAGCCGCTTGCCGATCGCCGCGCCGGCAAACCCGCCGACGATCGATCCCGCCAGCATCGGCAGGCACGCACGCCACTCCACCATGGCAAAGCCGATGAACACGAAGGCAGCGGCCAGGTTGGCCACCGCCAGCATCAGCGTGCGGATCGCGAACAATGCGCGCGGCTCGATATTGGCAAGCAAGCCATAGGTCGCGGTGGTCATCAGCCCCACCCCGCCCCCGAAATAGCCGCCGTAAATGCCGAGCAACCCCTGCGCCCCGATCAGCGTGCGCCGCCCGATCCTGACCCGCGCATGCAGCCAGTCCGCCGCGCGCGGCCCGAATGCCATCACCACGAATGCGAACAGCAGCAGCCACGGAATGATGACGTCGAACATGTCGGTCGGGGTCAGCACCAGCAACAGGCTGCCCGCCAGCCCCGCGACAAAGGTGATCGTCGCCAGCAACAGCACCGACAGCCCCGCTACCGGCCCCAGCTCGTCGCGAAACCCCCACGCACTCGCCGCCGCGCCGGGCAGCAGCGCGACGTTGGAGGTGGCATTGGCGATATTGGCGGGCAGGCCGAGCGCGATCAGCGCAGGCAGCGTTGCAAAGGTCCCGCCACCCGCCAGCCCGTTCATCACGCCGCCGACGACTCCAGCCCCGGCGGCAAGCAGAAGTGCGGCGACATCCATCCTCACCCCCTTGCGTCACGCCAGGCAATGTCACAAGCCCCGGCACAACTGGGAGATACGCAGATGAAGCTCGATCTGGTCGATGTGTTCGGGGCCGATGGAAACACCGGCAACCCGCTGGCGGTGGTGCATGACGCCGAAGCGATGGATGCCGACGCGATGCTCGCGCTCACCCGCTGGCTCGGCTTTTCGGAAACGACCTTCCTGATCCCCGCGACCGATCCCGGCGCGGATTATCAGGTCCGCATCTTCTACCCGGCGGGCGAGCTGCCCTTTGCCGGCCACCCGACGCTCGGCACCTGCCATGCCTGGCTGGAGGCGGGCGGGGTGCCGCGCGATCCGGGCCTGATCGTCCAGCAATGCGGCGCAGGGCTGGTCCCGATCGCGCGCGTCGGCGACCTATTCTCGTTCCGCGCCCCGCCGCTGATCCGCTCCGGCCCGCTCAGCGACGTGGAACGCGCCGAGGCTGCGCGGCTCGCCAATGTCCCGACGGAAGCAATTGTCGATGCGGTTCACGCCAGTAACGGCCCCGGCTGGCAACTGCTGCGGCTGCGCTCGGCCGCCGATGTGCTCGCGGTCGATCCGCCCGCGCGCGCGCCGCTCGGCACCGATATCGGTCTGGTCGGTCCGCACCCTGAAGGCAGCACAATCGCCTTCGAAGTCCGCGCCTTTTTCACCGACGGCAATGGCCGACTGGTCGAGGACCCGGTAACCGGCAGCCTCAATGCCACGACCGCGCAATATCTGTTCGACGCAGGGCTGGCGCAGGGCAGCTATACCGCTGCACAGGGCCGCATGACCGGTTGCGACGGACGGGTGGAGGCGCGGATCGATGCCGACGGCCATGTCTGGATCGGCGGACGCACCGCGACCGTGGC
>CAYMUJ010000014.1:0-43881 GCA_964393565.1 uncultured Stakelama sp. | reverse complement strand
TTGCGCGGCGCACGCGCGAGGGAGTCGGTCATGTTGCGAGCGATTATCAAGAGCGGCGGGGAAATGCCAGCGGGAATCACGTGACATGATATCCTGCGCGGGGTGAGCGGGGAGGATAGGTGGCTGCAAATCGCATTGCCAATTCCTCCGCTGAGACAAGCTCAGGGGAGGAATTGGCAGGTTGCAAATCGGCGCGCCATCGCGCACCGGCAGGCTTTGCCTTCAGATAGACAGACAGTGATGACCGACAGCATTCTCCGCGACGCCGCCCTCACCTCCAAGGCATGGCCCTATGAAGAGGCGCGCAAGCTGCTCAAGCGCTATCCGGAGGGGAAGCCGGCCAAGGACGGAAAGCCCGCGCCGGTGCTGTTCGAGACCGGCTATGGCCCGTCGGGGCTGCCGCATATCGGGACGTTCAACGAAGTGCTGCGCACGACGATGGTGCGGCGCGCGTTCGAGACGATGTCGGATCAGCCGACGCGGCTGATCGCGTTCAGCGACGATATGGATGGCCTGCGCAAGGTGCCGGACAATGTGCCGAACGGCGAGATGCTGGCGCAGTATATCGGCCACCCGCTGACCAAGGTGCCGGACCCGTTCGGCAAGTATGAGAGCTTTGCGGCGCATAACAATGCGATGCTGCGGGAGTTTCTCGATCGCTTCGGGTTCGACTATGAGTTTGCCTCGTCCACCGACTATTATGGCTCGGGCAGGTTCGACGACGCGCTGCGACAGGTGCTGCACAACTATCAGGGCATCATGGACGTGATGCTGCCGACGCTGCGTGCGGAGCGACAGGCAACCTATTCGCCGGTGCTGCCGATCAGCCCCAAGACGGGAATCGTGCTGCAGGTGCCGATCGAGGTGCTGGACCCCGAGACGGGCATGGTCGCGTTTACCGACAGCGATGGAGAGCGGATCGAGCAGAGCATCCTTGGCGGCAAGTCGAAGCTGCAATGGAAGGCCGACTGGGCGATGCGCTGGGTCGCTTTGGGCGTCGATTACGAGATGGCGGGCAAGGATCTGATCGATTCGGTGACGCAATCGGGCAAGATTGCGCGCGTGCTGGGCGGGCGGCCGCCCGAGGGGTTCAATTACGAGCTGTTCCTCGACGCCAAGGGCGAGAAGATTTCGAAGACCAAGGGCAATGGCCTGTCGATCGAGCAGTGGCTGACATACGGGCCGGACGAGTCCCTCGCCTTCTACATCTATCGCGAGCCGAAAAAGGCCAAGGCGCTGCATCTGGGGCTGATCCCGCGCGCGGTGGACGATTATTGGCAGTTCCGCGCCGCCTATGCCGAGCAGCCGGTCGAGCAAAGGCTGGGCAATCCGGTGCACCATATTCACAACGGACCGCCGCCGGCCGAGACGCTGCCGGTGACGTTCGGGCTGTTGCTCAACCTGGTCGGCGTGCTGCGTGAGCCGACGGTCGAGCAGGTGTGGGGCTATCTCGGCAATTATGTGCCGGATGCGACGGCGGCGAACTGGCCGGCGCTGGATGCGCTGATCGGCTATGCGATTGCCTATGTCCGCGACGTGGCGGAGAAGCCGGTGCGGCGCGCGCCCGCGGGGGGCGAGGTCGCGGCGCTGCAGGATCTCGACGCGCAGCTCGCCGGAGCGGGTGCGGATGCGTCGGCCGAGGATCTGCAGAACATCGTCTATGAGATCGGCAAGGCGCATTTCGGCAAGGAGGCGCTGCGCGACTGGTTCAAGGCGCTGTACGAGACGCTGCTGGGCAGCGCGCAGGGGCCGCGCATGGGCAGCTTCATCGCGCTCTATGGCGTGGAGAACAGCCGCACGCTGATCGCCGAGGCGCTGGCGAAGCGGGGCTGATATCGGGCTGCCGCGATTTGCCCATATGCGCCCGGCCGGTTAGGCAGGGTGCACGCCGCAATCACGGGAGCAACGCATGGCCGCACGCAACGACCAGGCAGGACGATCGGTGCTGCGCCGATTTCTGCAGAGCGAGGCGGCGGGCGGCATCATCCTGATGGCGGCGGCGGCGCTGGCGATGATCGTCGCCAATCTGCCGGGGATTTCGGAGGCCTATTTCCACCTGCTGCACCTCGACACCGGGCCGGTGATCAGCCCGAAATACGGGTCGATGAGCGTGCATCTGTGGATCAACGATGCGCTGATGGCGATATTCTTCCTGTTCGTGGGGCTGGAGATCAAGCGCGAGTTCATCGACGGACAGCTTGCCACCTGGGAGCATCGCCGCCTGCCGATCGTCGCGGCGGCGGCGGGGATGGTCGGGCCGGCCCTGGTCTATCTGTTCATCACCGGGTGGGACGGGCCGCTGGTCAATGGCTGGGCGATTCCGGCGGCGACCGACATCGCGTTCGCGATCGGTGTGCTGGCGCTGCTTGGCAGCCGCGCGCCGGCGTCGCTCAAGCTGTTCCTGACCACGGTGGCGATCGTCGATGACATGGGCGCGGTGGCGATCATCGCGATCGCCTATACCGCCGAGCTGTCGACGCTCTACCTCGCGCTCGGGGCGCTGGTGATGGCGACCATGTATGTGCTCAACCGCAGCGGGGTGAAGCGGCTGACGCCCTATCTGCTGCTGGGCGCGGCTTTGTGGTATTTCGTGTTCATGTCGGGCGTGCATGCGACGATTGCGGGCGTGCTGACCGCGATGATGGTGCCGATCACGCCCAGTCCGGGTGCGTGCGACGATGAAGAATCGCCGCTGCACAGGCTGGAGCATGCGCTCGCCCCCTGGGTCGCCTATCTGATCGTGCCGCTGTTCGGCTTTGCCAATGCGGGCGTCAGTCTGGCGGGCATGTCGCCCGCGATCCTGCTCGAACCGCTGCCGCTGGGCATTGCGGCGGGGCTGTTCATCGGCAAGCAGACCGGCATTTTCGGGAGCATCTGGCTGTCCGCCAGGCTGCGCTTTGCCGCGCCGCCGGGCGGGGCGACCTGGCTGCAGCTCTATGCCGTCGCGATGCTGTGCGGGATCGGCTTTACGATGAGCCTGTTCATCGGCGGTCTGGCCTTCCCCGGAAACGAGGCGCTGGTCGATGAAGTGAAGATCGGCGTGCTCACCGGATCGATCCTGTCGGCGGTGATCGGCTATACCATCCTGCGCTTTGCCCCGCGCTGGCGCGACGGGGGCAGTGGCGACGCCGACCGGGCCGGTTGATGCGCTTGCTCTAAGATCCCGGCGCGGTGGCACAGGCCCGGCCGCAGCGCTGCGACGGGGCCGACTCTGTTTCCTGACGCTCAGGAGGGGCTTTCCGCGCCGGTTCCCATTGCCGCTGTAACCGTTTACGTTCGTGCCGGGCGCAGCAGTTGCTGCCGGTTTGGGAGTGGATCGATGCGTGCAATCCTTGCGCTGGTGACGGTAAGCCTGTGCGCGACCTTTGCGAGCGCGCAGCCCGGCAAGCGGACCTATGCCAATCCGATCGATCTCGACTATCGCTACAATTATGAGCAGGTGAACGAGGATATCTCGTACCGCACCGGCGCCGATCCGGTGATCATCCGGCACAAGGGCGCCTATTATCTGTTCCAGACGCTGGCCGAGGGCTATTGGCGTTCGACCAATCTGATCGACTGGACCTTCATCACGCCGAGCCGCTGGGAAAAGGGCGGATTCGTCGCGCCCGCCGCCTGGTCGGATGGCGAGCGGCTCTATCTGATGCCGTCGATGATGGAGCCGGGGTCGGTCTATGTCTCCGACGCGCCGGAGACGGGCAGACTCGACTATTTCGTGCGCCGCATGCCGCGCCTGCCGGGGCAGGTCTGGCCGGGGGGTGAGGCGAACATGAAGCCGGGCGACGTGCCGCCGGGGCCGTGGGACCCGGCGCTGTTCCGCGACGATGACGGCAAATGGTATTTCTATTGGGGGTCGTCCAACGTCTTCCCGCTCTATGGCATCGGGATCGCGTTCAAGGACGGCCGGATGATCTATCAGGGCCGCGCGACCGAGGCGTTCAGGCTCGACCCCGACAAGCATGGCTGGGAACGCTTTGGCCAGGATCATTCGGGGACGTTGCCCGACGGCACCCCGATCAAGCCGTTCATGGAGGGCGCGTGGATGACCAAGGTCGCCGGCACCTATTACCTCCAATATGGTGCGCCGGGGACCGAATATAACGCCTATGCCAATGGCGCCTACATCGCGAAGTCGCCGCTCGGCCCGTTCAGCTATGCGCCGTGGAACCCGGTCGCGTACAAGCCCGGCGGGTTTGTCGAGGGTGCCGGGCATGGCTCGACCGTGCAGGATCATCACGGCAATTGGTGGAACAGCGGTACGCCCTGGCTGGGCCATAACTGGACATTCGAGCGGCGGATCAACCTGTTCCCGACGCGGTTCGAGGCGGATGGACAGATGTGGGCATCGTCGCGTTTCGGCGATTTCCCGCACTGGATGCCGGAGGGGAAGGTCGAGGATATCGAGGGGCTGTTCACCGGCTGGATGCTGCTGTCCTATCGCAAGACGCTGACCGCATCATCGACGCTGGGCGCGTTCGATGCGCGCCACGCGGCGGACGAGAATCCGCGCAGCTTCTGGGTCGCCGCCAGCAAGAAACCGGGCGAGACGCTGACGATGGATCTGGGTGCGGCGAAGACCGTGCGCGCGGTCCAGGTCAATTTCGCGGATTACAAGTCCGGACGCTATGGCGACGCGCCGGACATCTATACCGAATTCCGGATCGAAGGATCGCGTGACGGCAGGAGCTGGTCGACGCTCGCCGAGACGGAAGCGCCGCGCCGCGACCGGCCCAATGCCTATTTCCAGCTCGCCGCCCCCGCCAAGCTGCGGTTCGTGCGCTATGTCCATGGCCATATCGGTGCCGCGCATCTGGCGATCAGCGATCTGCGCGTGTTCGGCAACGCCGATGGCCGCGCGCCCGCGATGCCGGGGGCGGTGGCCGCGATCCGTGACAGGGACGAACGCAATGCGACGGTGCGCTGGCGCAAGGTGCCGGGTGCGGTGGGGTATAATGTCATGTGGGGCATCCGCCCGGACCGGCTGACACTGACCTATCAGGTGTTTGCCGACGAACTGGATGATGGCCAGCAGGCGAGCCTCGACCTGCGCGCGCTCAACACGGGTGTCGGCTATTTCGCGGCGGTCGAGGCGTTCAACGAAACCGGAGTATCGCAGCGCAGCGCGCCGGTGCGGGTGCGTTAGCGCGATGCAGATCAGGCGCTGGGCGCTCTGACTGAGTCCAGACCCAACCTAAGCGGCGCTGGTCGAACGGATCACCAGTTCGGCCTGATGCAGATCGGCGCGAATGTCGGAATCCCCGCCTTCCAGCACGTCGATCACGCGCGCGATCGCCTCTTCGCCCAGTTCGGCGATCCGCACGCGCATGGTCGTGACGCCGAGATAGCGGGCGAGCGGGATGTCGTCGAAGCCGGTGACGGCGACCTGACCCGGCACATCGATCCCGGCGGCGCGCAGGCCCTGAAGACAACCCAGCGCCATCATGTCATTGGCGGCGAACACGGCGTCACAGACAATGTCGCCCGCCGCAATCGCGCGCGCGACCGCCTCACCGCCTTCTTCGGCAAAGTCGCCGGGCAGGACCAGTGGTTCAACCCCGGGCAGGTGCCGCGCGATGCTGGCGCGAAACGCGGCGGCGCGTTCCCCTGCGTCGATATTGCCGTCCGGCCCGGCAATATGGACGATCCGGCGGCGTCCGGTCGCGACCAGATGCGCGATCATCGCTTCTGTCGCAGCCGCATTGTCGAGCCGGACGGTGGCGAAGTCAGTGATGGCGCGCGGGCCGTTGATGATCAGCGCGGGCAAGCCGGTCGGCAGCGCGCGGCGGAGCATCGCTTCGGTAAGATGCGGTGCCATCACCACCAGCCCGTCGACACGGCCGCGCATCGCGCGCAATGCCGATGCGGCCTGTTCCCCTTCGTCATGCATGACCGACAGCAGCATCATATAGCCGCGCCGGCTTGCCTCACGGTCCATTCCGCGGACGAACTCGCTGAAAAACTCGCCATGCAGATCGGGCAGGACCACGCCGATCGCCTGCGCGCGGGCGAGGCTGAGGCTGCGCGCGCCGGCATGGGGGACATAGCCCAGCGCGTTCGCGGCGGCGATCACCCGATCGCGCGTTTCGGCACGGACATTGCCGAGCCCGTTGAGCGCGCGCGAAACCGAGGCGATCGACACCTGTGCGTGCCGTGCCACATCCCGAATCGTCGCCTCACCCATTCCGTCATGCCCCCAGTTTTCGAGAAGGTTGTTGTTTACCGGGTCATTGTCGATTGCAAATGCGTTCACAAAACGGCATGTAACCGGTTACGGTTTGTCGCGACACCCAGATTAGGGGCGCGTCGTTCTACCGCGTCCATCGTATCCTAGCCGGTACGACCCGTTCAGGAGAGGGCCAAAATGCTCGACACCCGGATTTCTCGCCGTGCGGCCCTGATGGGGGCCGGTGCGGTTGCCGCATGGCTGCACAGCCCGGCGCGGGCGTTGATGGGTGAAGCAGCCAGGATCGAGGTTCCGGCCTTTGTCGATGCGCTGATCGCCAGGATGACGATCCATGAGAAAGCCGGCCAGCTCAGCCTGATGGCGGCGGCGTGGGGCGGCGGTGCGGCGATCGCGATGAACCCGCCAAGCGGCTCCAACGCCAATTTCGACCAGCAGGTCGACGAAGTGCGACAGGGCCGCATCACCGGCGTGTTCAACGGCAATAATGCGCGCATGTGCCGCATCATGCAGATGGCGGCGGTGAAGGAATCGCGGCTGAAAATCCCGCTGATCTTCGCCGCCGACATCATTCATGGCCATCGCACCATCTTTCCGGTCCCGCTGGGCGAGGCGGCGAGTTTCGAGCCGCTGCTGGCACAGAAGGCGGCTGCGGCGGCATCGTTCGAGGCGGCGGCGGCGGGTGTCGACTGGACCTTTGCGCCGATGGTGGACATTGCGCGCGACCAGCGCTGGGGTCGCGGCGTCGAGGGCGCGGGTGAGGATGTGCTGCTGGGCAACCTCTTCGCCGAGGCGCGCGTGCGCGGTTTCCAGGGCAGGAGCCTGAAGGCGATCGATACGATGATGGCGTGCGCCAAGCATTTTGCCGCCTATGGCGCGGCGGAGGCTGGGCTCGACTATAACACCGTCGACGTTTCCGAACGCACGCTGCGCGAAGTCTATTTCCCGCCATTCCAGGCGGCATTCGCGGCCGGTGCGCCGACCGCGATGGCCGCGTTCAACGAATTGTCGGGCGTTCCGGCGACCGGCAATGAATGGCTGATGCGCAAGATCCTGCGCGACGAATGGGGCTTCGACGGTTTTGTCGTGTCCGATTACACCGGCGACATGGAGATGATCGCGCATGGCTATGCCGCCGATGCGCGCGAGGCGACCAAGCTCGCCTTCATGGCCGGCGTGGACATGAGCATGACCAGCGGCTTCTATCGCGATCACCTGCCCGATCTGGTCGATAAGGGTGAGGTGCCGATGGCGCGTGTCGATGAATCGGTGCGCAAGGTGCTGGCGCTCAAGGCCAGGCTCGGCCTGTTCGAGGACCCGTTCCGCCGCATCGACGAGAAGCGTGAGGCGGCGCGCACCCGGACCAGGGAAAATCTGGCGCTGGCGCGCGAAGCGGGCAAGCGGTCGATCGTGATGCTCAAGAATGAGGGCGACCTGCTGCCGTTGCCCAAGAGCGGCAAGAAGATCGCAATCATCGGCCCGTTCGCCGAGGGGCAGCACGACCTCAATGGTCCGTGGTGCGTCTATGGCGACAACAAGCAGGCGATCGACCTGGCGACCGGCGTACGCAATGCGCTGGGCAAGGATGCGCCGGTGACAGTGACGCTCGGCTCCAAGGTCGAAGAGCCGCTCGACGGCGGGATCGCGGCGGCGGTGGCGGCGGCGAACGCGGCCGATGTCGTGCTGCTCGCGATCGGCGAGAGCGAGAATATGTCGGGCGAGGCGCAGTCGCGCACCAGCATCACCGTTCCCGCGCCGCAGATGGCGCTGGCCGAAGCGGTGGCGGCGACCGGCACGCCGATCGTCGTTCTGCTCAAGAACGGTCGTGCGCTGGCGCTGGAGGGGGCAGTCAGGAATGCTCCCGCGATCCTTGTCACCTGGTTCCTGGGGTCGGAGAGCGGCAATGCCATCGCCGATGTGCTGTTCGGCGACTATAGCCCGTCGGCGCGTCTGCCGATCAGCTTCCCGCGTGAATCCGGGCAGCAGCCCTATCATTATGCGCACAAGCCGACCGGCCGCCCGAACCCGAGCGACGACAGGCTGGAGCCGTACAAGACGCGCTGGCGGACCAGCCCCAATGCGTCGCTCTATCCGTTCGGTCACGGCCTGACCTATGGCAAGGTCGACTATGCGGGGCTGACGCCGCAGCAGGGCACGCTGGGCTGGGATGGCGAGATCGCGTTCACCGCGACGATCACCAATCGCGGCACGCGCGCGATCGAGGAAGTGGTGCAGCTCTATATCCGCGACCGCGCGGCGAGCATCACCCGTCCGGTGCGTGAGCTCAAGGCGTTCCGCAAGCTGGCGCTGGCTCCGGGCGCGAGCGAGACGGTGCGCTTCGTGCTGCGCCGTCGCGACCTGCAGTTCATCGGCATGGACCTGAAACCCACGGTCGAACCCGGCCTGTTCGACGTGTGGATCGCGCCGTCGGCGGAAGCGCAGGGCGTGCATTCGACCTTCACCCTCGCTGCGGCCTGACGGCTGCGCCCCCCGGACCTGGTCCGGGATTCGGCACCGCTCCACCTCCCCTCCTCCCGGAGCGGTGCCGGATTTGGGGGGGCTGGAGTCGTGTTCAGTTAGGCGGCACCAGCCCGCTCCCCCACCCGGCCACCCATAGAATATACTGGCGTTGGGTGGCCGGGTGGGGGAGCGGGCTGGTACCACTATTCTATCCGCGCAGATCCCTGACGATTTGCGCGTGGGTGCCGCGCGCGAGCGGGTTGAGCGCCATCATCACGCACGAGAAGATGAGGAAAGCGAGCGGGACCGCGCCGATGGTCAGCCGCATCGCGGTCAGGGTCGCCGCGCCTTGTTCGACATTGGCGACATAGCCGGCGGCATCGAAGCCGAAGCCGATGATCGCGGTGGCGATGCCGATCGCGACGCGCTGAAGCAAGGCCGCCATGCCGAATACCGCGCCCTCGACGCGCAGGCCGGTGCGTTGCTCGCCATATTCGACCGTGTTGGGCAGCATCGCCCAGAACACGAAGTTGAGCCCGACGATCATCGCCTGCATCGCCATGAGATAGGCCTGCATCACCCCGGCGCGGTGGATGTCGAGCAGGGCGAAGGCGGCGAGCCCGGCGCTGGCGAGTCCGGCGGCCAGGAACCACAGCCCGCGCGCGCCGATCCGGCGACGCAGCAGCATCCAGAGCGGCACCGACACCGCGCTGACCACGCTCATCGACGCCAGGGCGAGCTGCCCGCTTTCCTCGTCGTGCAGGAAATATTTGAAATAATAGAGGACCGATTTGTTGAGGATCGTCACCGCCACGATCACCGCCATCATCGCGAGGTTCAGCGTGACGAAGGCGCGGTTGGCGGCGATCGCGCGCAAGGCGGTCAGCACCGGAACCGGCGCGGCGCGATCGGGCGCATCGGCTTCGCGATAGCTGGCACCGACCAGCGCGAGGATCGCGGCTCCGGCGAGGGCGAACAGGATCGCCGCGCCGAAATAGGCGTCCGCCGCTGTCTGTATGCCGAGCAGGCCCGAGCCAAGCGGAACGGTGCCGAGCGCGACGACGATCGCGGCCAGCGTGCCCGACAGCATCCGCACGCCGGCGACGAAGGCGCGGTCATTGCTGTCCGCGCTGACCCGCGCGCTCATCGCGAGATAGGGGACGTTGAGAAAGGCATAGGCGGTGCGGAACAGGATATGGCCCGCGAAGATGCCCGCCATCCCCCAATAGCCGGGCGCGAGCGGCGGCAGATAGGCAAGCATGAAGCCGAGCCCGAGCGGCACTCCGCCGAGCGCAAGCAAGCGCCCCAGCCCGCCGCGTGGCTCATGCCGGTCGGCGAGCAGCCCGGCGGCGAAGTTCGCGATCCCGTCCCAGACCGATGCGGCGAGGAAGATCGTCGCCGCCACCCCCACCGGCAGCCCCAAGGCGTCGGTGTAATAGAAGAGCAGGAAGAGCATCGCGCTCTGCCAGTAGAGGTTGAACGCAAAGTCCCCGAACCCGAACAGCGCGAGGCGGAAACGCGTGGGTCGGGGCGCGGCGCTCACTCCGCCGCCAGCAGCGATTCCGCGCCGCCCAGATCGACCGAGACGAGGCGGCTGATTCCCCGCTCGACCATGGTGACGCCGAACAGGCGGTGCATGCGGCTCATCGTCGCGGCATTATGGGTGACGATGAGGTAGCGGGTCGCGGTCTCGCGCGTCATCGCTTCGAGCAGGTCGCAGAAACGCTCGATATTGGCGTCGTCCAGCGGCGCGTCGACCTCGTCGAGCACGCAGATCGGGGCGGGGTTGGTGAGGAAGAGGGCGAAGATCAGCGCGACCGCGGTCAGTGCCTGCTCGCCGCCCGAGAGCAAGGTCAGCGACTGGAGCTTCTTGCCCGGCGGTTGCGCCATGATCTCCAGCCCCGCCTCCAGCGGATCGTCGGAGTCGATCAGCGCCAGATGCGCCTGGCCGCCGTTGAACAGGGTGGTGAACAGGCGGCGGAAATGCTGGTCGACCGCCTCGAACGCGGTGAGCAGGCGCTGGCGCCCTTCGCGATTCAGCGTACCGATGCTGCCGCGCAGCCGGTGGACCGCCTGAATCAGCTCGTCGCGCTCGGCGGCGGCGGTCTGCGCGGCGCTGGTGAGTTCGGCGAGTTCGGTTTCGGCGACGAGATTGACCGGGCCGATCCGCTCACGCTCGGCGATCAGCCGGTCGTGCGCGGCGGATTCGTCCTGCGGGCCGCGCACGCTGTCGGGGTCGAAGCCGACGCGCTGCGACAGGACGGGCGGGGGGCATTCGAAGCGTTCGCCCGACAGGCGGTTCATCTCGATGCGGCGCAGATCGTGATTTTCGGCGCGGGCGACGGCACCGGCGCGCTGTTCGCGCGCTTCGCCCAGCGCATCGCCGGCGGCGCGCACGGCGGCTTCGGTGCCGCGCAATTCGGTTTCGGCCTCACGCTCGGCAAGCTGGGCGGCGGCGCTTTCGATCCGTGCCTCTTCGCTTGCGCGTTCGGCCGCAGTGACCGCCGCGTCGAGTTCGGCGGGGCGGCTGGCGAGCGCATCGGCGGCTTCGGCGAGTTCGACGGCTCTGGCGTCCATTTCGGCGATGCGGCGCGCAGCCTCACCGGCGCGGGAGGTCCAGCTGCGCCGTTCGGCCTGCGCGGCGGCAAGGCGTTCGCGCGCGGCGGCGATGTCGCGTTCGAGTGCGCCGCGTTCGGCGCGCGCGGTGGCGGCGGCGGTGCGGCGCAGTTCGGCGTCGGATGAGAGCGCGCCGACTTTGGCGCGGGTTTCGCTGCCATCGGGCAGGGCGGCGCGGGCGGCCTCGGCCCGGGCGACCTCGCCAGCGGCTTCCTCCTGCTCGGCAAGCGTGCGCGCACGGCGCCCCTCCAGATCGGCGCGTTGGGCGTCGAGCCGTTCGAGGGCGGCGGCGGCGCGGTCTTCGGCGCGGGCGGCATCGCGCCCGGCGGTTTCGGCGCTGTCGAGCAGGCGGCGGCAGTCGGACGCGGCGCGCTTCGCCTCGGCGATCGCGGCCTCGATCCGCGCCAGTTCGGCATCGGCGGCATCGACCGCGCGGACGGCGGCGGGCCGCGCTTTCTCGATCGTGTGGAGCCGGTTGACCCGCTCCAGCCGTTCCGCCGCCGCTGCGCCGCCCGAGCGCGCGACATAGCCGTCCCAGCGGCGCAGCATGCCCATCAGCGTCACCAGCCGCTGACCGACTGCAAGCGGCTGACCTTCATCGCTCTCGGCGACCAGCACTTGCGCCAGCCGCCGGGCGAGCGCGGGCGGGGCGGTGACATGGGCAGCCAAGGGCGAGGTCCCGCGCGGCGGCGGCGGGTCGCCGGGCAGAGCCTCGGCCCCCGCCCAATGCCGTTCGCCTGCCGGATCGAGCCCGGCCTCCAGATCGTCGCCCAGCGCGGCGGCGAGCGCGCGTTCGTAACCGGGCGCGACGGTCAGTCGGTCGAGCAGCCGTTCCTTGCCGCTCGGCCGCGTGGCCTTGGACAGTGCCGCCGCTTCGCTGTCGAGCTGGGCGAGTTCGGCATGCGCCTCGGCGCGTGCGGATTGGGCGCGGCTGCGCGAGTCGATCGCGGCGCGTTCGGCGGCGTCGGCATGGGCAAGGCCGGTGCGTGCGGATTCGGCCTGATGTGCTGCCTGTGCCCGCGCATCGGCGGCGGCCAAGCGTTCGGCGGCGAGCGGGGCGGGGTCGCCCAGAGCACGGATTTCGGCATCGACCCGCGCGGCTTCGCGCATCGCGCGCTCGGCGCGGGTGCGGGCCGCAGCAAGCGCGGCGTCGGCGACGCGGGTCTCGGCAGCTTCGGCGGCCTGGGCGGCGAGTGCCTGCGCCAGCGCGACCTCGGCATCGCGCGCGGCGCGTTCGGCGTCGGCCAGCGCGGCGTCGAGATCGGGCATGCGCGCGGTCGCCTCGGCGATGCGGGCGTTGAGCGCCTGAGTCTCGTTGTCGAGCCGGGCGAGCGCGTCGGCGGCGTCGCGGGCAAGGGCACCTTCGCGTTCCTTGTCGGTTTCCAGCCGGGTGGCCGAATCGTGCAGTTCGGCGATGCGCCGGTCGATTGCGGCGCGTTCGCTGCGCAGTGTCGCCAGCCGGTGCATCGCCTCACTCGCGCGGTCGCGCTGGGCCAATGCAGCGGCGCGGGCGGTGGCGAGCGTGGTCGCAACCGCCTGTTGCGCGGCGAGTGCGGCTTCCTGGGCGGCGGTGCGTTCGGCAACCAAGGCCTCGGCGGCGGCGGCCTCCTGTTTGGCGGCATCGGCTGCGGCAGCGGCGTCGCGCCAGCGCGCGAAGATCATCCGCGCCTCAGCGGTGCGGATGCGGTCGGACAGTTCGCGATAGCGCTCGGCCTGTCGCGCCTGGCGCTTGAGCGCGGCGGCGCGGGCCTCCTGGTCGCTGATCAGCTCGTCGAGCCGGGTGAGATTGGCCTCGGTCGCGCGGAGTTTCTGTTCGGCGTCCTTGCGCCGGACGTGCAGGCCGGAAATGCCGGCGGCTTCCTCCAGCATCTGGCGGCGCTCGCCCGGCTTGGCCTGGATGATCGCGCCGATCCGCCCCTGACTGACCAGCGCCGGGGAATGCGCGCCGGTTGCGGAGTCGGCGAAGAGCAGGCCGACATCCTTGGCGCGGACGTCGCGGCCGTTGATGCGATAGGCCGACCCCGCGCCGCGCTCGATCCGGCGGACGACTTCCAGCTCGCCATCATCGGGGCCGCCGGCCTGTTCGGCGAGGATCGAGACTTCGGCAAAGTCGCGCTGCGGGCGGCTGGCGGTGCCCGCGAAGATCACGTCCTCCATCCCCGCGCCGCGCATCGATTTGGCGCTGTTCTCGCCCATCGCCCAGCGCAGCGCTTCGAGCAGATTGGACTTGCCGCAGCCATTGGGGCCGACAATGCCGGTCAGCCCCGGCTCGATACGCAGATCGGCGGGGTCGACGAAGCTCTTGAACCCGGTGAGGCGGAGCCGCTTGATCTGCATGTCAGCGGCCCCGCCCGGTCATGGGGTTCAGGCGCCCGCAGCCTTCAGCGCGGCTTCGACCTGCGGCCAGGTGCCGGTGTTTTCCAGCACCTTGTCATTGAGGATGAAGGTCGGCGTGCCGGCGATGTTGTATTTCTTCTGGCCGGCCTCAGCCGATTTTACCAGCGCATCGGTTGCGGCAGCGTCGGCAAGGCATGCGCGCGCCTGTGCCTCGGGCACGCCGCGCTGCTGGACGAAGGCGAGATAGCCGAATTTCTCCGCCACTGCGGCGATGCGCTGTTGCGGTGCCATCGCCTCGACCTGCTGGATGAAAGGATCGCCTTCCTTCGGGCTGTTGCTCATCAGCGTCTGCTGTTCGGCATACATCTGGTCGAGGATCGCGAAGAACGGGCCGGGCCCGGCGCACTGACCGGCCAGCGCCGCGCCGACATCGATCTGGTTGAGCAGGAAATCGCGGAACTCGAAACTGACCTTGCCGGTCGCGACATAGGCCTTGAGCGGCTCCATCCCGGTGACGGCAAAATTGGCGCAATGGCCGCAGGTGCGCGAACCATATTCGATCAGCTTGATCGGCGCGTCGGGGTTGCCCATGCGGAAGCCGCCTTCGGGCGTCCTGACCACGGTATCGACCCATTGTGACCCGGCGGGGGCAGATGCACCCGCGACCGGGGCAGACGGCGCAGCGACGGAGATGTTGTTGCCCGCGTCGTCGCCGCTGCCACAGCTGGCCAGAGCCATCGCCGATACGAGGCCGATTGCAATTCGCTTCAAGTCACGTCTCCACACTTTGGGGGATGGGTCAGCGCGCCCCGGCGGCGCGCAACAGGGGTTCGAGCGTATCCCAATGGCCGCCGCCACCGGTCTTGCCATTGATGACGAAGGTCGGTGTGCCCTCGATCACCTTCCACGACGCTTCGGCCATCGCGGTCAGGCGGTTGAGATCGGCGGGGCTCGCGAAACACTGGTCGATCCGCGCCTGGCTCATGCCGCGCGCGCGCATCAGCGGGCTGAGGCCCGATGCTTCCGCCGCCGCCTTTAACCGGGCGAGTTCAGGGCGCGACTGAAGCGCGGTTTCATTCGCCCGCCACCATCGCGACCCGATCCGGTCCCATGAGCGCTGATCGGCGAAGATCGCATCGGTCGCGCCGGAGAAATCCTGGGGGCCGGCGCAGCGGGCGAGCAAAGCGGCGGCCATGTCGAGCGGATCGCGCACGGCATGGCGCACCTCGATCCGCACCGAACCGCGGCGGACATAGCCGTCCTTGAGCGGTATTTTCGATTCCGCCACAAACTCGGCGCAATGGCCGCAGGTATAGCTGAGATATTCGACCAGCCGCACCTTCGCCGCCGGATTGCCGATCAGATAGGCGCCCGACGGTGCCTGAACGACATGGGTCGACCAGTCGCGTGCTGCCACCGGCTTTTTCGCCTGCTGTGCCGTGGCGCCGCCCGCGACGACAGCGGCAATGGCAAGCGGGGCAAGGAGCGCGAACAGGCGCATCAATCGATCTTTCCGAGTTTGAACGCAGGTGTGGCGAGTCCGGCCCCCAATCCTTCGAGTACGGCGCGCAATTCGGGATCGACGATCGCGCGCAGGCTGTCGCCAAGTTCGGCGGGGAGCGGCGCGGCGGGCACGGGGGCGGCGGGTTTGGGCTTGCGCGCGACCTCGCCCTGGCGGATCGCGACACGCGCCACGGCGGGATAGCCGAAGAAGCGGTTCACGCGCTCGACGATCTCGGGCGCGATATGCTGCATCATCGGGGCGTGCGCGCCCTGAACCACCAGGCTGAGCACGCCGTTCGACCGCTCGCCGCGCGGGAAGCGGATCGATTCGGGCGAGGAGACCCCGGCATAGCGTTCGCCGACGATCTCGCTCCAGCGGCTGAGCACCGCGCTCTGGACGAAGCCGAACTTGCGGAACGCGACGCGGCCGACATCAGGCACCAGATCCGCGACGGCGCGGACCCGGTTGCTGCGGCGAGGTTCGTCGGTGGTGGCGCGCGGCTTACTCATTCGCCCGGTCCATGCCATAGCCGGGGCGTGCCCGACAATGTTTCTCACGTCATCGCCGATCTGTTGCTTGCCTGGTACGATGCCAATGCCCGGGTGTTGCCGTGGCGCGCGCCGCCGGGGACGCCGCCGCCCGATCCCTATCGCGTGTGGCTGTCGGAGGTGATGCTGCAGCAGACCCAGGTTGCGGCGGTGATCCCCTATTTCGAGAAATTCACGACGCGCTGGCCCGATTTTGCCAGCCTTGCGGCGGCGGATGAGGCGGATGTGATGAGCGCCTGGGCGGGGCTTGGCTATTATGCCCGTGCGCGCAACCTGCTGGCGGCGGCGCGGGCGGTGGCGGGGGCGCATGGCGGGCGGCTGCCTGAGGACGATGCGGCGTTGCGGGCACTGCCGGGCTTTGGCGCCTATACCGCGGCGGCGGTGGCGGCGATCGCGTTCGGGCAGCGCGCGGTGGTCGTCGACGGCAATGTCGAGCGGGTGGTGACGCGGCTGTTTGCGCTAGCCGATCCGTTGCCGGGCGCGAAGCCGCAGGTCCGCGCGCTGACCGATTCGATCACGCCGGACGCGCGGGCGGGCGATTTCGCGCAGGCGATGATGGATCTGGGCGCGACGATCTGTACACCGCGCAGTCCGAAATGCCTGCTCTGTCCGCTGGCTGAGCCCTGCGCCGCGCGGCGGGCGGGCGCGCCCGAGGCCTTTCCGGTCAAGGCGAAGAAGGCGGCACGGCCGGTGCGGTACGGCACGTTTTTCTGGCTGGAGCGCGATGGCGCGGTGCTGCTGGTGCGGCGTCCGGCCAAGGGATTGCTGGGGGGGATGCGGGCATTGCCGACCGGGCCGTGGGCGGATAGCCCCCCGGGCCTGGCCGAGGCGCCGGTCGCGGCCGACTGGACGCCGCGCAATGCGGTGATTCGCCACGTCTTTACCCATTTCGAGCTGAGAGCTGTGCTTGCGACCGCGACAGGCGCGCGTCACACAGTCGCGGTGGATGGCGAATGGTGGCCGATCAGGCGACTGGGTGAAGCAGGACTTCCCCGGCTGTTCGCCAAGGCAGTCGCGGCGATGGAGACCGAAGCATGAAGCGGATATGGATGATCGGCGGCGCGGCGGCGCTGGCGCTGGCGAGCACGCAATCGGCGGCATTGGGTCAGGCGGCGACGGCAACGCGCGTCGCGGCTCCGGTCGAGGCGCTGGCCAGGGATTATGTCGCGCAGAACCGCGCGCAGGGTATCGTCATCGCCTATGGCGTCGGCGATTCGGCACCGGTCTTTGCCAGCGCCGGTCGCATCGCCGCAGAGGCCGATGCCGCACCCGCCGGTCCCGATTCGCTGTGGCGCGTCTATTCGATGACCAAGCCGATCACCGCGATGGCGGCGATGATGCTGGTCGAGGACGGCGCGCTGAAGCTGGATCAGCCGATCGCCGATTTCTTCCCCGGCTTTCGTCAGATGAAGGTGCTGACCGATCCGGCCAACAGTCTAACGAGTCGCCCGGCGATGACGCAGATCACGGTGCGGCATCTGCTGACACACACCGCAGGCCTGGGCTATACGATCGTCACCAAGGGGCCGTTGCTCAAGGAATATGAGCGGCTGGGCATTACCCCGGGGGCAGTCAACCCGGCGTTCGAGACGCAGGCGCGACCGCTCCGCCCCACCAGCCTCAAGGACTTTGCCGAGCGCGTCGCGACATTGCCGTTGATCGCCGAGCCGGGGACCCGCTGGAGCTATTCGATCGGTCTCGACCTGCTGCCTGCGATCATCGAGGCGGCGGCGGGGATGTCCTATACGCAATTCCTGCAGACGCGGATGCTGGGGCCGCTCAAGATGACGTCGACCTACTGGACGGTGCCGCAGTCGGAAGTGGGGCGGTTCGCGACCAACTATGCCTGGCTGGGGAGCAGCCGCATTCCGTTCGATCCGGCCCCGACCTCGGTCTATCTGACGCCGCCATCCTTTCCTTATGGCGGCGCGGGGCTGGTGATGTCGGCGCGTGACTATGACCGCTTCCTGCACATGCTGGCCAATGGTGGCGCGGTCGATGGCGTCCGCGTGATGAAGGCTGAAACGGTACGACTCGCCATGTCCGACCTGTTGCCTGCAGGTGTCACTTATGGCGGTGCGCCGAGCGGAAGCGGCGGCGCGACGGGTCCGAAAATGGGCTATGGCGCGGGCGGATCGGTGCAGCTTGAGGATGTTCCGGGCGGCGCGGGCAAGGGGACCTATGGCTGGGGCGGTGCCGCCGGCACGGCCGCCTGGGTCGATCCGGCAAAAAAGATTCGCGCAACGGTGATGGTCAATTACTTTCCGTCGGACAAATGGCCGCTGCGCGCCGATGTAATCAAAGCGCTCTATGCGGGGCAGGGCCTGTGATGGCCCTGGCTGTGGGGTTTACCGGTGGCGTGCTCGACCGCGCCGATCGCGAGCGCGGCAATCCTGAAGCCCTGGCTGCGGCGCTGAGCGACGCGCGCGCGCGGCTGCTGAAGCTCAACGGACTCGATCCGGAACTGGACCATGCGGGCCGGCTGGTGTGGGGCCGGCTGGCCGAGCTGTCCGACGATGCCGAGCCGTTGTTCCTTGGCTATATCGACTGCACGCCGCATTTCGCGCCGCTCGCCACGAGGGGAGGGCATGGAGCCGCGCGATCGCCCGCCCTGTCAGCGATGCTTGGATTGATGCCGGACGATCAGGCAAGCCTCTATGCCTGTGCGCGCAGCCTGGTCGACTGGCATCAGCGGCACGGATTCTGCGCGGCATGTGGCAGCGCCACCGCGCTGTTCCGCGCGGGCTGGGCGCGGCGGTGCGAGGGATGCGGCGCGGAGCATTTCCCGCGCACCGACCCCGTGGTGATCATGCTGGCGGAATATCAGGGTCGCGCGCTGCTCGGGCGGCAGGCGGCATGGCCCGCCGGGCGCTATTCGGCGCTGGCCGGATTCGTCGAGGTCGGCGAATCGATCGAGGAAGCGGTGGCGCGCGAGACGCTGGAGGAAGCGGGCGTGCGCGTGACCGATGTACGCTATGTCGCCAGCCAGCCCTGGCCGTTCGCATCGTCGCTGATGATCGCCTGTATCGCGCGCGCCGAAGACGACACCCTGTCGCTCGACACGACCGAGATCGAGGACGCGATGTGGGTGACGCGGGACGAGGTGCGCGCGGCTCTGGCGGGGGAACCGGATGCCCGGTTCATCGCCCCGCCCCGCTATGCGATCGCCCACAGCCTGCTCAGCGCGTGGGTCGCGGAAGATTAGCCCGTCGTTTCGATCAGTTCGATCGTTTGCGAGTCGCCGAATGCGAAATAGGGGATGGCGGCCGCATATCCGGCCAGGCCGATGGTGACGAGCAGGGTGACGGAAATGCCGATGATGCGCCCCGGCATCCAGCCGTCCATCCCGAACACATGCAGGATGCGTGCGACCACGAACAATGCCGCAACCGCCCACAGCCAGGTTTCCGTTCCGACGGCCAGTTCGGTCAGGCCGAGCAGGATCAGCACGATCGGCGCATATTCGACGAAATTGAGCTGCGCGCGCATCCGGGCGATCAGCCGCGGGTTGCCGCCATCGCCGATCAAGACCTTTTCGGCGCGGCGGACCTGGCCGATGCGGACGGCGAGCCAGACGTTGATCAGTGCACAGGCGGCGGCGGCCGCAAGCGTAACCGGCAGGATGATGGCGTCCATTGTTTCTTCCCCTGTTTGGATTGCCGTGGCTGCCATGCCGCGCGCTGCCTTGCAACTTCAACGGAAATCGGTATAGGCGCTCGCTCGCTTCGCGACTGGCCCAGGGCTGTCCGGCGAGTGCCGGACCCCGGTGCTTGCCCGTTCGCCGCCACGGGCGTATCGCGATCCAGGTTTTAAGACGACAGTTCAAGAAGGTTTGCCGAAATGGCCGTCCCCAAGAGAAAAGTTTCGCCGAGCCGCCGCGGCATGCGCCGGTCGCACGACGCGCTGAAGGTCCAGGCGTTCCAGGAATGCCCGAATTGCGGCGAACTGAAGCGCCCGCACACGCTGTGCGGCGCCTGCGGCCACTATAACGGCCGCGAGATCGTTTCGGTCGAGGGCTGAGCCCGAATAAAGGGGGCTGCCGGTCATGACCTCAAGCGCGCGAATCGCCGTCGATGCGATGGGCGGCGATGAGGGGCTGGCGGTCATGCTCGCTGGTGTCGCACGCGCGCGACGCCGGTTCGATGGCATGCGCTTTCTGCTCGTCGGCGACGAACAGGCGATTCGCGAGGGGCTGAAGGCCCATCCCAGTCTTACCGCTGCGTCCGAAATCGTGCACGCACCCGAAGTGGTGACCGCCGACGACAAGCCCAGTCAGGCGATTCGTCGCGCCAGGACGACATCGATGGGTGTCGCGATCGATCTGGTAAAACGGGGCGAAGCCGCCGCCGCCGTGTCTTCCGGCAATACCGGTGCCTTGATGGCGATGGCGAAGCTGGCGCTGCGCACCATGCCGGGGATCGACCGCCCTGCACTCGCCGCGCGGATGCCGACATTGGGCGCCAATGACGTCGTCATGCTGGATCTTGGCGCGAATACCGAGGTCGATAGCCGCAACCTGATCCAGTTCGCCGTGATGGGCGCGGCCTATGCGCGCACCGTGCTGGATCTTGAGTCACCGCGCGTCGCCCTGCTCAACATCGGCACCGAAGAGCTGAAGGGTACGGACAGTATCCGCGCCGCCGCGCAGAAGTTACGGGCCGCGACGCACCTGCCGCTGCGTTTCACCGGCTTTGTCGAGGGCAATGCGCTGTCGCGCGGCAATGTCGATGTGATCGTGTGCGACGGCTTTTCGGGCAATATCGCGCTCAAGACGGTCGAGGGGACGGCGCGCTTTGTCGGCGATCTGCTGCGCCGCGCCTTTTCCAGTTCGATCCGGTCGAAGATCGGTTTCCTGATTTCGAAACCCGCGACCGAGTTGCTGCGCCACCATCTTGACCCCAACAATCACAATGGTGCGGTCTTTCTTGGCCTTAATGGCATTGTCGTGAAGAGCCACGGCAGCGCCAATGAAGTCGGGGTCGAGACCGCGATCGGAGTCGCTGCCAAGATGGTGCGCGACGATCTGACCCGTCGCATCGCCGAGGATCTCGGCAATTTCGAGGCCCAGGCAGCATGAACGATTCGAGCGCCGTCGCGACCATGCGGCGTGCAGTGATTACCGGCACCGGATCGGCGCTGCCGCGCCGTCGGGTTGCGAATGCCGAGCTGGCCGAGCAGATCGACACGTCCGACGAATGGATCGTGGAGCGTACCGGGATCCGCTTTCGCCATATCGCCGGGGATGATGAGACCACATCGACGCTGGCGACCGATGCTGCGCGCGCGGCGCTGACGGCGGCGGGGATCGAGGCACGGACGATCGACCTGATCGTGCTGGCGACCGCGACGCCCGATCAGACCTTTCCCGCGAGCGCGACTCGCGTACAGGCGGCGCTGGGCATCGACGACTGCGTGGCGTTTGACGTTGCGGCGGTGTGCTCGGGCTTTCTCTATGCGGTGCAGGTCGCGGAGAGCATGATCCGCGCCGGGAGCGCCAACCGCGCGCTGGTGATCGGCGCGGAGACGTTCAGCCGCATTCTCGACTGGGAGGATCGCACGACCTGTGTCCTGTTCGGCGATGGTGCCGGCGCGATCGTGCTGGAGGCGCAGGAGACCGCCGTCGATGGCGGGCGCGGTGTGCTCGCGACCAGGCTGCACGCCGATGGGCGGCACAATCAGCTGCTCTATGTGGATGGCGGTCCGTCGACCACTGGCACCGTCGGTAAGCTGCGCATGAAGGGCAAGGAAGTGTTCCGCCACGCGGTCGTCAACCTGGCCAGCGTGATGACAGAGAGCCTGTCCGCAGCCGGCCTTGGTCCGGAGCAGGTCGATTGGGTCGTGCCGCATCAGGCCAATGCGCGCATTCTTGACGCCACCGCGAAAAAGCTGGGGCTCCCGGCCGAGAAGGTGGTCGTGACGGTGGATCAGCATGCCAATACGTCGGCCGCGTCGGTTCCGCTCGCGCTGGACACGGCGGTGCGTGATGGCCGGATCAAGTCGGGCGACCTGCTGGTGCTGGAAGCCATGGGTGGCGGGTTCACCTGGGGTGCGGCGGTCGTACGGTTTTAGAGTCGTTTTCGGCAAAGCTGTAACGGCACCGCGCTCTACCCACCCGGCTAGGGTCCAGACCCATAAACGGCAACGGTCGTGATTGCACACACGGGTTCGCTGGCAAGGAGCGTTTCGCAGCGGGTAGCGGTGCTACCCGCAAGGGACGCGACGCAGACCAGCGGGCGCGTGCGTGCAACCGCAAGCGGCGGGCGGAGATTGGCGCATGGAGAGCGTCGCTCGTCGGTCACGATGAATACCCATCGCTCCCTCCTCGCTCCTACCCATGCGCCAATCTCCGCTCCGTCACGACCATTGCCGTTTATGGGTCTGGACCCTAGTTGTTCTGCGTATAAATACGGGGTCGTGACGTAGGCGCAACGATGGTTGCACCGTTCCCTCAATGTGTTACAGTAACAAACTGGGGCAGGAGGATAAACGATGGCAATCGCCGCGACGCTGACCAGAGCGGATCTAGCAGATGCGTTGCATCGCGATGTCGGACTTTCGCGTGCCGATGCGTCCCGCCTTGTCGAACAGATCCTTGGCCATATGTGCGACGCGCTCGCCAAGGGCGAGAATGTCAAGATTTCAGGGTTTGGCAGTTTCGTTTTGCGCGACAAGGGCGAACGGATCGGCCGCAATCCCAAGACCGGGGTTGAGGTGCCGATCGCACCGCGCCGCGTCCTTACTTTCCGTGCCAGTCAGATGCTGCGCGACAGGATCGTGAACGGGGAGTAAGATGGCAGCTGGTCCGGAGAAGGGTCCTGACGCCTTCCGGACGATCGGTGAGCTTGCGCAGGAAATCGGGCGTCCTCAGCATATATTGAGATATTGGGAGACGCGGTTTCCGCAGCTGCGCCCGCTCCAGCGGGCGGGCGGGCGACGTTATTACCGGCCTGACGACGTCGCGCTGGTCCGCCGCATCGATTCACTGCTCGGCCGTGAGGGATATTCGATCCGTGGCGTCCAGCGCCTGCTGGATGCGGAGGGCGGCGCGCGGCGTCGACGGTCCGACTCGCTGTGCGCGGTGCGCCGGGCGTTGCAGGATGCGTTGCGCGAGGACCGCTGATCAGTCCTCCGGCCCCAGCCCCGGATCCAGGTCGCGGGGACGAACGAAGCGAACCAGCGTCCCGCTATCGGCCCGGATTGCACCCCAGTCGCCCGCTTCGAACGTAATCATGGCGAGTGCGGCGGTCGGGAATTTTTCTTCGACCGAATCGCGGAGCGCGTCTCCCGCGCGATCCGGTACGAGCATCAGCACCAGATCCTCGAGCCCGGGATTGTGGCCGATCAGCAGTGCGCTGTCGGCGCCAGCGGGCAGTTCGTGAACCACGTCCATCAGGGTCGAGGCGGAGGCAAGATAGATGCGACGGTCCCAGGCAGGGGCAAGCGCGCTGCCATAGCCGCTTTCGACCTGATCCACCGTTTCGACGATGCGTAATGCGGGTGAGGCGACGACGTGATCGAAGTAAAGCCCCTCGCTGCGTAAATGCCGACCGATCGTGGCCGCCGCCTTCTGGCCACGCGCATTGAGCGGGCGGTCGAAGTCACGGGCGACCGCGTCGTCCCAGCTCGACTTGGCGTGGCGTAGTATCGTCAACGTCTTCATCGGCCCTCCGGATCGGCGGTTACAAAGGCCTTCTGCCCGAGTGAAGCGACGGAGGAAAGACACCGCACACGCGCGACCGCTTCATCCAGCGTCAGCCTGCGGATTGGGGTGCCGGGGGGAAAAGCGTCGAGCAACCGTGACGGCGTCGCGGCAGAGAGCAGGACGAACGCGCCCGAATCATCGGCGCGACGGATCAGGCGGCCGAATGCCTGGGCCAGCCGGGCGCGCACGATGCGATCGTCATAGGCGCTGCCGCCCCCCGCCAGCCGGCGCGCGGCGTGCAGGACGCTCGGCTTGGGCCAGGGCACGCCTTCCATCACCACCAGCCGCAGCGAATGGCCGGGCACGTCGACCCCGTCGCGCAAGGCATCGGTGCCGATCAGCGAGGCGCGGGGATCGTCGCGGAAGATGTCGACCAGCGTACCGGTATCGATCGGGTCGACATGCTGGGCGTAGAGCGGCAGGCCTTCGCGCGCGAGCCGGTCGGCAATGCGGGTATGCACTGCGCGCAGCCGCCGGATCGCGGTGAACAGTCCCAGTGTCCCGCCCTGTGCCGCCATGATCAGCCGCGCATAGGCGGCGGCGAGCGCGCTCATGTCGCCGCGCTTGATGTCGGTGACGATCAGCACTTCGGCCTGGCGCGGATAATCGAACGGGGAGGCGGCGGCGAACCGCTGTGCCGGATGGGGGAGATGCTGGGCGCCGCTGCGCTGTTCGGCGACGTCCCAGTCCCCGCCCGCGCGCAGCGTTGCCGAGGTGACCAGCGCACCATGTGCAGGTTTCAGCACGGTCTCTGCGAACGGCTTGGTCGGGTCGAGCCAGCGGCGGTGGAGGGCGATGTCGATTTCGCGGCCTTCGATGCGCTCGACGGCGAGCCAGTCGACGAAATCCGCAGTGGCGGGGCCGCCGATGCGGGCGACGAGCGACAGCCAGGCGGCGACGGTTTCCGCGCGCCAGCCGAGCGAGGCGATCGCGCCCTCGATCCGGGCGCGCGCCTGCCCGTCCATCCAGTCGGGGGCCTCATCGAGCACCGCTTCCAGCCGTCGTCCGAGCGCCATCATCGGGCGCAGCAGCGATTCGAGTGCC
Source organism: uncultured Stakelama sp. (assembly GCA_964393565.1). Taxonomy (GTDB): domain Bacteria; phylum Pseudomonadota; class Alphaproteobacteria; order Sphingomonadales; family Sphingomonadaceae; genus Sphingomonas. The sequence continues at coordinate 19,489 of CAYMUJ010000014.1, read as the reverse complement.
GCGGCGGCGGGCTGGATCGCGTCGATCAGCTGGGCGTCGGGCTCGGCCAGTTCGGTCTCGATGCCATAGCCGGCTTCACCCGATCCGTCGGTGTCGCGGGCGTAGACGAGGCCGCGCACGGCAGCGAGGAGGTGTTCGATCGCGCCGAAGGGCTGGCTCTCGGCGAGGCGCTGGAGCCAGCCGTCCGAGGGCAGCGCGCGCGCGGCGTCCACCGCTTCGGTGATCGCGCGCGCACCGGCATCGTCATAGCTGGCGACATCGGAGAGGCGGGCGGCCAGGCCACGCCGCCGTCCGCGCGATCCGCTTTCCGGCCCGGTGATCCAGCGGCGCAGCTCGATCGTCTCCTGCCCCGACAGGGCGACGCCGAACATCGCATCGGCTGCGTCGAAAATGTGATGGCCTTCGTCGAAGACATAGCGCGTGGGGCGGGTCGCGGTTTCGCGCCCGCGCGCGGCGTTGACCATCACCAGCGCGTGATTGGCGATGACGATGTCGGCGTCGGCGCTGGCCCGCGCGGCGCGCTCGATGAAGCATTTGCGGTAATGCGGGCAGCCGGCATAGACGCACTCGCCGCGCCGGTCGGTGAGCGCAGTCGATCCGTTGCGCCGGAACAGCACCGGCAGCCAGCCGGGCAGATCGCCGCCAACCATGTCGCCGTCGGCGGTATAGGCAGCCCAGCGCGCGACCAGCTGCGCCAGCACCGCCGCGCGCCCGGCGAACCCGCCCTGCAGCGCATCCTCAAGGTTGAGCAGACAGAGGTAATTCTCACGCCCCTTGCGCATGACGATGCGGCGTTTGCGCACATCGGGGTCGGCGAACAGCCGCTCGCCTTCATGGCCGAGCTGGCGTTGCAGCGCCTTGGTATAGGTGGAGATCCACACCACGCCATCGGCCTGTTCCGCCCAGAGCGAGGCGGGCGCGAGATAGCCGAGCGTCTTGCCGATGCCGGTCCCCGCCTCGGCCAGCACCAGATTGGGCGAATCGCGCATCGTGCGCGGGGCGAACGCGCTCGCCGCGGCATCGGCATAGAGCCGCTGGCCAGCGCGTACCTCGGCACCCGATCCGGTGAGTGCCGCCAGCCGGTCACGCACCGCGTCGGGATCGAGCGTGACCGTGCGCGGCGGGGTGCGCGGTGCGCCCTCGCCCCATTCGGGCAGGCGCGAGAACAGCCAGCGTTCGGCCTGTTCGGGGCGAGCCAGACGCTGCGCCACTGCGGGTGCCCAGCTCCAGCGCAATTTGGCGAGTGACTGCGCGGCGTGCCATGCACCCTCGCGCTCCGGCCAGTCGGTTTCGGCAATGGCCAGCATTGCTTCGGCGGCCGCACGCAGGAAGGGGGCGACCGCCGCATCCTCGGGCGGTTCGGCAAGGCCGAGCGCGCGGGCGAGGCCGCGCGGAGTCGGCACCATGAAGCGTGCAGGGCGCAGAAAGGCGAAGAGTTCGAGCAGGTCGAGCCCCGACAGGTCGGGATAGCCGAGCCGCTGCGCCGCGAGCGGGGCATTGAGCAGGATAACCGGCGTATCGGCGGCGATACGCACCGCCTCTCCGCGACCGACGCTGCGCGCGCCGTCGGCGGTTGCGATCCAGATGCCGCCATGGCTGACATGCAGGGCGGGATAGGGAAATGCGTTCATCGCTGACCCCGCCTCATCCAGTTCGGCGGGGCGCGGAGCGCGTCAGGCGTCGGGCGAAGAGCCACCCGGCGCGTTGGTGTGAATGACATGGACCTCGACCGGCTGATCGACGTGCGTCGCGGCAGTGACGAGGCCCCAGATCCAGGCACCGAGCATCATCGGCAAACCAAGAAGTGCGCCGATCACGGAAAGCGTGCAGAACACACCGATGAAATAGATGGCAAGCTGCGCGATGCCCGCCCCCGTCTTGCCGATGACCAGGCTGCCCACGCCCGGAATGAAGAAATTGAGAATGATTGCCACGGCCTTCATCGGTCGTCCCCCCGTCAGATAAGGGGCGTAGCCTAAGCAGCTTCTGCGGGCAGGGCAATCGCCGACGGTTCACCGCGCGTTGTAGCGCAGGCGGCCGATGAAGCGCGACATGCTGAACCGGTGGTCGGAGCGCGCGGCCAGCTTTGCCTTGGCCGTTTCGAACTGCATGATGTTGTCGATCCGCCGCGACAGGAAGGCGCGGGTTTCGGCCTGGCCCTCGCTCTCGTCGTTCAGGAACACCGCGATCGTTGCGGCATAGATGCCGGCGAGCATCGCGCGCTTGGTATAGTGGTTATAGTCGGTGGCGGTGTCGCCCGCGAGCCGCCACATCGCATCGACCGACCGCCAGCCAAGCCGGGTCGCGCGTGCCGCATTCTGGGGCATGGCAAGGATCGCGACCGCGCGGCGCAGCGCTTCGCGATCGGGCGCGAGGATGTCGAGCCGGGTTTCGACCAGCGCCGTGATGCGGGCGCGGATCTTCATCGCGGCGAGCGTTCCGGGGAGCAGGCGCTGTGCCATCTCCCGGTCGACCGATGCGAACCACAGGTCGATCATCTCGACCGGCCTGGCGGGAATGGCCAGGCGGGCGATATCATGGTCCGCGCCGATCGCATCGGCGGCAGCGCTGACCGCCGCTGCGCTCCACCCGTCGAAAGCGGCATTGGGCGCGAGGTGCGGCGCAAGCGCGTCGCGAAGCTCGTCCAGCGTCATATCGGCCACATCGGTCATGTTCCCGATTTAGTCTCTCCGGCGATCGGCGCAACCTGTCCCGGAGGGCTTTTGCCGCGGCGGACAAGGACCAGCGCCACCGCGACCAGCGTAGCGCCGAAGAAATCGGGCACGCCCAGCCGTTCGTCATAGATGATCCAGCCGATCGTCCCGGCAACCACGGGCTGAGTCAGCAGCGCGATCCCGACGACCAGCGGTGAGAGATGGCCGAGCGCATAGAGCATCAATCCCTGTCCGATCACCTGGCTGGCGAGCGCGAAGCCGACCAGCACGCCCCAATTGCCGGGCCAGATGCGTTCCCCCAGCAGCAGGGCGAAAGCGAGCATCGGCAGCGCTCCGAACAGGCTGGACCAGGCAAGCGCCGGGAGCGGCGCCATGGCATCGCGGGCGCGCGCCATCAGGATGAGGTAGACAGTGTAGAGCGCGCCGGCGAGCAGGCACAGCAGATCGCCGAACAGATTCTGTGGCGACAATTCATAGGAGCGGCCGAGCAGCAGCCCCGCCCCGATCGCGGCGAGGATGAGCGCGGATGCCTGGTGTCGGCTGGGCCAGGCGCGCGCGACGATGAATCCCCAGATTGGGAACATCAGTGTCGCGGAATTGCCGAACAGCGTCGAATTGGCCAGTGTCGTGTGCAGAAGGCCGATATGCCAGGAGGCGAGATCGGCGGCAAAGGCGATGCCGGCGAGGATGAGCAGGCCCCATAGTCCGCGCGTGCCAGCAAGCGGATGCGCGCGCGTGGCCAGCAGGAATGCAAACAGCATCGGCACGCCAAGTGCGAGCCGCCAGAAACCGGCGGCGACCGGACCGACATCGGCGGCGCGCACGAACCATGGTCCGAACGCCAGCGCCAGATTGCCGAGTAGCAGGGCGAGGAAGGGCAGCGCAGTGCTGCTTGTTTCAGGAGCAGGTTTTCTTGACGGGGCGGAGTCGTGCATTGCGCCCTTAGCGCCCTAACTGTTGCGTAACGCAAAGGATTTGGAGATTTGTAGATGTCCGATCTGTTCGATCCGATCCGCCTGGGGGCGATCACGGCGCCCAACCGCGTGCTGATGGCGCCGCTGACGCGCGGGCGTGCGGGCCGTGACGCGGTGCCGACCGCGATCATGGCCGATTATTATGCACAGCGCGCATCGGCCGGCCTGATCATTTCCGAAGCGACCGGGATCAGCCGCCAGGGGCTGGGCTGGCCGTTCGCGCCGGGCTTGTGGAGCGCGGCGCAGGTCGAAGGATGGAAGCCGGTGACCGCGGCGGTGCATGCGGCCGGTGGACGCATCGTCGCGCAGCTGTGGCATATGGGGCGCCAGGCCCATAGCGCGGTCACGGGCGAACCGCCGGTGTCCTCTTCGGCGACGCAGACCAAAGGGCATTTCCATACTTATGAAGGCCGGCAGCCGACCGAAGTGGCGCGCGCGCTCGACCTGGCCGAGATTCCCGGGATTATCGAGGATTATGCCCGCGCGACCGACCATGCGCTGCAGGCCGGGTTTGACGGCGTGCAGATCCATGCCGCCAATGGGTATCTGATCGACCAGTTTCTGCGCGATGGCGCGAACCATCGCAGCGATGCCTATGGCGGGTCGGTCGACAATCGCATCCGCCTGCTCAGCGAAGTCGCCGAGCGTGTGATTGCCGTGGCGGGGGCGGATCGCACCGCCGTGCGGCTGTCGCCCAATGGGGACAGCCAGGGGGTTGATGACAGCGATCCGCATGCGGTGTTCCTGCCCGCCGCCCAGCGCCTGTCGGAACTTGGCATCGCCTTTCTTGAGCTGCGCGAGCCGGGACCGGACGGAAGCTATGGGCGGACCGAGGTGCCACGGTTGAGCCCGGCGATCCGCGCCGTGTTCGATCGCCCGCTGGTGGTCAATTCGGACTATGTCACCCGCGCGCAGGCGCAGGCCGCGCTCGACAGCGGGGTCGCCGATGCGGTGAGCTTTGGTCGCAGCTTCCTTGCCAATCCCGACCTGCCCGAACGGCTGCGTAGCGGCGCGCCGCTTAATCAGGGCAACATGGCGACCTGGTTCAGTCAGGGGCCGGAAGGCTATACCGACTATCCGGCGCTGGCGGCGCAGGCGGTGGTCTGACCGCGCATTCGTTTGCCCTGAGCCAGTCGAAGGATCGAAGCCACCGCTGTCGGGTCTGGCCCTTCGACAGGCTCAGGGCAAACGGGGGCGGCTTTGCCTAACGCTGTTCCACATCGTCCAGCCGGGCGGTAATCCAGATCCGGATTGCCGCGCGGACCCTGGGCTGAAGAAGCAGGGCGACCGGCACTAGCAGTAGCCACGGGAAGAACAGGAAGGCGACCACAAAGGCGAAGAGCAGGCCGATCAGCCAACCGCCGATCGCCCCGCCGATCTTTTCGTTGAAACGGTCATCCATCACGATCCGGCGCGGGGCCTTGAGGTCGTAGAGCGGCGAGGTCGTCAGGATCTGTGCGCCGCTGCGATCGTCGATCCGTCGGGGCTCGTCTTCGGTGACGGGGCGGTCCGGGGGTGGCGCACGATCCGGCGGGGCAATGGGACCGGGCGCACTTGCGGGTTTGCCGGTCAGCGTATCGATCACGACCAGCCGTCGGTCGCGTTCGACGACCTTGTAGCGGCTGGGCGGGATTTCGGTCACCGCGCCGCGCGTCCCGCGCGCCATTGCGCCGCGCTTTGCCCCCAGGCATCGACCCGCACATCGGCATAGGGGGCGGGAAGCCGGACCGGGCGGAGGTTGGTCGAGCCGAGCCGCTGCGCGAGCCGGATCGAGCGGGTGTTTTCGGGCGCGATGGTGTGGATCACCGCGTCCCAGCCGAGCACATCGACGGCATAGTCCATCGCCGCGACCGCGCCTTCATAGGCATAGCCGCGCCCGGCGAATTCAGCGGCAACGCCCCAGCCGACTTCGGTGCCCGGCCAGCCATCGGGCATCCACGGGCCGAGGCGACCGACCCATTTGCCGGTCGCGCGCTCGATGACCGAGAACATGGCGAAGCCGTTGATTTCCCACGCGCCGGCCATGGTGCACAGCTGACGCCAGGCGACGCTGCGTTCCACCGGGCCGCCGAGATGTTCGGTCGCGACCGGATCGGCGGAGAAGGCCGCCCAGCCATCGAGATCCTCCGCCGCCGGACGGCGCAGGATCAGCCGTTCGGTGAAGAGGACCGGGTGGGTCATTTATGTTGGCTGAGCGGGCTGGTGCCGCCCTTAGGCAGAGGCGAAGCAACCATCATCACAGCCGCTGCTTGAGCGCCAGCATCGCGAGCGCCGCTTCTGCTGCGCCGCCGCCCTTGTCCAGCTGTGCCGGATCGGCGCGGCGGATCGCCTGGGCCTCATCCTCGGTGGTGAGGATGCCGTTGCCGATCGGAATGCCGTCCATCGTCAGCGCCATGATGCCGCGCGCGCTTTCGTTCGACACGATCTCGAAATGATAGGTCTCGCCACGGATGACGACGCCGAGCGCGACATAGGCGTCGTAGCGTTGCGTCTCTTCGGCCAGCACGATCGCGCCGGGCACTTCGAGCGCGCCGGGGACGGTGACGGTCTCATGGCTGTGACCCGCAGCCTCGATCGCGGCGCGGGCGCCGGCGAGCAGCATATCGTTGAGATGGTCGTAGAAGCGGGCTTCCACGATCAGGATAGTGGCCATTATGCGTCTCCCAGATCGATGAAGCAGTCTGTCCGTTCAGTCTTGGCCACGGGCGGCCTCCATACGTTGCAGATAACGTGCGAGCACGTCGATTTCGAGATTGACCGACTGACCCGGAGCGAGCGCGCCGAGCGTGGTCACCGACTGGGTATGCGGGATCAGGTTGATGGCGAACTGCGCGGTGCCATCGGGCTGGTCGGTCACGTCGTTCACGGTGAGCGATACGCCGTCGATGGTGATCGATCCCTTGGCGGCGATGAACGGGGCGAGATCGGCGGGGACGGCGAAGGCGACGCGCTGCGAATCGCCCTGGGGCGTGATGTCCAGCACGGTGCCGACGCCGTCGACATGGCCGGTGACGATATGGCCGCCAAGCTCGTCGCCGACCTTGAGCGCGCGTTCGAGGTTAAGGCGCTGGCCCGGCTGCCACTGCGCGGCGGTGCGCGAGATGGTTTCGTGGCTGACATCGACCGCGAACCAGCCCGGCCCCTTGTCGACGACGGTCAGGCACACGCCCGAACAGGCGATCGACGCGCCCATGTCGACCGTCGCCATGTCATAGGCGGTGGTGATGCGCGCACGCAGGTCGCCGCGATTCTCGATCGCTTCGATTGCGCCGACATCGGTGATGATTCCGGTGAACATGTTAGACCCTTATCCTCTGGCGCGCTCGTAGACCTCGAGCCGGTCGCTGCCAAGCATCCGCGCGTCGTGCAATGTCCAGCGGCCATGCGCGGGGTCGAGGGTGGCGAGGCCGAGGTCGGCGAGGCCGGGCTTGCCGCCGAGCAGGATCGGCGCGCGGTAGAGCAGCAGGCGATCGACCAGATCGGCGCGGAGGAAGGCGGCGGCGGTCTGGGCGCCGCCCTCGACCAGCAGATGATCGACGCCGTCGAGGTCGGTGATCGCATCGGGCGCGGCGATGCGGGTCCAGCCGGGCGTGTCGGTTGCGGAGAGGAGGATGCGGCGCGGGCTGCGGTCCTCCAGCCCGGCGAGCCGAACGTCAAGCGTGGGTGCATCGGCATCGAGTGTGCCGCGGCCGACCAGAATCGCCTCATGCCGGGCGCGTTCGAGATGGGCGTGGGCGCGGGCGCGCGGGCCGGTGATCCAGCGACTTTCGCCGTTGGTCAGCGCGATGCAGCCGTCGAGCGAAGTGGCGAGCTTGAGCGTCACCGCCGGGCGGCCGTGTGCGCGCCGGGTGAGGAAGCCGGCCATGCTGTGCGCGGCTTGCGCGGAACGGATATCGGTGGTGACGGCGATTCCCGCGTCCCGGAGCCGCGCAATGCCGCGTCCGTCGGTGCGCGGGTCGGGATCGCGCAGCGCGATCACGACCTGCGCCACGCCGGCAGCGATCAGCGAGTCGGTGCAGGCCGGGCCGCGCGTCGATTCATGCGCGCAGGGTTCGAGCGTGGTGTAGGCGACAGCCCCGCGTGCCGCCGCTCCCGCCTCGGCCAGCGCCATCGCTTCGGCATGGGGGCGGCCGCCGGGCTGGGTCCAGCCGCGCCCGATGACGCGATCATCGCGGACAATGACGCAGCCGACATTGGGGTTGGGTGCGGTGCGGCCCCGCGCGCGCTCGCCGAGCGCGAGCGCTGCACCCATCCACGCGGCGTGGTTCAAATCCCGTATTCTTTCAGCTTGTCGTCGATCTTCTTATATTCCAGCCGCTTCTTTTCCGCCTTGGCCTTTTCCTCGGCGAGCTTTTTCTGGCGGATCGGTTCGTCGATCTTCTGCTGGGCGATGATCTGTTCGATCGTGCGGTCTTCGCGCCAGTTCTGGAAGTAGACGATCTCACGTTGGTACGGCTTTTCGAAATAGCTGTCCTTGTAGAAGCCGAACAGGATCAGGCCGGTGGTGATCGCCGCAGCGAGCAGAAACCAGACCTGATAGGCGTGGCGGATCCGCAGCGCGTTGCGCAGATCCGCCAGCGCGCCGACCGTCGAAACGGGGCGATCGGGTTTGAAGAACCTCATGCCCGCCAAGATAGGGAATGCGGGGGCATGAGGCCAGTCCCCCGTCAATCCACCAGTTTGAAACTCAGCGTCATCGTCATCCAGTCTTCATAGGGGATGCCGTCGCGCGTCGCGGGCTTGAACCGCCATTTGGACAGGGCGTGCCGGCGCGTGGCTTCGGACAGGCCCTTGCTGGGGCTTCGCAGAATCTCGATCGCCTTGACCCGGCCGTCGGTGCCGACCAGCACGTGCGCGGTGAGCCGCCCTTGGGTCTGTGCGCGGATTTCGGACGCGGGATAGGGTGGCTGGAGCGAGTCGGCGTAGCGCGGGTCGACCGTGGCGCCGATCATCACCGGCGGCTTGGGCGGATCGACGACGGTGGGGCCGCCCGAGAGTGGGCCGACGGGTCCGGGAGGATCCATCTTGGTTTCGGTGAAGTCGGGAGTCGAGCCGATCGGATCCGTCGCGCCGTCCGTTCTGACGATCGGGACTGGCTGATGCGGCAGCGGCGTCGTCTGCTGCTTTACCACCGGATCCTTTTTGGTCAGCGGCTGTGGTGTCGGCCTGGGCTGTTCGATCGGGACGTTGGTCACGAAGATCGGCGGTTCCGGGAGCAGGCCGGGAACAATGGTCGGGCCGACCAAAGTGGCGCCGAAGCCGACGGCGGCGAGGACGAGGAGGGACGCGCCCGCACTGGCGGGGCGCGAAGCGGATGGCTGGTAGCGGTTTGCGTGCATGACAGGCTCTCCATCATTCCGGTCTGCGCCGGTAGATGGATGATATACCATCACACAAAGGTTGCAAAACTCTTTTCGCCGTTACGATCGGATGTCGCGGCGGAGGGGAAATCGGGCGAGAGCGCGCGTGTCGCGCTCAGCCGCGCAGGCGCTCAACGGCGCGATCGCGCCCGATGAGCGGGAGCAGCGCGGCCATGTCCGGACCCGAGTCGCGCCCGGTGAGCGCGCGGCGTAGCGGGTGGAACAATGCGCGGCCCTTGCGCCCGGTCGCCTCCTTGAGCGCGCCGGTGAGCGCGTGCCACGGGTCGGCGCTCCAGTCGAGCGTTGCGGCAAGGTCGGCGGCGGTGTCGAGAAAGGCGCGATCCTCGAAGTCGGCGGGGGCATCGACCGGCTCGGCCACGACCTGCCACCAATCGGCGGCACCGCTCACGGTTTCGAGGTTCGGGCGGATCGCGTCCCAGGCGGCGGCGTCCATGCCGTCGGGCAACCGATCGGCGACGGTGCCAAAGGGCAGCTGATGGACGATGCGGGCGTTGAGCTGGGCCAGCTCGGCCTCGTCGAAACGGGCGGGCGCGCGACCGAAGCGGGCGAAATCGAACCCGGCGATCAGCGGAGCAGGATCCGCCTGCGGCTCGACCGGATCGCTGGTGCCGAGGCGCGCGAGCAGGGCGATGATCGCCTGTGGCTCCAGCCCGGTGTCGCGGAAATGGTCGCAGCCGAGCGAGCCGAGGCGTTTGGACAATTTGCCCTCGCTCCCGGTGAGCAGCGCTTCATGCGCGAAGGCCGGCGGCGTGGCGCCGAGCGCGGCGAACATCTGGACCTGTGCCGCCGTGTTGGACACATGATCCTCGCCGCGCACGACATGGGTGATGCCCATGTCGATATCGTCGATCACCGAGGGGAGGAGATAGAGCCACGAGCCATCGGCGCGGCGGACCACCGGATCGCTCATCGTCGCGGGATCGAAGCGCTGGGGGCCGCGGATCAGGTCGGTCCATTCGATCGGTGCTGAATTGTCGAGCTTGAAGCGCCAGTGCGGGCGGGTGCCGGCGGCTTCGAGCGCGGCACGGTCGGCGTCGGTCAGCGCGAGCGCCGCGCGGTCATAGATCGGGGGCAGGCCGCGACCGAGCTGGATCTTGCGCTTCAGTTCCAGTTCCTGCTGGCTTTCATAGGCGGGATAGACCCGGCCCGCCGCGACCAGTTCGGCAAAGCGGCGTTCGTAGAGGTCGAAGCGCTGTGACTGGCGCGCTTCGCCATCGGGGACGAGGCCGAGCCAGGCAAGATCGCTGCGGATCGCGTCGACAAAGGCTTCTTCCGACCGTTCGGCGTCGGTGTCGTCGATCCGCAGCAGGAAGCGCCCCCCCTGTTTGCGCGCCCACATCCAGTTGTGGAGCGCGGTGCGGATATTGCCGACATGCAGACGGCCGGTGGGGCTGGGCGCGAAGCGGGTGACGACGGGCGTGCTGGTCATCCGCGCCCGCTAGCCGATTTGGCGGCGCGATGGAAACGCCCGCGTCGTGCCTGTGCATCTTTACGTGCGCGCCACTTGCGCCTATCGGGGCGCGGTCCGGGCGCTTAGCTCAGTTGGTAGAGCATCTCGTTTACACCGAGAGGGTCGGCGGTTCGAGCCCGTCAGCGCCCACCAGAATTTTCCGGAACATCGATAAAAGCCACTGCCCGCCCCGGTGCGACCGCTCCGGAGACGGGCGTAGCATTGAACTGTCGTCAGTTCGCCGTGATGCTCGGCTTGCCGCCGGTCAGCTTCACCGTGATGTAGCTGTTGTCGCAGACATTGGCGCTGGAAAACACCTGAGTCGTCGCGTCATCGAACGTCGCACGCAGGTCAAAGCGGCACTGGCTGGACGGGCGGTCGAAGCGGACCGTGGTCTTCGCGCCTGGCTTGATCACCGGCTCGCGCTTTACCTCGGCATCTTCGGTTGCGGGTTTGAACTCGGTCGATCCGGTGGGAGCGAGTTCGATCGTCTTGATCGGCTTGCCAGTGCCGTTGGTCAGCATGAAATCCCAGTCTTCGGCGAGTGCCGGCGACGCGATGGACAGGGCGACAACGAGCCCGGTCAGATAGTGCATTTCATCCCTCCCCTAAAAGGATGGCGCACCATGCGCCGAGTGCGCGCGGGAGGCAAGATCGGGGAAAATGCGGAGGAACGCCGAGCAACCTCTAAAGGCTGCGCACCAGCCGGACCGCGCAGGCGATCCAGGGTGGGTCGGCAACGACCTGTTGCCGTGCGCCGGGACCGAGCGGGAGGATGTTCAGGCGACCGCCTTCGCCTTCATGCGCGATCAGGCGGCCGAACAGGAAGCGGCCGGCCGGGCGCGGGATCAGCACGTCGCGATTGAGTGCCTGCCCGAATGCGCCGGGCGCGAGGCGGCGGCACCAGATTTCATCGCCCGCGCGATAATCGCCGATCCCGCCGCTGACGGTGACGGCGACCAGATCGGGTTCGGCCAGCGGCGGCGCGACTGTGGCGGGACGGCGCAGTGGCTGGGCACCGGCTGAATCAAGGCTGGCGGCGACCGGAATGTCGGGGCGATCGGGCAGGCGGACGAGGTCGGCGGCATCGACGCCGAGCGCGGCGGCGATGCGGTTGAGCCACACGACCGACACGGTGCGGGTGCCGGTTTCCAGCCGCCCGATCGTCTGGGCCGTGGTTGGCGGGTCGCAGCGCTGTGCCACCTCCTCCAGCGTCAGTCCCTTGGCGCGGCGCACTTCGCGGATCGCGGTGATCATCCATAGCTCCATATAACCGATACGGTTAAATGACTTTCCTACAAGCGTGACGCTGTGGCAACCCCGATTCGCACTTGGATGGAGGATGCAATGCGGGAACTGGTCGAGCGCACGATCGAGGACGGGCATGTGCTGCGGCATGCCCCGGCGCGGCGGACCGGGCGGCGGGTATCGGTCAACGATGCCGAATCGCCGCTGGCGTGGTTGCGCGCGCGCGGCATGGTCGATGCGCGGCAGTTCGAGGCGGGTGAACGGCTGCGCGACGATTATGAGATGGCGGCGCTGGGGCCGCGTGTGACGATGCGGTGGGACGCGGCACCGGCGGCACGGCGCGGCGGAGCGCCATCGGAGCGCGCCGATCCGACGACTGCCCAGATCGCGGCGAAGCAGCGATTCAATGCCGCGATCACGGCGGCGGGGCGGGGATTGTCGGATATTCTGTGGCGCGTGATCTGCGCCGGAGAGAGCGTACCGGCGGCGGAGAAGGCGCTGGCCTGGCCCGCGCGCGCCGGGCGGCTGGTGCTGACACTCGCGCTTGACCGGCTGGCGGATCATTATCGCCTGCCGTGAGCGGCGGTTCAGGCGGCGGGCGTACCGGGCTGTGCGGCGAGGAAACGGCGATAGGCCCAGCCGATGCCGATCAGCGCGACGCCGAGGCCGAGGAAGGACAGGATGCGGAGCAGTCCGTCGAGCGCGGCGGCGTCGATCAGGAACACCTTGACCGTGACGAAGGTGAGCAGGGCGAGACCGGCGAGGCGCAGGTCGCGGCTGCCCGAGCGGATGCCGAGGATGAGTCCGGCCAGCGCGAGGAGGAGCAGGGCGGCGGAATAGCCATAGGTTTCGCCGGTTCCGATCGGGCCGGTGATGATGGCCCCATGCGCGGCCTGACGCACCGCGGCGAGGGTGGCGAGCAGCGCGGCGGCGATGGCGGCGCGGGTCGCCAGCGGCTGGGGCAGGAAACGGTAGAGCCAGAAGCCGGCCAGCGCGACGTGCAGCGCGGGCGGGAAGAGGCTGACCTGCTGTGCGACAAAGACCGGGTTGAGGACGACCAGGTCGAACCAGAGCAGACGGCCCAGCGCGAGCGCGAACAGCGGCAACGCGATGACCGGCAGGCGGGTGCGGAGCGCGACGGCGGCGGCGAACAGCGCGTGGGTAATCAGGGCCCGTTCGATGAAGCCGAGGCTGTCGAAGCGCGGATCGGTGGTGATGGCGAGCGGGAGCTTGGCGAGATGGTAGAGCAGCAGCAGCGCGATGGCGAGGCCGGTGCCGAATGCGGCCTTGCGTAATTGGCCGAACTGGCGGCGATCGGGGGCAAGCAGCGCGACGCTGGCGATCAGCGGGAACAGCGCGCGGAAGGCGTCGGCGAGATCGGGCAGGAAGGGGGCGCTAAGACGTTCGCCCGCGAGCGACTGCGCGATCAGCACGAGGTAATCGGCCAGCGGCGCGACGGCGGCGAGCAGGATTGCAGCGATGCCGAATGCAGGCAGAGTGAGCAGTGCGCGGTCGCCGGTGCGGCGTGCCCATAGCCCGAGGCCGAGCGTGGCGAGCGCAAAGACGCTGCCGAGCCATGCGAACGGAACCAGCTGTCCGAGTGCGGTGGCGAACAGGATCGCGGCTGCGAGCGCGCCGCCGATCAGACCGGGGTCACGGCTGTCGATTACGCTGCGGCGGCGCCAGCTCATGCTGAAGGCGAGCGCGGCGGTGAGCAGTTCGAGGGCTGCCCATTGCCAGTCGCTGAGATGCGAAGGCTCGAGCAAATTGGCGAGCAGCACCGGCCCGGCGAGGCCGCCGAGCGCGAGGATCGCCCAGCTGCGCACACGGTCGAGCAGGATCAGGCCGGGAGCGGCGAACAGCAGCGCGAGGACCGGCGCGGCGATGAAGGTCGCGCCATGATCGGGCGCGATCAGCGCGGCGGTCAGCAGGACCAGCGACAGGGCGAGCGCGGCGAGCGCGCCGGGCAGTTGGCGTGCGTCGCGCCAGGCGAGGAACAGCGCGGCGGCAGCGAGGACGAGGTAGAAGCTCCACGCAAATCCGTCGAAGCTGAGCGCGGGGGCGAAGATCAGCAGCTGGACAAGGCCAGCGACGAGCGGCGCGGTGCGCAGCCAGGTGCTGCTGATGCCGGCGCGGGGCAGGGCGAGCGTGGCGGCGAGCGCGAGCGCGATGACGAAGGCGGCGGGGCCGGTGAGGCGGGCCGGTTCCAGCGCGACGAGCAGGAAATTGACCCAGCCGAAGCCGACCACCGTCGCCGCGAGTGCGAGCCAGCCCCAGCCCCGGTGAATGGCCAGACCGAACAGCGCCGCAGTGAACAGGCCGAGATAGGCAAGCAGCGGCCCGATGCCGGCGGCGTCATATCCGGCAACGAGCGGGGCGATGAAGCCGCCTGCCAGCGCCAGCACGGCGGTGGGCGGGCCGTGGCGCAATGCGAGGAACAGGCCGAGTGCGGTGACGCCGACCATCAGCGCGAAGGCGGGGAGCGGGCCGATCAGCTGATACAGCGCAGCGGCGATGTAGAGCGTGGCGTAGCTGCTGGCGATGCCGGCACCGGCGAGCGCCTGCGCGATGCGCGGATCTTCGGCGAGCGCGGGGATGCGGCGGGCGGCCTCGCTCGCGCCGACGAGGATGACGGCGAAGAGCGCGGCGAGAATGGTACGGACGGCGGGGGTAAGCAGGCCGATTTCAACGGCATAGCGGACGAGGAAAAAGCCGGCGACAATGAGCGCGACCGCGCCGATCCAGACGGGCAGGCGCGCGCCGATCAGCGATTCGAGGCTGGGGCGGTCGGTCTCGGGCTTGGTCTGGGGCTTGGGGTCAGGCGCGGGCGCGGGCGGTGGTTCGGCGCGCTCGACTGGCGGGGTGATGATCTTCGGGGCAGGGCGCGGGGGTGGCGCCTCGTCAGCGGAGGCGGGTTTCGTCCGGATCGGCTGGGGCTCTGTCCGCGGGCTGCGTTCGAGCCACTCGATCCGCCGCGTGAGGGCACGCAGCCGCTGGCCCTGCACCATCGCGACAATGCCGAGCGCCACCACGGCGAGGAACAGGATGCCGTCCATCACGGACCTTGTGGCAGCTTGGTCGTCGTCGCGCCAGTCCGGGTTTGCGGCGGGCAAGGCGAACTGCAGTTGCGCCGCGGTTGCGGGGGCGTAGATGTCGCCACATGGAACTGAGCTTCACCAAATGTCACGGGTCGGGGAATGATTTCTGTCTGATCGATTTCCGCGATCTCGATCTGGACGATGCGAGCTGGGGAAGGATCGCGCGGACCTTGTGCGATCGGGCCGGGCCGGTCGGTGCGGATGGGATCTTGTTGCTGACGCCCGGAGATGGCGCGTCGGATTTCGGCATGCGGGTGGTGAATGCCGATGGGTCGGAGCCCGAGACCTGTCTGAACGGGCTGCGGTGCCTGGCGCGTGCCGGGTTCGAGGCGTTTGGGATCGATGCGGCGCGGGTGCGGTTGAAGACCAGCGGGGCGCAGGTGGCGCGCGAGGACAGCCTTGCTCCGGGCGTTTATACGGTTCGTGAGACCGTGGGGCCGGTCGCGACCGATCCGGTGGCGGTGGGCATTCGGCTTGACGCGCCGGTGATCGATGCGGTGGTGCCGGGATTGCCGAGCGACCGCGCCTTTACCGCGCTGGCACTGCCCAACCCGCATCTGATCGCGTTCGTCGAGCGGGTCGATGTCGCTGAACTGGTCGCGCTGGGCCAATGGTGCGAGGCGGGGCCGGAGCTGCTGGTCGATCGCGCCAATGTGAGCTTTGCCGAGCTGCGCGGCGCGGATCTGTTCGTGCAGACATTCGAGCGCGGGGTCGGGCTGACCAACGCATGCGGGAGCGCGATGGCGGCGTCGGCGCATGCCGCAGGGCTGACCGGGCGGCTGCCGTTCGGCGAGTGGCTGACGGTGTTCAACCCCGGCGGCCGGGTGCGCGCGCGGGCCGAGGGGCCGGCGGGCGACGACGCGGTGACGATCGCAGGCAATGCCACGTTCGAATGGGACGGGGTGATCGAGATCGACCCGGCGACGGGCGCTGCAGGCGCGCTGCGCGTGGTGCGGCGGCATGACGACGAGGTCGCGGCCTGGGCGGCGGCGCGGAATTGACGCGCACGTCATCCGCAAGATGACGCGCGGTTCCAGAAGGTCGCTTACAGAAGGTCGATCGTGCGCAGGCGCGATCGGAAGGCATCGCCGATCGGCCCCGTGACGGCATCGGAACCGCCGGCCGGCATCGCCGCCACCGCACGTTCCAACGCCGCTTCCCCTTCGCGGCGGAGTTCATCGAAGATCGCCATCATCTCACGCACGTCATAGTCTGCGCGGATGGCACTCTGCACAAAATGCCGGGGCGCAATCTCCGCGATCAGATAGCGCCGCTTGTCGCCAATCGCCATGGCGAGCCGCATCTGCGTTTGATTGATCCGGTGCGCGGCGAGGCTGGGATCGACCGAGAGCACATCGTAAAGCGGGGTCGTGGTGAAGCGACCGCCCGGCATCAGGAAGATGCTGAAATTCTTGGCGTGCCCATCGGTCGCACCGATCAGCCAGAATGCGATCATCGTCTTCATGAAATTGCGGCGATCGCGATCGGGCGTGTCACTTGCCGCGAGCAGTTTCATGATCTGTACGACGCCGGGCCCGCCATGATCCTCATATTTCCGCGTTGGCGGAATGGAGAGCGCCTGACAGAGATCTTCCTGAGGACGGCGTAGCAAGCGCCCACCCCGGCCATGTTGGCGGTCGAAGCGTTCGACGATCAGAACCTGACGGCCACCAAATTCCGCCATCTGCGTCGATGCGACCGGAAGACCGAGCGCGCCCAGCAAGGCAAGGCAGAAATGCGCGTTCTGGACGCTGTGCGAAAGGTCGATGCCATTGGGCAGCTGGCCGATCTGTGGCTTGAAGATGTGGGTGGTCGGTGTCGTGCCGACCGGTTTTTGCCATCGGTCCTCCCACCAGAGTAGAGCGGTCTTCTCCTGCGCGCCGGCGATCGAGATCCGAAAGGCATCGTCGGGCTCCAGCCCCAGCGGTGCGGCGGCCAGATTGGCCAGCATCTGTGCGATGTCGGTGTCGCTGACCGGTTCGGCCTGGATGGTCATGGCCAGGGTTTCTTCCTTGCCGGTTTCCAGAAACTGAAGCGCACCGACACAGTCTCGTCCCACGATCGACAACAGGCTGTAGGCGTCGGTCCCATCGGCACCGATCCGTTCGGCGATCCGCCGGCGGATGCCGTCATTGTCCGGCAGCAGATTGTCGAACACGGCCGATACCGCCGCGCCCGTATAACGCTTGTCGCTGAGCGGCAGCGAGAGCGAGACCGGTATGGCAAATTCCCAGGCAAGCCAGTCTGGCGCATAGCGGAAGTCGACCGCGCCGTTGGCCGCCCGGTTGAGCCAGCCGAGCAGACGGCCATTGAGCAGGATGGACAGCGTCGAGGAGCGACGTTTGGCCATCAGAAAATCTCGTCCAGATCAGCCAGGGACGCAGATCGCGCCTCCAGACGCAGGTCGAGCTTGAGCTCGGTCACGACCTTGAACAGCGAATCCAGCGTGCCGCCTTCGCCATTCTCAAGGCTTGAGATCGTGGCTTGTCGCAGGCTGGTTTTCTGGCCAAGTTCCAATTGGGTCAGACCCGCCGCGCGGCGGGCCTCACGGAGAGCGGAGCCCAGAGCTTTGGTGGATCGGATGACGGTGCGCATATGCCCTCATACGATGTTTCGTATGCGACCTGTATATACGTTTTTTCGGATCAGGCAAGATATACGAAAAAGCGAATAAGCCGCATATTATGCGGAATATCGTATAAAACACTGGGGATTTTGTTCGCAGTCCCGGCGAGGGTTCCGGCCGGCCAAGCGGAAGCCGGGGCCTAAGGGACGGGAGTTAGATATTGTGTCCCCGGAATTCTATGCCATCCGCCAATACATTAAGGCCGGCAATGCCAACGAGAGCTTTGACGACACTTTGGAGCGTATCCGATATGCCGATCTCGTCGCCAGCTTCACCGACCTAGATGATCTCGATGAAGATGTTTGAGTGGACCTGCCGTACGGGCGACATGCTGGGAAAGTCTAAGGACCGCTAGTTCGGTTGCTGAAACCGCGCTGCGGAGGTTTTGCAAGCGAGTCCAGGCGGCCATCGCATGATTGCAGGAAGCGGCCGTTTTTGCCACCCAACATTGCCGTTTCCGCAGCTAGGCGATGTTCTCCAAACTAGGTCTTCCGAAGGGCGAGCGCCCGCGGACGGACATGTCAGTTGGATCGGCTGAGATACTTCTTGATGCAGTGAACGACGCCTTGACGCTCGGCAAAGCTGTTGAAGTCACCAAGCATATGGGGCGTGAAACCAAGGCCCTGCCAAAGCTGCTGCATATGGGTATCGATCGTTTGGAGGTCAGCATTCGCGCCATGGCCAAAGGTTGGCAAATAGACGTGATTGCCTTCGGTCGCGCTCGCCTCAACGAGGCAGTTGTTCCAGGTAATGTGGTGCCATTCGCGCACTGTCACTTGATCGTTGGCGCTGGCGCCTGCCACCTTGAGTTCCTTCAGCGCGGCTACGAGGTCTTCGTTGCCGGGCTTTGCGGCCATGTCACCGAGCTGCTTCATCGTGAAGCTACGTCCTTTGACAGCCCGATGGACGAGTGGATTGCGGATCACCGCAAAGCCTGCCGCTGTGAGGTCGGCCGCAATCTTGTCGTAGACGTCGGTGAGCGCAAACGGCGAGCGCGTTCCTAGGAGCTGATCGGCAAGGCTCGGATCGCCCACTAAAAACTGCAGGTGACCGTTCGTGTCCTGCGAGAATGGCGTCAGGAACATGTCGATGTGAAAGATCGGCTGGAAAGTGCCGGCACCGCCCGATGCGAGGTCGATAAAAAAGGCGCCTTGGTCGGCTGTGCCACGCATCGCGGCAATCGGAATAGGCTTATCGGTCCCGATGACCAGAAGCTCGCGCTGCTCATCGACATAATCTTGAAAGAGGCGACGGACGAAATCGTCGACACCCTCGCCCTGCGGAATCAGGACCGGTGGACGAGGGCCTTTGATAGTGTCGATTGAATCCGCGAAATAGTCCTTGCCGAGGAGCCAATGCTTGTCGGTGATAAGGCAATTACCGCCCTGAAATATCAACGGTGCCTGCGTCGCGACGGTGTCGGTATGCTCTTCTACGGCATCCGCGATAAGCGCGTCGCCCGCCCGTTTGAACTCCCACGGCTCGACAAGATAATGGACGCCGCTGACAGAGTCACGGAGCGAGACATAGGCGTCCTCAGCCCAGTCGGTGAACATCACATAATCGACCAGCTCGACGAAGGTGACATTACCGAGGTCATGGCCGGCGGCGGTGAACCAGCCTTCGATTACCGGCTTGCCGCCGGGATGATGGACGATGACAAATTTGGTACCGTGCCGCAGCGCGCCGATAACGGATTGGTATGCCGCGACCGATTCCGGCTCGGCCAACGCGAAGCTGGGAAAGGCAAACAGCAGTTTTTCGATCGTGCCTTTATAGGTCGAGATCAGCTCGGGATGCTCGAGGGTGGTCGGTGTGAGATTGAGGAACGCGCTCGTTTCGAGCCGCGCTTTCCAAAGGCTTGTTTTCGGAGGGTCACCATCAGTTCGCTTGTAGGAGCGAGCGTCAGGAACGAGTTCTTGATATAGCGCAGAAGAGATCATGCTTTCCTCCCACAAGGCAGCCAGCTTCATTCTGCCTGTTGACGTGCTCCCCTGAAACTCCGCCAGTCTGAGCTAGAGTCCTTCATGAAGGAGG
>CAYMUJ010000013.1:0-45498 GCA_964393565.1 uncultured Stakelama sp. | reverse complement strand
CCGCATTGGTCCAGGCATGGTCATACGCCAGCGGATAGGCAATCGGCCGATACCCACCCTCACGCCCCGCCTGAAACAGCGGTGCCGCAATCCCGATGGCAAGCGCGAGGCAGACCAGCCGCCAACCCTCGGTCGCGCTCCACCCTGATGTCGCGCCGTTGAAATAGAGGATCAGCGCCGCCACCGCGCCACATCCGACCGCGAACCCCGCCGAGCGGATCAGGTCGGTGCGAATCACGACGAATCCGAACAGGATCGCTGACACGCTAACAAAGCTCAGCAGTGCGACTCGCACCGCGCTGATCTCCGCCTGATAGCCAGTCCCGACGATCCAGTGGACAATCAGGCCCGCCACTAGGCCCAGCCCGGCGAGGATCGGCGGCAATAGCGGCCAGCGTTCGTCCCGTTGTTCCGCAACCTCGTTCATGCCCTGCCCCCCCAGATCATTGGGTGATGACCGTATCTGAATGGACTGTTCCCCTGCGAAAGCAGGGGTCCAGAGCCGCAGGCGATACGCTCTCGACCCTGGCCCCCTGCTTTCGCAGCGGAGCAATCCGCAGCTCAATTCACGTCACCACCGATTGTTTGCCGAGCTTGCATCCTTCGCAACCATCGCGCAACGGAAAGCGATTGCCCGGCAGCCCATCATGCTGCATTGCACAATGGAGAGGCCCGAGTGGCACGTAAGTTCCTCTATATCGTGGCGGTGTTGATCGTGCTCGCGCTTGCAGCGACCTTTGCGTACCGGATCTGGGGTGTGGAACTGCTGCGGCAGGCCATGGTCCCCGGCGGTCGCTTCGAATCACAGGCGGCGCTCCCCGCCGACAGCTACACCCGCGCCGACATGTGGCTCGCCCGCCCCGACCAGCCGGGCAACCCCGCGCTATGGACACCACAGGGGATCAAGCCTGCGGACAAGCCGGAAGCGGCGGTATTCTTCCTTCACCCGACCTCCTACCTCAACCGCGCGAAGTGGAATGCGCCGCTGGATGACAAGGAGGCGAATGATCGCGCCAGCCTGTTCCTGCGCGGCCAGGCGAGCGCGTTCAACGGCACGGGGGAGATCTGGGCGCCACGCTATCGTCAGGCGACGTTCGGCGCGTTTCTGACGACCAAGGCGGACGCGCAACAGGCACTCGACCTCGCTTATGGCGACGTCACCGCTGCCTTCGACCAGTTCCTCAAGGAAGCGGGCGACCGCCCGATCATCCTTGCCGGGCACAGCCAGGGCGCGCTGCACCTCACCCGCCTGTTGCGCGACCGTGTGGCAGGCAAGCCGCTCGCAAAGCGGATCGTCGCGGCCTATGTCGTCGGCTGGCCGGTGTCGCAGAGTGCCGACCTGCCCGCGCTCGGCCTGCCCGAATGCATCGCCGCCGACCAGAGCGGCTGCATCCTGTCGTGGCAGAGCTTTGCCGAACCCGCCGACCCGTCGCTGATTCTCGACACCTTCGACGCCTCGACCGGCTTCACCGGCGCGCCGCGCAAGGGCACGGCGATGGTCTGCACCAACCCCGTGACCGGTGCTCCGGCCGCAAAGGATGCCGCGATGTTCGATATCGGCAACCTGCTTCCGTCATCCGACCTGACCTCGGCCACGCTGGCAAAGAGCCGGACGACGCTGCGCTGCGATGGTCGCGGCTTCCTGCTGCTCGGCGCTGTCCCTCAGGGGGTTGGCGGGCAATATGTCCTGCCCGGCAACAACTATCATGTGTTCGATTACACGCTGTTCTGGAGCGATGTCCGCGCCGACGCCGAACGGCGGCTGACCGCCTATCGCACGCAGCGCAGCAGCTGGATCGACCTCTTCCCGCGCCGGGCGGTGGGATGATCACCACCGACGCCGCTGCGTTCCGCGATGCCCTGCCCGACGGCGGCCGCCTGCTTGGCCTCGATGTCGGGACCAAGACGATCGGCACCGCCTTGTGCGACGCCGGCTGGTCCTTCGCCAGCCCCGCACATCTGATCAAGCGGACCAAGTTCACCGCCGACAAGGCCGAACTGCTGACGTTGATCGGTCAGCAACAGGTCAAGGGACTGGTGATCGGCCTGCCCCTCAACCTCGACGGGACCGACAGCCCGCGCACCCAGTCCACCCGCGCCTTTGCCCGCAACCTGGCCGACCTCGCCCTGCCCATCTTCCTGTGGGACGAACGCTGGTCCACCGCAGCGGTCGAGCGCCAGATGATCGCCGAAGACCTCTCCCGCGCCAAACGCGCCGAACGGGTCGACAAGCTGGCGGCAAGCTACATCCTGCAGGGCGCGATCGACGCGCTGGCCACGGGCTAGACTTGCCCGCCCTGCCCCGCTAACCGGCAGCTTTAATGCAACCGCCGATCGATCATCGCCCCGGCGCCCAGATTCAGGGGCGCGCCGTGTTTCCGCACGCGCACCTGACGGGCATTTCCGGACTTCAGCCGCACGAAATCCTGTTCCTGCTCGACGAAGCGGAACAGTGGATCGAGGCGAACCGCAACCGCACGCCCAGCGACCATCGCCTTGACGGGCTGACCCAGATCAACGCCTTTTTCGAAAACTCGACCCGCACGCTGCTCAGCTTCGAAATTGCCGGCAAGCGGCTCGGCGCCGATGTCGTCAACATGCACGCCGCCCAGTCGAGCGTGAAGAAGGGCGAGACGCTGATCGACACCGCGATGACGCTCAATGCGATGCGCGCGGACGTGATCGTGATCCGGCACATGTCGTCCGGCGCGGTACAGTTGATCGCCGACAAGGTCGATTGCCCCGTGCTCAACGCCGGCGACGGCAGCCATGAGCATCCGACTCAGGCTTTGCTCGACGCGCTCACCATCCGCCGCCGCCGGGGCAGCATCGCGCATCAGCGCGTGGTGATCTGTGGCGATATCCTGCACAGCCGTGTCGCGCGCTCCAACATCCTCGCGCTCACCGCGCTGGCGGCGGAGGTGCGCGTGGTCGCCCCCTCGACGCTGATGCCCGCCGCAATCGAAAAGATGCACGTCACGCCCTTTACCGATTTCGATGCAGCGCTGGAGGGCGCGGACGTGGTGATGATGCTGCGGCTCCAGAATGAACGCATGTCGGGGGCCTACATCCCGTCGACGCGCGAATATCACCTCAATTACGGCCTGACGCTGGAGCGTCTCAAGCGCGCAAAGCCCGATGCGCTGGTCATGCACCCCGGCCCGATGAACCGCGGGGTCGAGATCGACTCGGTCGTCGCCGATCTGCCCGGTCGCTCGGCAATCACCGAACAGGTCGAGATGGGGGTTGCGGTGCGCATGGCGTGCCTCGACGTGCTGACCCGGCGCGCGCGCGGCGTGGAGGGCTGGGCATGAACCGCATCTTCCGCAACGCCCGGCTGATCTGCCCCGAAAGTGGCGAGCGCAGCGGCGACCTGTTCGTCGCGGACGAGCGGATCGTCGACAGCGCGCCCGACGGAGCCGAGGTCATCGACTGCGGCGGCAAGCTGCTCGCCCCTGCCCTGACCGATCTCGGTGTGTTCGCGATGGACAAGGCGGCGTGCCGCGCGGGGGGCATCGCGCGCATCGGCCTGATGCCCGATCAGTCGCCCGTGCTCGACGGCCCCGGCCTCGTCCAGCGCGCCGCCGACATGGGCAAGCCGGAATTGTGGGTCCACCCGATCGCCGCCGCGACGCGCGGGCTGGAGGGGACCGACCTTGCCGAATATGCCACCAACGCCGGGGCGGGCGCGCGCGCCGTGGGCACCGGGCGCGGGTGGATCGCCGACAGTGGCGTCATGCGCCGCGTGCTCGGCTATGCACGCGATTGCGGGCTGGTCGTCATCTCCCACGCGGAGGACGCCGGGCTGACCCGGAATGCCGTAGCGACCGAGGGCGAGACCGCGACCCGGCTCGGCCTTCCCGCCGCCCCCGCGATTGCCGAAGCGCTGGCGGTCCAGCGCGACCTGACCCTCGCCGAGGCGACCGGTGCGGCGATCCATTTCCGTCAACTGACCACCGCCGCCGCGTTCGCGCTGGTCCGCGCGGCCAAGGCGCGGGGCGTGCGCGTCACCTGTGGCATCACCCCGGCACATCTGCTGCTGTCGGACATCAACCTGTCGGATTTCCGCACCTTCGCGCGCCTCTCCCCGCCGCTGCGCGACGACAGCGACCGCCTGGCCGCGCTCGCAGCCTTAGCAGACGGGACGATCGACGTGCTCTGCTCCGGCCACGATCCGCGCGGGCCAGAGGAAAAGCGCCTGCCCTTCGCCGATGCGACACCCGGCATGGCGGGTGCGGCGACCTTGCTGACGCTCGGCCTCGGCCTCGTCCGCGACGGCCATCTGACGCTCAACCGCCTGTTCGCGCTCGTCGCTCGCAATCCTGCGCGGATCCTCGGCATCGACACCGGCACGCTTGCGCCGGGCATGCCTGCCGATCTGGTGCTGGTCGATCCCGAAGCGCCGTGGCAGATCGTCACCGACACCATGCCGGGCAAGGCCGGCAACACCCCGTTCGACGGCCTGCCCGTTCAGGGCAAGGCGCTACGCCTGTTCAAGGGCGGCAGCGCGGTTCGCTGAAACGAAATGGGCCGGGAGTGACCCCGGCCCATCGTTACTCGTGATCGGTGGCATCAGCGCAGCCAACTGGCCTTCCTGTCGCCCGCAGCGGTCCGCACGAAGCACTTCCCGCCATCGCCGCGCACTTCGCGGCACAGCGCATCTGCGTCCGCGCGCGCCAGCCCGCCGACCGACAAACGCTGGAACGCGCCCGCCTTGGTCGAGATGCTGGCATTGGCCGGAGTCAGGCCCTTCAGCTGCGGCGTGCGACGGACCAGTCGCCCCCAGGCGTCGCGTGCCACGCCGACACTGTCATAGGCGCCGAGCTGGACATACCAGCTGCCCTTGGCGAAGCGCTGCGTCGTCGGCAGGTCGATGCGTACCGGCTTCAGCGCACCCACGCGCGTCGCCGCCACTTCGGACCGCACGGCGCGTGTCGGGATCGCCTGCACGATCTCCTGACGCGGCGCGAACACGATCTGCTGCCCGCTCGGCGCAGTAATCGACGGACCCTGCGCGACCTCGGTCACGCCGGCATCGACCGTGGTCGCGGCAACTGCGGCGACAGCCTCCGCCGGCGCCGGACCGGGCATATAGGTTTCGACCGGATCGGCGACCCGCGCTGCGGCGACCGCACTGGTCATCGAATGCGCCAGCGCCAGCCGCTCGGGCTGGCCATTGTCGGCGATCGGCGTCACGCCCAGCAGCGATGCAACCTGATCATAAGCGTTCTGCGGGCGTGCAAAGCTCGCCCACTGCATGATCCGACCGTCCACCTGATCGGGCGACAGGTCGAGCGACGCGATCGCCCGCGCCTGCTGCCACTGCCCCGCCAGCGCAAAGCTGAGCGCCAGGTTCTGGCGTGTCTTGGCATCGGCACCCGGCTGGCGTGCAATATCCATCAGCAGCGCAACCGCTCCGGCGGGATCGCCCGCCAGCGCCAGGGCAAGGCCACGATCGCTCGCCGGGATCGACGCGCTATGCGTCGCCAGCGTCTGGCGCGCGACATCCCACTCGCCGGTCGCGATCTGCGCCAGCGCCAGGTTCAGCGCCGTACGGCCATTGGCCGGATCCAGCGACAGCGCCTCGTTCAACGCCTGCGCCGCCGATACGAAGCGGCCTGCAAACAGATAGGTTTCGCCGAGCAGCCTGCGATATTCGCCATTACGCGGATCCAGCGCGACTGCGGCTTCGGCATGGGTCACCGCCTTCTGCCCCTCACCCTTTTTCAGGGCCTTGGTGGCGGCGGCAGCTTCCTTGGCGGCGCGGCGCAGATCGGCGGTTTCAACACCACCGCTCGCGACGGCCAGCCCGCCGATCAGCGTCGGGCCACCGACGATCGGTGCGCCCAGCACCAGTGCAGAGACCGAGATGGTCAGGATGCGACGAAGGTTCATGGCTCTCAATTCCCCCTAAGATCAGCGAGCCTTGCCCGCGGGGAGCTGGTCAACCAGCGCCCCCAGTTCGGGCAGCGATTCCAGAAATGTGTCGAGCGCCTCGGTCACGATCACCTGCGCCGAGCGGCCGGTAACCGCCGAAGCGAGGCGCAGCTTCAGATGGCGATCCTGATCCAGCCGCAATGTGAACGCGGCCTTGCCCTTGCGCGCACCGACCTCGCGCCCGATCCGGGCGGCAGTGGCGCTCGATACCGGACGGGCGAGCGGTTCAGCGGCGGGCGCGGCAGGCGTGGCAGTCGCGGGCGGCAAATCCGGCGCAAACTCCTCGACCAGCGCCTGACGCTGTGCCAGCACCGGCGGCACGGGTTCGAATGCCGGAGCCGGCCCATCGCCACCCATGTCGTTCCAGCCCAGATCATCGAGCGAAGTGCCCGGATCAAGGCCGATATAACCCTGGGGGCGCATTGCGGGGCGTGCCTGCCCCTTGCGGGCGAGCAGGCCCGAAGAGAGCGACGCAGCGGGTTTGGCGGAACCGAACATCAGCTCACCACCCGGCGGCCAAAGCCACCCTGCGGACGCCCGGCAAAGGCGGCATGCGGCGCCGCAGCGGGCGCGCTGAACACGGTGCGGCGGAAATTCTTTTCGAGCCGGTCGTTGATATAGGCCCACAATGCAGTGACCTCGGCGGCCGACTTGCCGTTCGGGTCGACCTCCATCACCGTGCGGCCGTCGATCATCGATGCGGCGAAATCGGTACGGTGGTGCAGCGTCACCGGGGCAACGGTCCCGTGCTGCGACAGCGCGACGGCGGCCTCGCTGGTGATCTTGGCCTTGGGCGTCGCTGCATTGACCACGAAGATCAGCGGCTTGCCCGCGCGATCGCACAGGTCGACCGTGGCACCGACAGCGCGCAAATCGTGCGGCGACGGGCGGGTCGGAATCACGATCAGTTCGGCGACCTGGATCACGCTCTGGATCGCCATGGTGATCGCCGGCGGGGTATCGATCACCGCAAGGCGAAACCCCTGCTGGCGCAACACCTCAAGATCGGCGGCGAGCCGGGCGACCGTGGTCTGCGCAAAGGCCGGGAAATCGGTCTCGCGCTCGTTCCACCAATCGGACAGCGACCCCTGCGGATCGATGTCGATCAGGACGACGGGGCCATGGCCAGCCCGCTGCGCCTGCACCGCCAGGTGCCCGCTCAGCGTGGTCTTGCCCGACCCACCCTTCTGTGATGCCATCGCGAGTACGCGCATCTACCCCTCGAATTAACCCGGTTGCCCAGCGTTGGGGATGCCATCGGGAAGCTAAGAAGGTGTTAATACGGTAGCGCGATGCGCGATTGTCTCTTGCCGGGTTTAACCGTAGCGCAAGCATTGCTTGGCCATGCTATGGTTAACTGGCATTATCCAGGCGCGGGTGGATCAGGAACTGACCGGATGAAGCATTACCTTTGGACGACCGCGCTGGCCGGCGCTCTTCTGGCTGGTCCAGCACTCGCCCAGGCGGGCGTAAAGGCTGGAGTCGAAGCGTGGCAACGGGGCGATTACCGTGCAGCAATCGCCCAGTGGCGCGGTCCCGCGGTCGCTGGCGATGCCGACGCCCAGTTCAACATGGGTCAGGCATATAAATTCGGTCGCGGCGTTCCTGCAGATCTCGCCCAGGCCGAGGAATGGTACCGCAAGGCCGCGCTGCAGGGGCATCCGCAGGCGGAAGAGAATTACGGCCTCGCGCTGTTCGAAAACGGCAAAAGGCTTCAGGCGGTCGAGTGGCTGGAAAAGGCTGCGGCACGCGGCGCCCCGCGTGCCCAATATGTGCTGGGCACGATGCTGTTCAATGGCGATGCCGTGACCAAGGACTGGGTCCGCGCCTATGCCCTGATCGCGCGCGCATCGGCACAGGGTCTGCCCCAGGCGTCAAGCTCACAGGCACAGATGGACAGCTATATCTCGCTTCAGGACCGGCAAAAGGGGCTGGAGCTGGCGCGCATCTATGAACGCGATGCCGGTCGTCCCAACATCGTCACCATTCCGCCCCCCCGCGACACCCAGCCGCCCGTTGCCATCGCGCGGACTCAGCTGCCACCCTCCAACGCCTATCAGGCACGCGACCCGATCCCCGCCGCGACGTCCGTGCCGACACAAAGCGCTGAGGTGCGCCCCATCCCGCCAATTGTCCGTCCCGCGCCCCGACCGACGCCCAAGCCGACGACTCCCGCCGCCACGACACCCACTGCCGCGATCCGCGACGGCGGGTGGAAACTTCAGCTCGGCGCTTTTGGTGAACCGGGCAATGCCCAGAAACTCTGGTCGCAGGTCGGCGGCCGCTTCCCGGGCCGCAAGGTCAGCTATGTCAAATCCGGCCGCCTGACCAAGGTGCTGGTCGGCCCCTTCGCCTCCAGCGCAGAAGCAAGCGCCGCGTGCCGTGGGCTCAGCCCCTGTGTGCCGGTGCGGGAATAGTCCCAAATCCTCCCCCGAAAGGCGAGGTGGCATCGCGCAGCGATGACGGAGGAGTGTCGCGGGTCAAGTTGGCACGCGAACTTTCAAGCGGGGACACCCCTCCACCACCGCTTCGCGGCGGTCCCCCTCCCCTTGCAGGGGAGGATCTGTTGATTCACTCCACCCAATCCGCACGCGCGATCCCCTGCGCGTAGAGCAGCGCCGTCAGATCGCCATGGTCGATCCGCGCGCCCGCCGCTGCGGCCACGATCGGCTTGGCGTGATAGGCGACACCCAGCCCCGCCTTGCGGATCATCGCCAGGTCATTGGCCCCATCGCCAACCGCCAGCGTCGCCGATGCGTCCAACCCCAGTTCCGCCATCGCGCCGAGCAGCGTCACTTCCTTGGTCGACGAATCGACGATCGGCTTGGTCACGGCGCCGGTCAGCACGCCGTCAGCGATCAGCAGTTCATTGGCGATCACCCGGTCAAAGCCGATCTGCGCGCCCACCGGCTCGGCAAAGCGCGTAAAGCCGCCCGACACCAGAATCGCGGTCGCCCCGCGCGCCTTCATCGTCTGAACCAGTGTCCGCGCGCCGGGCATCAGCTTGACCCGCTCGGCCAGGCAGCGGTCGATCGCCTCCGCGCCCAGCCCTTTGAGCAACGCCACCCGCGCATCCAGCGCCTCGGCAAAGTCAAGTTCGCCACGCATCGCCGCTTCGGTCACTTCGGCGATCTGCGCCTTGATCCCGGCATAATCGGCCAGCTCGTCGATGCACTCGACGGTGATCATGGTCGAATCCATATCGGCGACGATCAGCGCCTTCTCGCGACCTTCCGCAGGCTGGACCACCACATCGACCCGATCGAACGCCCCCTCCAGCGCCGCACGCGCCGCACCGGGATCTGAGGCAAACAACAGGTCACTCGCCCGGTCCTCATCCAGCGTCTCAACGCCACATGGCGCGCACCCGGCATCGCTCAGCTTGTCGAGCGCCGAGGAAATATGCGCGGTGGAAAGGCGATCCGCTGCTATCAACGTCGCAATGAACATGCCGAACTCCTCCAGACCAAGGGTCGCGCTCATTGCAGGACCGACCGCCAGCGGCAAGTCCGCATTGGCGATCGCGCTCGCACAAGCGACCGGGGGAACGGTAATCAACGCGGATTCGGCACAGGTCTATGCCGAACTGCGCGTACTGAGCGCCCGTCCTTCGGCCGAGGAAGAGGCAGAGGCACCCCATAGCCTGTTCGGCCATGTCACCGGCACCGACGACTATTCCGCCGCACGCTGGGCTGCGGAGGCAAAGGCGGAAATCGCCCTCGCGCTGGAACGTGGCAGCCTTCCCGTCCTGGCCGGCGGGACTGGCATGTATATCCGCACCCTGCTCGACGGAATCGCACCGGTTCCCGCAATCGATCCGGCGATCCGCGCCGAGGTGCGTGCGCTGCCCGTTGCCCAGGCCTATGCGCTATTGGGCGAACGCGATCCCGAAGCCGCCGCCCGCCTGGCCCCCGCCGACACCACCCGTGTTGCACGCGCACTTGAGGTCGTGACCGCCACCGGCCGCACGCTTGCGGACTGGCAGCGGGCACGGGTCGGCGGCATCGGCGATCAGATCGACCTCACCCCGCTGATCCTGCTGCCCGAGCGCGACTGGCTCATCGAACGCTGCGATCGTCGCCTCGCCGCGATGTTCGATGACGGCGCAATCGATGAGGTCGCCGATCTGCTTGCCCGCGACGATATTCCCCCCGAAGCCCCGGTCCGCCGGGCGATCGGCGTTGCAGAGATCGCCGCGATGCTGGCCGGTGAAATCAGCCGCGCCGAAGCCGTGGAGCGCGCACAGGCAGCGACGCGGCAATATGCCAAACGGCAATATACCTGGCTGCGTCACCAGCCTCCGGCCGAGTGGCCACGCACAGATGCGACAGATATTTTCAAACGAATGTCGCATTTCGCACAAATAGTACAATCATAACGCTTGACACGCATCAATGATACGCATAGCAGCGCGCTTCCAATCGCATTGCACTGCGGCAAACCAAGGAGACCGACCGTGACCGAGAAAAGCGGAGCAGACATTCTGATCGAGGCGCTGGTCGACCTCGGTGTGGAGGTCGTGTTCGGCTATCCGGGCGGCGCTGTGCTCCCGATTTACGACGCGATCTTCAAGCAGAGCGAGGCGTCCGGGGGACGGCGAGCCATTCGCCATATCCTCGTTCGCCACGAACAGGCGGCGACGCATGCGGCAGAGGGCTATGCGCGCTCGACCGGCAAGCCCGGCGTGGTGCTCGTCACCTCCGGCCCGGGCGCGACCAATGCCGTCACCGGCATCACCGACGCGCTGATGGATTCGATCCCGATGATCGTCATCACCGGCCAAGTGCCGACGCACCTGATCGGCAGCGACGCCTTTCAGGAGGCGGACACCGTCG
This sequence comes from uncultured Stakelama sp., assembly GCA_964393565.1. Taxonomy (GTDB): domain Bacteria; phylum Pseudomonadota; class Alphaproteobacteria; order Sphingomonadales; family Sphingomonadaceae; genus Sphingomonas. The sequence continues at coordinate 34,726 of CAYMUJ010000013.1, read as the reverse complement.
GCATCACCCGCCATTGCACCAAGCACAACTATCTGGTGAAGGACCCTGCCCAGCTCGGCGAGGTGGTGCATGAGGCGTTCCATATCGCCACTTCCGGCCGCCCCGGCCCGGTCGTGATCGACATTCCCAAGGACGTCCAGATCGCCACCGCGCGCTACAGCAAGCCCGGCCCGATCCAGCACAAGACCTATCGACCGCAGATCAAGGCCGATCCGGCGTTGATCGAGACTGCGGTTGACATGCTGGCGGCGGCCGAACGGCCGGTCTTCTACACCGGCGGCGGCGTTATCAATTCCGGTCCCGGCGCATCGCAACTGCTGCGCGAGCTGGCACAGATCACCGGCGCGCCGGTTACGTCGACGCTGATGGGTCTCGGCGCCCTTCCCGCCTCGTCCGACCAGTGGCTCGGCATGCTTGGCATGCACGGCACCTATGAAGCCAATTATGCGATGAACCAGGCCGACCTGATCATCGCGGTCGGCGCGCGCTTCGACGATCGCGTGACCGGACGGCTCGACGCCTTCGCGCCGCACGCGAAGAAGATTCACATCGATATCGACCGTTCGTCGATGAACAAGACGGTTCGCGTCGACCTGCCCATCGTCGCCGATGTCGGCCACGCGCTGGAGGATATGCTGCGCATCTGGAAAGCGCGCCAATATCCGAAACCCGATCTGTCCGAATGGTGGCAGCGGATCGAAGGCTGGCGCGCCGTCAAATGCCTGGATTTCCCCGAAGAAGGCCCCGGCATCGACGCCAGCACGATCATGCCGCAGCGCGCCATCCGCGCCCTGTGGGAAGCGACGCGCGATCAGGCCCCGATCATCACGACCGAGGTTGGCCAGCATCAGATGTGGGCCGCGCAGCATTTCCATTTCGAGTCACCGAACAAGTGGCTGACCAGCGGCGGCCTCGGCACGATGGGCTATGGCCTGCCCGCCGCGATCGGCGCGCAGCTGGGCAACCCCAATGCGCTGGTGATCGACATCGCCGGCGAAGCATCGATCCAGATGAACATTCAGGAGCTGGCGACCGCGACCCAATATCGCCTGCCGGTCAAGATCTTCATCCTCAACAACGAATATATGGGGATGGTCCGCCAGTGGCAGGAACTGACCTATTCCAGCCGCTATTCGGAAAGCTACAGCGACTCGCTGCCCGATTTCGTGAAGCTCGCCGAAGCCTATGGCTGGAAGGGGATCCTGATCGAGCATCGCAGCGATCTGGAAAGCGGCATCCAGGACATGCTGGCTCATGACGGGCCGGTCATCGTCGACTGCCGCGTCGCCAAGCTCGCCAATTGTTTCCCGATGATCCCGTCGGGCGCCGCCCATACCGACATGCTCCTCCAGACCGCCGAAGTCTCCGGCGAAATGGACGACGAAGCCAAGGCGCTGGTCTAAGCTCATGCACATCAAGGAAGAAAAAGCCGAGCGGCACACGCTCGCCGTCATCGTCGATAACGAACCGGGCATCCTCGCCCGGATCGCCGGGCTGTTCACCGCGCGCGGCTATAATATCGAGAGCCTGACAGTGAGCGAGATTACCGACGACAAGTCGGTCAGCCGCATCACCATCGTCACCAGCGCCAGCCCGCATGTGCTCGAGCAGATCGTTGCCCAGCTCGATCGGCTGGTGCCGGTCCACAAGGTGCGCGACCTCACCGCCGAGGGTAATCATGTCGAGCGTGAGCTGGCACTGGTCAAGGTCGCGGGGACCGGCGACCACCGGATCGAGGCGCTGCGCCTCGCCGATGTCTATCGCGCGCGCGTCGTCGATGCGACGACGTCCAGCTTCGTGTTCGAGGTGACGGGCAGCACCGAAAAGATCGACAAGTTCATCGAACTGATGAGCGAAGTCGGCCTGATCGAAGTCGCCCGCACCGGCATCGTCGCCATCGCACGAGGACGCGAGGCGGCATGAAAACCTGGTCGAAGTTGGCGCTGGGGCTGCTGCTCGTCGGCAGTCCGGCGAGCGCCCAAACTTCTTCGCCGAACGGCCCGTCCGACTTTGAGAAGATGCTCGCGGGAACGTCGGTCCTCAAGATCAACGGCTCCTGCAAGCGGCTGGAGACGCCCGATGGTGACCAGACTTCAAACTGCGATAACGAGTTGATCAACATCGCATTTTCGAGCGGCAACTCAAGCTTCGCTGCAACAATCAAGGGCAGGGGTGGAATAACATTTCGCGGCAAGGACAGCGCCGCGAGAGGCGATGTCGCTGCAATTGAACTCGCCACCATCCTTCTGACCGGAACCGATCTCTCGACCCCGCCTGTCGAGCTCAAGGCAAAGGGGCGGTGCACCTACACCAACCCGAACAAGGGTCCGATCCAGGTCGAATGCTCGGCTGATACCGTAAAGGGCAAATACACGCTTTCGTATGTGTCGGACGGCGTCTGGCCGCCGAAATAATCGAAGAATCAACGGACAAGAACGAAAAGGGCTATATCAATGCGCGTCTATTATGATCGTGATGCCGATCTGAACCTGATCACGGGCAAGAAGATCGCCATCGTTGGCTATGGGTCCCAGGGTCATGCCCATGCCCAGAACCTGCGCGACAGCGGCGTGGCCGAGGTGGCGATCGCGCTGCGTGCCGGCTCCGCGACCGCGAAGAAGGCAGAAGGCGCAGGCTTCAAGGTCATGTCGACCAAGGATGCGGCGGCATGGGCCGACATTCTGATGATCCTCGCCCCCGATGAGCATCAGGCCGCAATCTGGGCCGACGACATCGCCGGCAACATGAAGCCGGGCGCCGCGCTCGCCTTTGCCCATGGCCTCAACGTCCATTTCGGCCTGATCGAACCGCCGGCGGACATCGACGTGATCATGATCGCGCCGAAGGGCCCGGGTCACACCGTGCGCAGCGAGTATGTGCGCGGCGGCGGCGTCCCCTGCCTGATCGCGGTGCACCAGGATGCCTCGGGCAACGCGCACGACGTGGCACTGGCCTATGCGTCGGGCGTCGGCGGCGGCCGCTCGGGCATCATCGAGACCAACTTCCGCGAAGAGTGCGAGACCGATCTGTTCGGTGAGCAGGCCGTGCTGTGCGGCGGCGCGACCGCGCTGGTCCAGGCCGGCTTCGAGACGCTGGTCGAGGCAGGCTATGCCCCCGAAATGGCCTATTTCGAGTGCCTCCACGAACTCAAGCTGATCGTCGACCTGATGTATGAAGGCGGCATCGCCAACATGCGCTACTCGATCTCGAACACCGCCGAATATGGTGACATCAAGACCGGCCCGCGCATCATCACCGACGAGACCAAGGCCGAAATGAAGCGCGTGCTCGCCGACATCCAGTCGGGCCGCTTCGTCAAGGACTTCGTGCTCGACAACCGCGCCGGCCAGCCCGAGCTGAAGGCCAGCCGCATCGCCGCCAAGCGCCACCAGATCGAGCAGGTCGGCAGCGAACTGCGCGCGATGATGCCGTGGATCGGCGCGAACAAGCTGGTCGACAAGGAAAAGAACTGACCGAAAGCCGGGGCGGGGTTGGATTCCCCGCCCCGCCTCCATAAAGCTGGAGCCATGCGCTCCCCTGCCCTGCCCCTTGCCGTCGCGCTCGCGCTGATTGCGGGCGGCTGTCAGGAGCGGCGACCCGACGATGTGCCGGTGGTCGTCAGCGCGATCGGCGGCGCCCCGGAGCTGATCGACCCCGCCACCACCACGCTCGATTTTCCTGAGCGCGTCCTGCTCGGCGCGACCGCACAGGGGCTGGTGCGCTTCGACGCCAATGGCGGGATCGAACCCGGCATCGCCGAACGCTGGATCGTTACCGATGGCGGGCGCAGCTATATTTTCCGCCTGCGTGAGGCCGAATGGAGCGACGGCGCGCCGGTTACATCGCGAGAGGTTGTCGCCAGCCTGCGCGCCGCCATTGCTCCCCGCGCGCGAACCCCGCTCTCACCCTTTATCGCGGTGATCGACGAAATCGTCGAAATGACTCCCCAGGTGATCGAAGTGCGGCTGAAGCATCCGCGCCCGGATCTGCTCAAACTCTTCGCTCAACCCGAATTCGCGATCCTGCGCCGCACCGACCTGGCCGGGACCGGTCCGTTCCGTGCAACCGCGTCTGCAACGCCGCTGTTGCGCCCGGCTTTCGATCCGACCCGGATCGAAGAGGAGGCGGAGGAGCCCGACCCGGCCGATGATATCCGGCTACATGGCGAACGCGCGTCGGTGGCGCTGGCGCGCTTTGCCGCCCGCGAATCCGATCTGATCCTTGGCGGCACCTTTCACGACTGGCCGCTGCTTGCCCAGGCGGGGATTGCCCCGGCAAATCTGCGCGTCGATCCGGCTGTCGGCCTGTTCGGGCTGGCAATCGTATCGGAAGCCGGTTTCACCGCCGATCCCGCCAATCGGGAAGCGCTGGCGATGGCGATCGACCGCACTGCGCTCACCGCGCGCTTCCGTCCGGGATGGCTGCCGGTCGAAACGCTGCTGCCCACCCAGCTCGACTCCGCCGCGCCGCCCGCTACCCCTGACTGGGTTCAGCAATCGCCGGACGCACGCCGAATCCTTGCGCGCAACCGCGTCTCGGCGTGGCGTGCCGCAAACCCCGACGCCGCGCCAATCATCCGCATTGCAATGCCGCGCAGCCTTGGGACAAAGCTGCTCTGGTACGCTCTCCTCCGCGATTTGCGCGCGATCGGTCTGCAACCCGCATGGGTGGCGGAGCAGAAGGATGCGGATCTGCGCCTGATCGACGCCGTCGCGCCTTATGACAGCGCCCGCTGGTATCTGGTCACCGCCTGCCGCGCCTGCCCCGCCGATCTGGCTGCGGTGATCGATGCCGCGCGCGACGCCCCGACCCTGCCCTTCCGCGCACAGCGTATTGCGGAGGCGGACCTCGCACTGACCGCTGCGCATCGCTATATCCCGATCGCACAACCGCTGCGCTGGTCGGTCGCTGCACTCAGGCTGCGGTCATTTCAGACGAATGCCCGCGCCTGGCACCCGCTCACCCATCTGCGCGAGCCATAGGAGAAGCACGACCGTGGCCAAGGCGACCCGCATGCAACGCACCCCAGTCGCCTTTTCGGTCGGCCGCGACCCGCATTCGGTGCGTCAGCGGGTCACGGCGATGGAGAAGCTGCTCGAACGCGGCTTCACCATTCCCGGAACGCGCCAGACCGTCGGCCTCGACGCGCTGATCGGCCTGATCCCGGTCGGCGGCGACATCATCACCGCAGCCATGGGGCTCTACATAGTGTGGGAGGCGCGCAACCTTGGCATGTCGCGCGGCGCGATGGTGCGCATGGTCGGCAATGTCGGCTTCGACTGGCTGCTCGGGCTGATCCCGGGAGTCGGTGACGTCGCCGACTTCTTCTACCGCTCCAACTCGCGCAACCTGCGCATCATCAGGCGGCACCTCGACAAGCACCACCCGGCAACCGCAACGATCGACAGCTGATCCGGTCAGGCGATCGGGGGCGGAGGAACGCTCCCGTCGCTGGCACGGAACCATGCCGACGCATCGGGGCGGAACAGCATCCACACGGCAACCGCAGTCAGTGCAAATGTCACGACATTGAGCGCAGCCGGGACGAGTCCGGTCTTCTCGAAACCGGCCAGCGAAAAGGGCAGGCCGACTGCGGCAAGGCCGAACAATGCAACAATGATCCACTTGGTCACTTCGCTCGCCTTGCGCGCCGTAAAGTACCAGAGCAGCAACGACACGAGCAGCACGAACAGGGTCATGCCAACCAACAGCGCGCGCATGGCCGGGATCATCTCCGGCATCGCCGCGAACGATGCCTCTACGGTCGCCATCTGCGTGCCCCAGCCCAGCGCCGTGTTGATCCCCCACACGACGATCGACGCCAGATAGGCCTGTTCAAACCGGATGATCGATTGCGGTCGCATGGAAATACCCCTCCTGAATTGTCGAAACGCTAGGCGTCAGACGGGGGCGAAGTCCAGCCCGATGTCGGCGGCGGGTGCCGATTGGGTCAGCCGTCCGACGCTGACATAGGACACGCCGGTCGCCGCAATCGCCGCGATCGTGTCGAGCCGTACGCCGCCCGACGCCTCGGTCGGCACCCGACCGGCCACCAGCGCCACCGCTTCGCGCAGCAGCTCCGGCCCCATATTGTCGAGCAACAGGTGCGTCGCCCCGGCCGCCAGTGCCGGTTCGATCTGGTCGATCCGGTCGACCTCGACGATGATCGCGCCGATCCCCGCGCGCACCGCGCGCGCGACGGCTTCCTCGACCGATCCGGCGACCGCGACATGATTGTCCTTGATCATCGCCGCATCCCACAGACCCATGCGATGATTCCGAGCCCCGCCCATCCGCGTCGCATATTTCTCCAGCCGGCGCAGGCCGGGGATGGTCTTGCGCGTGTCCAGCAACGTCGCCCCGCTCCCCGCCATTGCGTCGACATAGGCGCGCGTCATCGTCGCGATCCCCGACAGATGCTGGACCGTGTTGAGCGCCGAGCGTTCGGCAGTGAGCAGCGCGCGCGCATTGCCGCGCAGCCGCATCAGATCGCTCCCCGCAGCGACGACTGTCCCCTCCGCCGCCAGTATCTCGATCTCCACCATCGGATCGAGCGCGCGGAAAAAGGCCGCAGCGATCGGCAGCCCGGCCACGACCACCGCATCGCGGCTGTCCATCACCCCGTCGAACACCGCATCGGGCGGGATCACCGCCTGTGCCGTGACATCGCCCGAGCCCACATCCTCCGCCAGCGTGGCGACGACGAAGGCATCGAGATCGAACCCATCGAGCTGGAAAACGGACATGGCAACTCCTCAACCTTGCGCCGCGCCTACCCCTCTCGCCCGGTCGGGGCAATGTCGATAGGGAATGCTACGCCCGTTGCCATGCGCGCGGGCCGCCCCTATTTCCATGCGGACATTGTTTTAGGGGTATTGCAGCATGACCACCTTCGACGACCGCGAGCGCGCGTTCGAAGCCAAGTTTGCCCGGGACGAGGAAATGGCGTTCCGCGTCACCGCACGGCGCAACCGGCTGCTCGGCCAATGGGCGGCGGAAAAGATGGCGCTGACCCCGGAAGAGACCGACGCCTATGCCAAGGCCGTGGTGCAGGCCGATTTCGAGGAATCGGGCGATGAAGATGTCGTGCGCAAGCTGCTGGGCGACCTGACTGCTGCGGGAATCGAAATCGACGACGCCGCCGTCCGCGCTGCCGTCGAAGCAATGACGGTTGAGGCACGCCGTCAGCTGATCGAGGCGCAGTAATCATGCCAATGGCGGCGAGCGAGATTGAGGCGCTGATCCGCGCCGGCATCCCCGATGCAGCGGTGGAGATCACCGATCTGGCCGGGGACGGCGATCATTATGCCGCGCGCGTGACCAGTGAAACTTTCCGGGGCATGCCGCGCATCCGGCAGCACCAGGCCGTATATGCCGCGCTCGGCGGTCGCATGGGGGGCGTGCTCCACGCGCTTCAGCTGACGACCGCCGTTCCGGCAGGGAGCGAATGACCATGACCGACCAGACCCTTGCCCGCATCCAGACGCTCGTCGATTCGAACGACGTGCTGCTGTTCATGAAAGGGACCCCGCTGTTCCCGCAGTGCGGCTTCTCCAGCCGCGCTGTCTCGATCCTCAGCCATCTCGGCGTCGAATTCGGTACTGTCGACGTACTGCAGGATCAGGAAGTGCGTCAGGGTATCAAGGTGTTTTCCGACTGGCCGACCATCCCTCAGCTTTATGTGAAGGGTGAGTTCGTCGGCGGATCCGACATCATGATGGAAATGTATGAGAGCGGCGAGCTTTCCCAGCTGCTCGAAGACAAGGGCGTCGCCGCGGCCTGATCGGCGGCGATCCTGCCTTAAGCGGGCCGCCAGCATGCGGCCCGCTGCGTCGGCGTCTGGCGCCGACCGATCCACTCGACAGCGTCACAACGGGAAAGGGCGGATGGCCCGAAAGCCACCCGCCCCTGAAGCGTCACACACGAGGGTGAACACATATGCCCGAAGTGTTGCACTGCGCGTGCCAGATCGGGCGAACCCTGCATTTCCGCGCATGACGGTGGTTAACGAAATCCACCGTCGCGCAAAGCTGTCAGCTTTTCCGACACCCCCGCCTCACTGAACATCATTCATCGCACGTTCAGCCCATTGACTACAGTTGTGATCGAAGCGATTACACCCGTAGTCAGTGAGGGACGCGATGACCGAGCGAATCAGCGAAGCCGAGCATGCGGTGATGGAGGTGCTGTGGGACGAATCCCCGCTCGCCGCGCAGGATGTGGTCGAGCGCGTGGCGCCGTCGCGTGGCTGGAGCGCCAATACGGTCAAGACGTTGCTCGGCCGCCTGCTCGCCAAGAACGTCATCGCCGCCGATGAGGATGGCCGCCGCTATCAATACCGCCCGCTGGTCGAACGCGGCGATTATGTCGAGGGTGAGTCGCGCCGCCTGATCGACCGGCTGTTCGGGGGCAAGCTCACCCCGCTGGTCGCACATCTCGCCGAGCGCGATGCGCTGACCGATCAGGACATTGCCGAGATCGAGGCTCTGCTGAAGGAGCTCAAGCAATGATCGCCTGGATGATCGAAACCTGCATCGCCACCACGTTGCTGATGCTGCTGGTCCTCGCGCTGCGCAAACCCGTGCGCGAACAGTTCGGCCCCAACATCGCCTATGCGCTGTGGCTGTTGCCGGTGCTACGGCTGCTGATGCCGCCCTTACCCGGCGCGTGGAGTTTCACCGATCTGCTCGGCGACCTCACCCAGTCCGCAGAGGCTCCCGCCGCCACCGCCACCAGCACTCAGGCGATCATCGACCAGGCGCTGCTGCAGGCCCATGCCGACATGGCCGCCAGCGCCACGACCACGGTCGCACAGACCAGCGTCACCGCGTCGAGCAGCCCCAGCCTGGCGCTGATCATCGGCGCCATCTGGGCCGCTGGCGCAGTCGGTTTCCTGCTGTGGCATATCGTGTCGCACAGCCGCTTCTGCGCCAAACTGATGCGTAAGGCCGAAATTCGCCGCACCGTTGCCGACGGGCGCGTCCATGTCATCGAAACCGATGCCGCGACCGGCCCGCTCGCCTTCGGCATCTGGCGCAAATATGTCGCGTTTCCGCGGGATTTCGCGGAGCGCTACGACCCGGTCGAGCGCAACCTCGCGCTTGCCCATGAACTCGGGCACCACCTTCGGGGGGACCTGATCGCCAACTGGATCGCGCTGGTCGTGCTCGCGCTCCATTGGTTCAACCCGGTCGCTTGGCGGGCGTTCCGCGCCTTCCGCGCCGACCAGGAACTGGCCTGCGACGCCCTTGTGCTGTCAGGCCGCGCACCGGCGCTGCGCCATGCCTATGGCCGCGCCATCGTCAAGTCCGCGCATGGGGGTGCGGTCTCGGCGGCATGCCACCTACACACTGTCAACGAACTGAAAGGGAGGCTCAAAATGCTCTCGAAACACAATCCCAAGTCGCGTGCCCGTGTCACCACCGGGATCGCCGGCGCTGCGGCGCTGACCCTCGCCGGACTTGCGCTCACTGCCTCGGGCGCCGGCGCAGTGATCAGCCGCGATGCGCCCACCCCTCCACCCCTGCCCGCCGCGCCGCCGGTTCCGGCCGCCGCCTGGATGCCCGACCTGCCGCAAGTGTCCGAAGCACCCAAGGCGCCAAAGGCACCCGATGCACCGGAAGGTACCAAGGAAACGCGCGTCCAGCGCGTCGTGGTGATCGAACGCTCCAGCGACGGCAAGGACAAGGACGCCAAGGGCAAGTCCGAAACCCGCGTCTTCCGCTTCCAGGACGACGGCAAGGACATGGCGTTCAACGGCGAACTGGACGTCGATCTCAGGTCGATGAAATGCGGCGGATCGAAGGACGATGCGGTCAAGATCGAGAAGCGCGAAGGTGACAAGCGCGTCATCGTGCTGTGCACCGACCGCATCGACATGCGCGCCGAAGCCGCCGCATCGCAGGCCAAGGGTGCAGAGGCGCTCGCCCGTCGCGCCGAAGTCTTCGCTCTCGCCAGCGCCGACATGGGCAAGCGTCACGCCGTGATGGGCCTCAAGCTGGCCCGCCGTTCGATCGAGGCGCAGACCGATCTCAGCGCCGAGCAGAAGGCCGCCGCACTCAAGGGCATCGACGACGCGATGCGCGAGCTTGAGGACGCCGACAAGGACTGACCGCAAAGCCGACCACCGCGCGGCAGCCCATCGTCGCGCTGTGGCTGGACCAGGGCCGGCCGCGATCCCTTCACGCGGCCGGCCCGTTCGCGTGCGCGCAAGACAATGATCCGCAGATTCCGGCGGGCGCTACGGTACGTCAGCGACGACGCTCAGCCGCCTTCGGCCACCCGCTTCCTGAACAATGCGGCGATCAGGCGGTCTTCAAGGATGCGGCCAACGACGAATAGGACGGCAAAGATCGCGGCGAAGACATAGGCGGGGGTTGGCGACGGTTTCTTCTTGTCGCCATCCGCGCCGGGCTTGTCAGGTTTCGGCAGTTCAGGCGCCGGCGCACCCAGCGCCTTGTCGATCGGATGCTGTGGCAGCGCGACCTTTTTCTCCGCCTTCTTCTCCTCCGCCGCAGGCTGCTGCAGATTGCCGGCCACGATGGTGAGCCCGGCAAAGCTGAGGAACATCAGCGGCGCGAGAAAGCAGAACAACAGCATCCGGCTGCTCAGCCGATAGCGCAGCACGGGGTTGTCCCCGTCCCGCTCGATCTTCAGCACCCCGCTGTCGAACACCGCCATCTTGTCCTGCGCGGCCTGATCGCGCTTCTGGAACGTCAGCGCGTTACCGCTGCGGTCATGCGTCGTCCCCGCTTGATCGAACAGCGGATCGAGCCTGCCGAACACCTCGTCGGCCGACTGGCCGGGCGCGAGTGCCAGGCTGCCGCGGACATTCCAGATCCAGTCGATCAAACGCGCGTTCACGGCATCTCCTTTCACACTGCCCGCGCCGCATCCGTGTGTGCGGCGGAACGAACCAGCCCTTGCATCACTCGGCCGGCAGAGCTTCGGGCTCTTGCCGGGGGGCGCTGCGCTGCCTGAAATCCTTCATCGCCTGCGTGAAGGGATAGACCATCGTCTCGCGGATCGACATGCGGCGGCCGCCCTCCATGCCCAACAGCTCCGCCTCGCCATCGACACAGGTGCCGAACATGCGGTCGATGATGATCCAGGTGCCGGCATAGTTGCTGCGCGTCGCCTCATAATCCTGCGAGTGATGCAGGCTGTGATGCTCGGTCGTATTGAACAGGAAACGCCACCAGCGCGGCGTGTTGAAACGGACATTGATGTGCTGATAGGTCGAAACCGCCAGACCCAGCGTCCCGGCGAGCAGCACCGCGCGCGGCAGGAAATCAAAGAACCCGCCAATGCCCAGCCCGATCAGGAACAGCTCGATCGGGTTGCCGACCGCGCCCTTGTTGATGTTAAGCTGGGTGATGTAGTGGTGCGGCGCATGGGTCAGCCATAGCGGGTAGTAATTGTGCATCCCGCGATGCATCCAATATTGCCCGAAATCGAACATGAACGAGATCAGGAACGCCTGCAGCAGCAAGGGCAGGCCAATGAACCAGGTCAGCTTGCCCCAGTCGAAACTGTGCTGGACCGCCTGGATCACGGCATCCGCGCCGATATAGCCTTCGATCAGGTTGAGCAGAGTGTAGCCAAGTCCGACATAGAAAAGGTCGGTGACGAACTCCCGCCAGGTCAGCCGCCAGCTGTCATAGCGCGGGTTCACCCATTCGAGCGCCAGCAGCAGGATCTTGATTCCGATCCCGATCCCGATCGCGGTCGATGCCTTGGCGATGGAATTGGGCGCATAATACCAGAAGGCGATCAGCGCGAACAACAGCGCGGGCTGGAACCAGGTGAACACGAACCGCTTGATCGGCCCGCCTTCGACCTTGGGGATGTTCTCCCACCCGATGGTGACCGGCGACTGTCCGCCGATGATCCGATTGCCTACGCGAACTCCGTTCATACGCCGCCTCGCATTGGTCGGGCGCGTCAGAAAGCGGCGTCAATCTCCACCCCAAGCGCCCTGTCGAACCAAGGTTTCCGCAAGCGGGGCCATCTCGCCAGATGGCATAATCATATACGGGCCATAGATTGAACCTATGCCTCGTCGGCAAAGCGGCCACGACCCGTCATATTCGCTCGGATCGACCACCCATAGCGCCAATGGGCGGGTCATTACATTCTTCATCAATCTGATCTATGACCTGCACGGATCAAGGGGAGTGCGATGACCGAGCGGCCACCAGTGACCGACAAGAAATTCGCCAGTCGCGTCGACTGGAATCTGATGCGCACTTTCATCGACATCGTCCGCGCCGGCGGGATTGGCGCCGCCGCGCGTCAGCTCAACCGTCAGCAGCCCAGCATCAGCGCTGCGCTCAAACGGCTTGAGGATCATGTCGGCACGACCTTGCTCCACCGCACCGCGACCGGCGTGGAGATGACCGCCGCGGGCAAGGCGATGATGGCGCTGTGCGAGGATATGCTGGAATCCGCGCGCATGGTGCCGCACCAGATCGCCCAGGCGACCAAGCGGGTCGAGGGGTTCGTCCGCATCCAGATCGTGTCCGGCCTCGTCTCGCCCGAATTCGATGAGGCGATCGCCAGCTTCCACCGCCGCAACCCGGCGATCCAGATCGAAGTCCGCGTGTCGCCCTGGCGCGAAGTGCTCGATGCGCTCGAACAGGGCGAGGTCGAGATCGGGGTCGGCTATGACTATAGCGTGCGTGGCAGCCTGATGTACGAACCGCTGCTGGTCGAGCGCCAGCAGCTCTATTGCTCACGCAGCAATCCCTATTTCGGATACCGCACCAGCCGGCTCGGCGAGCTCAAGGATTATGGCTTCATCCTCACCGGCGAGGACGAACTGGAACTGATCACCCAGCTGCGCCGACGCTATCGACTGGGCACGCAGGTCAGCGGCATTGCCGAGGATATCAACGAAGCGCGCCGCCTGATCGCCTGCGGTGTCGGCATCGGCTTCCTCCCGATCCTGGCGGCAGAGGCCGAGGTCGCGAAGGGCCGGCTGTGGCCGATGCTCCACGCCGATGTCGAACCATCCTACGACATCTTCCTGCTCGCCCGCGCCGAGGTTGCACGCGACACGGCGACCCAGCTGTTCTGGGACGAAGTGATCCGGCGCGTTCGCGCGATGCGCAGGGCATAGCGACAATCTATGGCTTCCATCGGGAAATCCACCCTCCCCGCATGACGCGGTGCAACGCACAATCGCGGCGAAAGGAGCCCGATTGTGACCGAGAGCCTGAAGAATCGCATCTTCAACTACATCCCGCCAGCGATGGTCGCGGCGGTGCTTCTGTTCTGGGGTCTTGGCCCGCAGGCGCTGCTCGACAATCCGTGGACGCTGGTGGTGGTGTCTCCGCTCATCGTGGTGACGATCCAGCTGCTCGAACTGGTGAACGAACGCCATGCCGGCTGGCGCATCACCCGCCAGGAATTCTTCACCGACCTCTTTTACAACGTGCTGATGGCCACGGTGATCACGTGGACCGTCCAGTTCGCCGCCGAAGCGCCGTTGCTGGCGTTCAAGCAAGGGTTCGGGATCACCACCGCCTGGGCAGCCAGCCTGCCCTGGATCGTTCAGGTGGCGCTGGTCATCGTCGTGCACGAATTCGGCCAGTACTGGATGCACCGGCTGATGCACAATTCGATGCCATTCTGGCTGACGCATGCTCCGCACCACCACATTACCCAGCTCAACGCCGGCAAGGGCGCGGTCGGCAACCCGATCGAACTGGTGCTGATCAGCCTCAGCGCGGTGGTGCTGTTCGACCTCGACAAGACGGCGGTGTTCGCCGCGTTCGGCGCGCAGAATGTCATCACCGTCTTCGCCCATGCCAATGTCCGCGCCGATCCGCCGATCTGGTATTCCTTCTTCTTCACCACCATCCGCCACCACAGCCTGCATCATTCGGTCGGCTATGAGGAAACGCGCTGCAATTACGGCAATGCGCTGATCCTGCTCGACCGCATCTTCGGCACCTATCGCGAGGGCGAAGGCGTGCTGGTCGGACAGGATGAGCGGCGGCGCCTGTCGATCCTCGAACAGACGCTGTTCCCGTTCCAGCCGCTGATCGACCGGTACAAGGCGCGCAAGGCGGCACGCGACGGCGCGGTCGTTGCGAACGATGCGGCCGCTGCGCCTCAGCGCGACGTCGCGCCGGAGGCCTCCGCAGCATGACGGGCATGCGCTCGGCGCGGCTCGCCGCCGCACGCAGCGCACTCGCCCGCGGCGATCTTCAGGTCACGCACCGGATCGCAACCGCACTGGTCGCCGAACAGCCGCCGGTGGCAGAGGCATATTTCCTGCTCGGCATCGTCGAAGCGACGGCCGGTCGAATCAGCGCCGGGATCGCCCTGATCGAACAGGCGGTGGCGCGCGACCCGCAGGGCGAATATCGCGCGCAGCTTGCCCGGCTGCTGACGCTGGTTCGCCGCGACAGCGATGCCGCCGACGTCCTGCGCGATGCGGAGCGCGCGCCGCCGGGCGACGCGCTCAGCCGTGACACGATCGGCTGCGTCTACACGCGGCTGGGCGATCACGCCGCCGCGCTTCCGCACTTCGAACAGGCGGTCGCACTGGCGCCGGACAACAGCGAATATCGCTACAATCATGCAGCGGCGCTCAGCTTCCTCGGGCGCACCGCCGAAGCCGATGCCGCGCTGGAAGCGCTGATCGCGCGCGCCCCCGGCCATGCCCGCGCCCACCATCTGCTCGCCGGGCTGCGCAAGCAGGACCCCGCCCGCAACCATGTCGAGCGGCTGACCGCAACGCTCGCCAGCGCGCGCGACGGGGCGGACCGGTTGCGCCTCGGCTATGCGCTGGCGAAGGAGCTGGAGGATATCGGCTGCGCCCGGGATGCGCTCGAACAGCTGTGCGCGGTCAATGCCGAGCATCGCCGCACCCTGCCCTATGGTTTCGAACGCGACGCCGCGATCTTTGACGCGATCGAGGCAAGCTGGCCCACACTCGCCGCGACCCCTGCAAGCGACGCACCGACCGACGCGCCGATCTTCGTCATCGGCATGCCGCGCACCGGGACTACGTTGGTCGACCGTATCCTGTCGTCGCACCCCGACGTCGAAAGCGCGGGCGAGCTTCAGGCGATGCCGATCGCGGTCAAGCGCGCCGCCGGCACCCCCGGCCCGACCGTGCTCGATCCCGCCACCATCGCTGCCGCCGCGACCCGCGATCCCGGCGCGATCGGGCACGACTATCTGCAGCGCGCCCGGCACCATCGCCGCGACCCGGCCCGGCGTTTCACCGACAAGTTTCCCGGCAATTTCCATTATGCCGGCATCATCGCGCGCGCCCTGCCCAATGCCCGGATTGTGTGCCTGCGCCGCCATCCGATGGACACGGTGCTCAGCAACTTCCGCAATCTCTTCGCGATCAGCTCGCGCTATTATGACTATAGCTACGACCTGCTCGACATCGCCGCCTATTACGCCCGGTTCGACCGGCTGATGGCATTCTGGCGCCAGGCGCTGCCCGGCCGCGTCCTGGAGTTGCGGTACGAGGATCTGGTCGCGGATCAAGAGGGCGAAACGCGCCGTCTGCTCAGCCATTGCGGCCTCGACTGGTCCGACGCCTGCCTGTCGTTCCACACCAACAGCGCACCGGTCTCGACCCCCAGCGCCGCGCAGGTTCGTCGCCCGATCTACCGCGAATCCGTCGCGCGCTGGAAACAGCATGAAGCGCGGCTCGAACCGGTGCGGCGCTTCTTCACTCAAGCAGGGATCGACATCGCATGAAGGGAGTTCTCGCCTTGGCCGCAAGGCCCGTGCTCGCACTGGGCGCTGCGCTCGCCACGCTCGCCACAGTTCCGGCGAGTGCCGGAGACAATCTCACAACCCGCGTGGTCGACTGCGAGGCGGGCAGCTGCCTGATCGTGCGCGGGCGCCGCGACAGTTCGACTGCACAGGTGACGATCAACGGCCACCCGGTCATTGCCCAGGGCACCCGCATGTGGCGCGTGAGCGTGCCGGTCGAAACGCTGCGGCAATGGTCGGCACCGCATGCCCGCAGCATTACGGTCGCGATTACCGACGCCCGCTCCGGCGCAGCTGCCACGGCACAGGTACGGCTCCCGATCGGTCTCCTCGGCCATAGCCAGGATCTGGCGATGCTGGTGGTTCGCGTGAAGTAATAAACAGGAGTATCGACAGTAATAATATAATAGCCGACTATTACAATATTGCAATTTCATCGTCCGGCACTATGTGGACCTTAGTCGCCGAAGAGCGGCATGTGTTCGACTCAGGAGATGACGATGAAGATTGGCTTCGTGGCACTCGCCACTCTCGCCCTTGCGGCCCCGGCTTCGGCCGCCACCACCGAAAATGCCTTTGCCAAGGATCAGGCGATCCTCGACCTCAAGGGCCTCGACCTCTCGACCGCCGAGGGGCAGCAGCGCCTCGCAATCCGCATCGACAACGCCGCACGCACCGTCTGCGGCAGCGATCTGGCAACCGTCCACCTCGCTGCCGAGAACAAGGCGCGCGACTGCCGTGCTGCCGTCGTCGCCGATGTGCGCGCACAGATCGAGGCGCGTTCGGCCAAGCGCAACGATCGTTCGGCAGTCCGCCTCGCGGCGCTGCGCTAACTTAAATGGAGCGGCGGCGGTCCGGTGTCGGACCGCCCCGCATCATTTCACCCATTTGCGGGGCTTCGGCCACCAGGTCAGCGTGTGCACATCGTGCGCCGATGTCCACAGCCCAGCCTTGGTAAAGCGCAGCGCGCCGCTGCCCTCCGCCTTGCCGACCCGCGCGCGCACGGTCAGCGCCTTGGGATCGATCGCGACCCAGGTCTGATCTTCGGTCGTGCGCAGCCACACCAGCCCGGCGCCGGTGTCGATATCGCCATATTTCAGCACCGCGCCCACCTTCACGCGGCCGGTGACTTCACCCGATTTCGGATCGATGCGTGCGACCGTGCCGTCGCCCTGTTCCTGCACCCACACCGCCCCCTCGCCAGCGGCAAGGAAGGCGGGCTCCTTGCCCAAAGCCGTGGTCTTGATGACGCTGTTGGTGGCGGGGTCGATGCGCTGGATCGACCGGCTTTCACTGCTCACCACCCACACCGATCCAAAGCCATAGGTGAGATACCAGGTCCCCGGATTGACCGTGATCGTCGCAATCACGCTGTTGGTGGCGGGATCGACGCGCGACACGGCGCCCGCCTTGTTGTCACTCGCCACCCAGATCGATCCGGCCCCGGCGACGACGTTCAGCTCGCCCGTGCTGGCAAGGCCTGTGGCAATGGTCGCAGTCTTTGTCGCCGTCCGCGTATCGATGCGGACCAGCGCATTCTCCTTGCAGTCCGCGACCCACAGCGATCCTTTCAGGACCGCCATCGCGCCGCATGGCTTGGCCATCGCGACTTCGGCCAGCTTGCCCGTGCGCGACCAGCGCTCGACGCGGCCGGCATTGGTGATCCACACGCTGTCGCCTTCAACCGCGAGGAAGTCGGCGAAGCCCGGCACCTCGATCACCTGCTCGGTCTGCGCATGGGCGGCGAAGGGGCTGGACGCGACGCTGGCGGCCAGTGCGATGGCCCAAGTCCGAAATGTCCGCATGATCAGTCCTTTCGTGCGATGAAGGCGCGCCATCCGCCCAGGCTGGTGATATCCTCCGCGCCGGTCAGCGCGCGCGGTTCGGCGACAAATCCCTTGACGCTGCTGCCATCTGCCAGCGTCACCGTTCCGATCGCCAGCGGCGGCGGAACCTCGACCACGAAGCTGCCGAATTCGGCGACGCCCAGCTCATAAACCTCGACCGCGATCGCCGCGCCGTCTTCACTGTGCACCAGCGCCGGCTTGGGCGGCACGCTGTCCGCCATGGCGTAGAGGCGGTAGGTCGGCGCCGTCTCGAACGCCCCGACAAAGGTCGCGTTGCGCGATGTCAGCTGCCAGTGCAGCGGCATGTCCTTGAGATGAGCGCCGACTACGGCGAGTTTCACGGTCTGCATTTTGCCCTCCAGATCGAGCGGGGGTGGAGCGGGAAGATCGGCGGCGGCGAGATAGCTTTCCGCCGCGTCGAGCAGGGCAAGATCGCTGTCGACCGGGCCGATCAGGGTGATGCCAAAGCCGGTGGCGTTGCTGCGGAAACCCGCCGGCACCGCCACCGCCGCCATGTCGAGCAGGTTCACGAAATTGGTGTAGAAGCCGAGCGCACTGTTGAGCGCAACCGGCGCGGCCAGCAGTTCGGCAACGCGATAGGTCGTCCCGGCGGTCGGAAATGCCAACAGGTCAACATCGGTCCACAACAGGTCGGCTTGCCGCTTGAGCTCGGCCAGACGATAGATGCCGTTGAACAACGCCACCGCGCTGATCGACAGACCGGGCGCGACCACCTCCCGCACCGTCGCATCCACCGCATCGGGATCGTCGGCCAGGATCGTGGCCATCGCCGCCGCCCGCTCGGCGACCCACGGCCCGCCATACAGCAGCTGCGCCGCCTCCTGCAGCGGAGCGAGGTCGATCTCGACAATGTCGGCACTGCCCGCCAGCGTGTCGATCGCGCGGTCATAGAGATATTCGGACTCCAGATCGCCGAACCACACAAGCTGCCCGCGTTGCGGCACCCCGATCACCCGCCGCTCACGTGCGACATTGTGCAGCGGCCGCGAATAGGCATCGGCGGGATCGAAGCCCGCGACGACGCCGTCGACCAGCCGCGCATCGGCCACATCGTCGGTAAAGACGGTGATGCAGTCGAGCGTGCGGCACGCCGGGACCAGCCCGGACGTGCTCCACCGCCCCTTGCTCGGCTTGAACCCGATCAGATGCTGGAACGCCGCCGGCACCCGCCCCGATCCGGCCGTGTCCGTGCCCAGCGCAAACGGCACCAGTCCCGCCGCCACCGCCACCGATGACCCCGAACTCGAACCGCCGCTGACATAAGCGAGATTATAGGCGTTGCGCGGGCTGCCATAGGGGCTGCGCGTGCCGTTCAGACCGGTCGCGAACTGGTCGAGATTGGTCTTGCCGACACAGATTGCCCCCGCCGCCAGCAACCGCGCGGCCACCGCCGCCGACGCATCGGGCCGATAGGCAAAGGCCGGACACGCAGCCGTCGTCTCGAACCCGGCAACGTCGATATTGTCCTTGACCGCAAAGGGCACACCCGCGAGCGGCAGCACCTCGCCCGCGGCAATCCGGGCATCGACCGCGCGTGCAGCGGCGATCAGCGCTTCGGGCGC
The DNA here is from genome assembly GCA_964393565.1 of uncultured Stakelama sp. Taxonomy (GTDB): domain Bacteria; phylum Pseudomonadota; class Alphaproteobacteria; order Sphingomonadales; family Sphingomonadaceae; genus Sphingomonas. The sequence continues at coordinate 15,549 of CAYMUJ010000013.1, read as the reverse complement.
CGCGCGGCTGATCCACAGTTGCGGCTGCACCGCGTCATAGGCGGACAGCCGCGCCAGCGTGTCCTCGATGACCGCAACGGCGCTCGTTGTGCCCGCGCGCACCGCCGCCGCGATGGCCGCTGCGCCACGCCGGTCCAGCGCGATCATGCGACCTTCTCCAGCGCCAGCATCGGCGATCCGGGCTGCAGCGACTGGCCCTCCTGGGTGTAGAGTGCGGTGACGACGCCCGTACCGGGGCTGTCGACGCGGCATTCCATCTTCATCGCCTCAAGGATCGCGATCGGTTCGCCCGCCTCGACCGCATCGCCGACCCCGACGAGCAGCTTCCACACGCTGCCACCAAACGGTGCCTCAACCAGATCGGCGCCTTCCGGAAGCTCGATCGCAGCCGCCGGTGCGGGTTCGGCATCGGCCAGATCCGTGACCCGATCGAACTCGCCACGCCGCTGCCACTCGTCGCGCTCGGCCTTGAACGCCGCTTCGCGCTGCGCCTCGAACGTCGCAATGGCATCGGCATTGTCCGCCAGGAATGCGCGATAATCGGCCAGCCGGAATTCGGATTCCTCGATGCGGATCGACCGCCGCCCGCTCGGGAAGTCGCGACGCCATTCGACCAGTTCCTCCGCCGAAACCGGATAGAAGCGGATCTGGTCGAAAAAGCGCAGCAGCCATGGCTTGCCATCGACGAACGCATCGGTGCGGCGGTGCGTGTTCCACACCTGAATGGTGCGGCCGAACAGCTGGTACCCGCCCGGCCCCTCCATGCCATAGATGCACATATACGCGCCGCCGATCCCGACGACATTGGGCGGGGTCCAGGTGCGGGCGGGGTTGTACTTGGTGGTGACCAGACGGTGCCGCGGATCGACCGGCGTGGCGACCGGCGCGCCCAGATACACGTCACCCAGCCCAAGGACGAGGTAATTGGCCTCAAAGATCAGATTCTCGACCGCAGCCGCATCGGGCAAGCCGTTGATCTTGCGAATGAACTCGATGTTGTCGGGACACCATGGCGCATCGGCGCGCACCGTGCTCATATATTTCTCGATCGTCTCGATCGTCGCCGGGTCGCGCCAGCTCAGCGGCAAATGCACCACGCGCGACGGGATCACGAAATCGTCGAGATTGCCCAGCCGCTCCTCGGCCGCGATCAGCTCGGCCAGCACCGCGCGCTGCTGCAACTGCTCGCCGTCGAAATGCACCTGCAGCGAACGGATGCCCGGCACGATGTCGATGATGCCCGGCAGCGCCAGCCGCTCCAGTTCGGTCATCAGCGCATGGACGCGGATACGCAGTTCGATATCGAGGACGATCGGCCCATATTCGACCAGGATGTTGCGGTCGCCCTGCTGGCGATAGACGGTACGCGGACGGCCCGCGCGCTCCTCCAGCTCGGCCAGGATCGGTGACAGCGTCGCGATCGGACGCGCCGGTCCCGCGCCGGGCGCGACCCCCGCCGCAATCAACCGCCCCTGCAGCGCGCTCGCGGCGGCGGCATCGGCGGCGTTGACCGGCACGAAGCGCAACGTGTCGCCCGGCGCCAGCTGTCCGATCTTCCAGCGGTCGGCAGCGATCACCACGAACGGACACACAAAGCCGCCAAGCGATGGCCCGTCCGGCCCCAGGATGATCGGCATGTCGCCGGTGAAGTCCACCGCGCCGATCGCATAGGGGTTATCGTGGATGTTGGACGGGTGCAGCCCTGCCTCGCCGCCATCGCTGCGTGCCCAGTGCGGCTTTGGCCCGATCAGGCGAACCCCGGTGCGGTTGCTGTTGTAATGGACCTGCCATTGCGCGGTCGCGATCGTCTCGATGTCGCCATCGGTGAAGAAATCCGGGGCGCCATGCGGACCGTAAAGGACGCGCAGCTCCCATTCGCTCGCCATGGGCGGCAGGTCGACATAGGGCAGCGCCGCACCGGTCGCCTCCCCCGCCAGATGCAGCGTGTCCCCGGCCAGCAACCGGCGCGCGGCATGTCCGCCGAACTGCCCCAGCTCGAACGTGCTGCGGCTGTCCAGATAGGGGGCGATGTCCAGCCCGCCCGCGATCAGGATGTAACCACGCAGCCCCCCGCCCGTCGCGCGGCCCAGCGCCAGCGTCTGGCCCGCGGCGACCGCGATCGCCGTCCCGCGCTCGACCGGAACGCCATCCAGCGTCGCCCCGAAATCGGCACCGGTCAGGCAGATGCGCGCGGCGGCCACAAAGTGCAGCGTCGGGCCGGTAACCGTGACTTCCAGCCCCGCCATGCCCTCGGGGTTGCCGAGCAGCCGGTTGCCAAGGCGAAAGGACTGGTCGTCCATCGGCCCCGATGGCGGCACGCCCACCGCCCACAGCTTTTGCCGGCCCGGCCAGTCCTGCACGGTGGTCGCGGTGCCGCCGCTGACCACGCGAATGCTGTTCGGGTGATAGGCAATCCCGTCCAGCACGCGGGTCGACACCTCTCCGCTGACAAAGGCATCCGACCGCACGACCTGACGCAGCCAGCGCAAATTGGTCTCGATCCCGTCGACCCGGCTCGCGTCCAGCGCCGCCTGCATTGCCGCGACCGCTTCGTCGCGCGTCGGGGCATGGACGATCAGCTTGGCCAGCATCGGATCATACCATGCGCTGACATTGGTACCCGCCATGCACCAGGTTTCGACCCGGATATCATCGGGGAACTGGACGGCGGTCAGCGTGCCGGAGGTCGGCCGGTAATCGAGTGCCGGATCCTCGGCATAGAGCCGCACCTGCACCGAATGGCCGGCCGGATGCGGCGGCCCATGGTCCAGAAAGCCATAATCCCCCGCCCCGCCGCGCACCATCCACTCGACCAGGTCGATCCCCATGATCGCCTCGGTCACGCCATGCTCGACCTGCAGGCGGGTGTTCATCTCGAGGAAGAAGAACTCCTCCCGTTCGGCGTCATAGAGGAACTCGACCGTCCCGGCCGACCGGTAGTTCGCCGCCTGGCCCAGGCGGATCGCCGCCGCGATCAGATCGCTGCGTACGGCCTCGGGCAGCAACGGTGCCGGCGCTTCCTCGACCACTTTCTGGTTGCGTCGCTGGAGCGAACAGTCGCGCTCCGCCAGCGCGACGATGCGGCCCCTGCCATCGCCAAACAGCTGCACCTCGATATGCCGCGCGCGGCGGATGTAGCGCTCCAGAAAGACCCCGGCATCGCCAAAGCTGCCCAGTCCCTGCCGCGCGACCGTGGCAAAGCCCTCGCGCACCGCCGCCTCGTCCTCGCACACGCGCATGCCGATCCCGCCACCCCCGGCGGTCGCCTTGAGGATGACCGGAAAGCCGATCGCGGCGGCCGCCGCGACAGCCTCTTCCTCGTCGGTCAGCAAATCGGTGCCGGGCGCGAGCGGCACGTCATAGGCCGCCGCCAGCGCACGGGCGCTGTGCTTCAGGCCGAATGTGCGGATATTGTCGGGCGTCGGCCCGATGAACACGATCCCCGCCGCGGCGCACGCCTCGGCAAATTCGACATTCTCAGCGAGGAAGCCATAGCCGGGATGGATCGCGCCCGCCCCGGTCCGGCGCGCGGCATCCAGGATCGCGGCGATGTTGAGATAGCTCTCCGCTGCCGGGGCCGGGCCGATGCACACGGCCTCGTCCGCCTCCGACACGTGCAGCGAATTCTCGTCCGCCTCCGAATAGACCGCGACCGAGCGCAGGCCCATGCGGCGCAGCGTGCGAATGATCCGGGTGGCAATCGCGCCCCGGTTGGCGATGAGGACGGTATCGTAGCTCATGCCGCGACGATCATCCGCACCGGCGTCGGGTTGAACCCGTTGCAGGGATTGTTGATCTGCGGACAGTTGGACACGACCACGACGACATCCATCTCGGCGCGCAGATCGACCGTCAGGCCCGGCGCGGAAATCCCGTCGACGATGCCCAGCGCCCCGTCCTCTTCCACCGGCACGTTCATGAAGAAGTTGATGTTGGACACGATGTCGCGCTTGCCGCGCCCTTCGATCAGATTCGCCTCAAGGAAATTTTCGACACAGGCATGTTCGGACTTGGTGTGATGACCATAGCGCAAGGTATTGGATTCACACGAACAGGCTCCGCCAATCGTGTCATGATACTCGACTGCGCTGGCGGCGATGGTCATCATCGCGCGCCCCTCGTTCGACCGCAGCACCGTGCCCTCGCGCAGGAACAGATTGCCCTGTGCGGTGACCGTATCCTGCGCGCTGTAACGCTCGCTGTCGTCCGCGGCGGAGTAGAGCAGAAAATCCACCGCCTGATTGCCCTCCAGATCGACGATGCGCAGCGTCTGGCCGGCGGCGACATGATGCAACCATGGCGCACGCGCCGGCACGATCGCGTCATGGATGATGGTGCCGGACAGACCGGCCAGATGCGGATCGACGGTCATGCGCGCCTGCTCCTGTTCAACGACGGAAATAATCTTCGACATTTTCGAACGCGCGCAGCCCTTCGGGCGTCGCGGTGCGGATCGGGTCGTCGGGCGGTGTGACCGGCCCGCGCCAGGCGGTCGCGCGCAGCGGCGTGACGGTCCAGTCGGTACGCGGGTCCAGCACGTGCGGACAGTTGGCGATGACCACGATCACATCCATCTCGGCGCGCAGCACCACCGTGCGGCCGGGCGCGAAGGGACCGATCTGCGGCACGATCGCCCCGTCCGCCGCGATCTTCGTCCCCTTGAACAGCGTCACACAGGGATGGACGTCGCGCCGCTGCAGCCCGTGTTTGGCCACGCCGAGCAGAAAGCGGTCGCGCCCGTTGGGACAGGGGCCGCTATTGGTGCCATCGCCATATTTCGCGGCATTGGTCGCCGCATTCGACGTTCCGCAGAAACTGTCATGCGTACCGGCATCGTCGGTCACGAAGCTCATCAGCACCCGGCCCATGTCGGACAGCAGCAGCTTGCCCGCGCCCAGATAGGCGTTCCACTGCACCTTGACCGTATCGGCGACGTTGAGCCGTTCGGTCGGCATCTCGGCGTTGAAGATCAGGAGCGAGGCACAGGCATCGCCCTTCAGGTCGATCAGCCGCAACCGGCTGCCGCGCGACAGCCGCCGCGTGGCATAGCCCCCGGCCGCGATCGTCTCTTCCCACACCAGATCCGTCGCGGGCACGTCTTCGGGCAGATCGCGCGCGACCGGCGGCAGCACCGGCATCGCCTCGACCACCCGGCCCGCCATGCCGCGCGCATGGTCGCGGGCGGCGGATGGATTGGCAAGCGTCGTGCTCATGCTGCGCCCTCCTTTGCGCGCTCGCCTGCGTCCGGCTCATAGAGCGGCGGCAGCAGTGCGGTGGTGGTGACAAGTTCAAGCTGCTGCACGCCGCGCACCCGGCGCAGCGCATCGCACAGCTCCTTCAGCAGCGCGGCCGGTCCCTGTACCAGCAGCACCTCCAGCGACTGATCGTCCTCCAGAAACACGTGCTGGGACGAAATCACTTCCTTGAGGTAATCGGCCTGGGTCTGCGCCAACTGGTGGCGCACGCGGCCGCGGTCGCCGCGGTACACCAGCGTGATCGTCCCCGCGAGCGTCTCGTCGGGGCGGATAAAGGCTTCATGCTCGGCCAGGGCATGGCGGATCAGCTCGGCGATCAGCTGCGATCGCGACGGCAATCCACGCTCTTCCACCATCATGTCGAGCTGCCGGAACAGGTCTTCCGGCATACTCATGCTCAGCCGGGCCAGTCCGCCATTTTGGCTAGCCATGTGCAATCCTCTCCTGCTCTTCAGTCTGCGGTACGGTGGCGGCAACGAGCTGTGCGCCGTCCTCCCGGTCGCGGCGGTTGCGCAGCGGCAGATCATAGACCGCCGTCGCGCCATAGCGGTGCGGCGCGTGCGGATCGTGGCGGCGCTTATCGAGCGCCAGCACCCGCGTGCCCAGCGTGAACGCCTCGCGAATATCGTGCGTCACCATGATGATGGTCAGCGCATAATCCTGCCACAGCTGGGTGATCAGCGCGTGCATGTCCGCCCGGATACCGGGATCGAGCGCGCCGAACGGTTCGTCCAGCAACAGGATGCGCGGGCGCTTGATCAGCGCCTGTGCAATCGCCAGCCGCTGCTGCATGCCGCCAGACATCTGCGCGGGATACAGATCGACACTGTCGCCAAGACCCACCGCTTCCAGCATCTCGCGCGCTTCCTGCCGCGCCGCCCGCCGTGCACTGCCCCACAGCCGCGCGGTGAAGGGCGCCTGTGCACACTCCAGCCCGAACACGGTGTTCTGCAGCGCGGTCAGGTGCGGAAACACCGAATAGCGCTGAAACACCACGCCCCGGTCGGGACCGCAGTCCGGGGCCAATGGCGTGCCATCGAGCAGCAGGCTGCCGCGCGTCGGCCGTTCCTGCCCCAGCACCACGCGCAACAGGCTGCTCTTGCCCGCGCCCGACGGCCCGATCACCGACACGAACGACCCCGCCACGATGTCGAGGCTCACCCGTTCGAGGACGATCTTGTCGCCATATTCGACCCACACATCCTGCAGGCTCAGCAGCGCGCTCAATGGCTTGCTCCCTGTGACCATGAGAACAGGCGACGGCCCAGCATCACCAGAACCACGTCCATGACGATCGCCAGCAGCGCGATCCACGCGACATAGGGGATGATCACGTCCATCGAGAGATAGCGGCGGACAAGGAAGATGCGGTAGCCAAGGCCGACATCGGACGCGATCGCCTCGGCCGAAATCAGGAACACCCAGGCCGGGCCAAGCGCCAGCCGCACGGCATGGATCAGCCGCGGCATCGCCTGCGGCAGCGCGACGCGGATCATGATCTGCCACGAACTCGCGCCCAGCGTCTGCGCCTTGATGATCTGCTCACGCGGCAACCCGCCGACATGCGCGGCGATGTCACGCACCATGACCGGCACGATGCCGATGACGATCAGCGCGACCTTCGCCGTCTCACCCAGCCCCAGCGCGATGAACAGGATCGGCAGCAGCGCGATCGGCGGGATGACTGCAATCGCCGTCACCAGCGGCCCGAACGTGGCCCGAACCGGCGGCAAGACCCCCAGGACCAGCCCGATCAGCAACGCCGAGGCGGTGGCGATGCCCAGTCCCAGCCCCAGCCGCTCCAGACTCGCCAGCGTGTCGGCCCAGAACAGGACCTGCCCGCTCAGCTGGTCCGGTTCGAACATCAGCGCGGCCATCGCGTCCGCCATGCCCGCAGGCAGCGGCAGGATCTTGTCCATCGGATTGGCCGCGTGGCGCTGTGCCGCCAGGAACAGGTACAGCAGCACCAGCAGCAGGATCGGCAGCGCTCCCAGCAGGATCTGCTCGCTCCGGCGCATCGACCGGTTCACCCAACGCATCTGCTCACCTCATCATTGCCGGGGCGGAGGACGGGTTGCCTCAGAGTTTCCCGTCGGCGGCCAGCGTCATGAAGCTGTCATCGAACCGCAGCGTGACCCGGTTCGGGTCGCCCAGCACGGTACCGCCCGGGAACCCGATCCCGACCGCATCGGCGGACGACGCACCCGGGAACAGGCCCTTTGAGAAACTGAAGTCGCGCACCTGCGTCATCGTCTTGATCAGCGACGGTGAGGTCGTTGCCGCAACCGCCGCCTTGGGATCGGCGTAGAGGAACGTGGTCGTCAGTTGCTTGTCGAAATCCTCGGGGGTCGTGCCAGCGAGCTTGGCCATCGCCGCGCGCGCGGCCTTCCCCTCGGCATCCTGACGCTGCATCAGCGCAAGCGTTTCGTACCAGATGCCGGCCAGCGCCTTGCCCAGATTGGGATTGGCCTTGAGCGTCGCGGTGTCGACGACCAGCAGGTCGACGATCTCGCCCGGAATGTCGGCGGAACTGAACACCTGCTTCGCGCCCGGCTGCCCCTTCATCACCGACAGCTGCGGGTTCCATGTTACCGCCGCCTGCGCGTCCGGGCTGCCGAACGCGCCGACAATATCGGCGTCGGACGTGTTCACCGTCTTCACATCGGTCGGCTTGAGGCCCGCTGTTTCAAGTCCGCGCGCCAGCAGATAGTGGGAGACCGAAAGCTCGACGAGATAGACCTGGCGGCCCTTGATCGCGGCCAGCGTATCCGCGCCCTTGATCAGGATGCCGTCATTGCCGTTCGAATAATCGCCGACGATGATCGCACTGGTGTCCTTGCCCCCTGCGGCGGGAATCGTCAGCGCGTCCATGTTGGTGACGGTCACCCCGTCGAACTTGCCCGCCGTGTACTGGTTGACCGATTCGACATAGTCATTGACCTGCACGATATCGATTTCGATGCCGTATTTGTCGGCCCATTTCTTCACGATCCCGGCCTGCTCCGCATAGGGCCAGGGCATCCAGCCCGCATAGATCGACCAACCGATGGTGAAGCTCTTGCGGGCTGCCGCCTGCGGTTCGGGCGCCTGCGAACAGGATGCGAGTACCAGCGCGCCGGCCAGCATTGCCATCCTGCCGATGCCGCGAACAAGGTTGATCATGAGTCGGTCCCCTTTCGCACCGCAGCATGTCACAACCGTTCGGCATGTCCACCAAAAAATATTACCCTTTTCAGCAATGGTAATACACTCTCGACCGAACTCCGACGCGCGGCTGTCGCAGCAACGCGACCCACTCCAGTGCGAATCACCCGGATCGCCGACTGCCCAGCCCACCGACCGAAAATTCCGCGGTGACACAATCGGCCCCTTGGATGGGATCGCGCTATTGCCGGATATTCAAAGAATTGTGCAGCGCACACAGAGATCCAGTCATACTGAGCAACTGCACAATTATTACGCTTGACGCGCTAGGTAATATCCATACCGTTGTACCGATCGCACAGCAGGCGCTGACACGCCGGGATTGCATAGCCGCAAGCCGGCAGGCGTCAGACAAGCCAGAGCGCCAGGGAGCAGGATGTCACTGACGACGGGCCAAACTCTATGAGGGGGGTCGAAGTGACTATGAAAATGTTTCGAAACACGCTGCTGGGCGCAACCATGCTGATGAGCGTGGGGGTTGCTCCGGCATGGGGTCAGGACGCCGCTCCGGGGGAACCGGCTACGGTCGACGATCCGAACGAAATCGTGGTAACGGCAACCCGCCGCCAGACATCGATCCAGGACGTCCCGATCAACATCACGGCGATCGGTGCGGAGGAACTGGCCACGCAGCGCATCGACGACATTCGCGATATCGCCGACTTCACGCCTGGCGTGACGATTGCCGATACGGGGCCCGGCTCGACTGGCTCGATCGTGCTGCGCGGCCTCAGCGCATCGGACACGTCCGCGAATGGCGATTCCTATGACAATGCGCTGGGCGTGTACCTGGGCGAAGTGCCGCTCTTCTACGACTTCAAGCTGCTCGATATCGCCCGTGTAGAAACCTTGCTCGGCCCACAGGGCACGCTTTACGGCCTCGGCACGCTGGCTGGCGCGATCCGCAACATCCCCAACCGCCCCAATACTGGCGCGTTCGAAGCCATGATGCATGGTCGGCTTTACGGTAAATCGCAAAGCGGCCAGACCGGCTATCAGGTCGATGGCGTCATCAATATCCCGATCGTCAAGGATCGCGTCGCCTTCCGTTCGGCGACGGGCTATTATTACGATCCGGGCTTCATCGACTATACGCTGCTCCTCAAACAGCCCGGGGTGTCGCTGCCGCAGCCCAACGGCCCCAATACAATCACCGACGCGGGCTATGCGGCGAACCTCACGCGCCGCGACGACGTCAATTTTGAGCGCACGTTCACGACCCGCAATCAGCTGCTGTTCCAGATCATGGACAGTCTGTCGGTAAACTTCACCTATGCATTCCAGCGCACCCAGACCGACGGCGCGCAATCCAATAGCGATTTCGTGTTCGGCACGGGCCAGTATGAAAATGCCAGCCGCTATCTGGAGCCGGTCACGCGGCGCGCGCATCTTGCCAGCATGGAGATCAACGCCAATGTCGGCGGCGTGTTCGATCTCGTCGCGACCACGGCCTATACCGATGTGAAGATCGATCGCCAGGGCGACAATACCGACCTGCTGCTCGACCTCGATTATGGCTACGAGTCGTTCCCGGCCTTTTCGAGCTACAATGAAAGCACCAACCGCCGGAAGCAGTTCAACCAGGAAATTCGCCTGGTGTCGCGCCATGGCGGCCCGTTCAGCTGGGTGGTCGGCGGCTTCTACAACGAACAGAAGCTGCAGAACGACTATCGCGAGATTCTGCCGGGGCACCCCTGGGTCGATCTTGCAACCAATCCCGAAGAAATCGAATATGCGTCCTACACCACTTCGAAGGTGACCGAGACCGCCGTGTTCGGTGAGGGCACGTTCAACATCACGCCGGATTGGCAGGTAACCGCCGGTGGCCGCTACTTCGTATACACATCGAACATTAGCGGGCGGGCTGTGATCCCGCTCCTGGGCGATCCGCTCAGCCCCTATGATCTGCCAGCAGCCGGCGGTGCCACCGAAAAGGACGGGACGGTGTGGAAGCTCAACAGCTCCTACAGCTTCACGCCCGACATCATGCTCTACGCCACCTACAGCAAGGGCTATCGCATCGGCGGTCCGAACTCGGTCGCGCCCTGTCCCGCCGTGCTCAATCCGCCCCCGGCCCAGAATGTGTGCGCCTTGCCGAACGAACAGCAATATGGCCCGGATGAGACCAAGAACATCGAAATCGGCGTTCGCACCCAGTGGTTCGACCGCAAGCTGACGTTCAACTTCAACGTGTTCCGGATTGACTGGGAGGGCATCCAGGTGGCCTCCGCCACGATCAACGGCGTTGTCGGCATCACCGTCAACGGAGGCCAGGCGCGCTCCGAAGGCTTTGAAACGGCATTCACCCTGCGGCCGATCAAGGGGCTGTCGATCCAGGGCACCTACTCCTATGTCGATGCCAGGCTGACACAGGATGTGCCGGAACTCATCGCGGTCAACAGTCCGGCGGGCAGCTATCCCAGCAACCCGATCCGCATCGATGCCCTGGCCGGCGATCGCCTGCCCGGGTCGGCGCGGCATAGCGGCAGCCTGGGGGCGACCTACACCCTGCCGCTAATGGACGGCGAACTGACGACGAACTGGACCGCCACCTATCGCGGCAACGTCGCCACCCGCATCGGCTGGGACCGTTCCTATGGCGATCTGCTGCCCAGCTATGTGTTGCACCGCGCCTCGGTCATGTACGATACGGATCGCTTCAGCATCGGACTGTTCGCCAACAACATCTTCGACACCTATGCCGTGAACGCGATCTCCAACGATCGCTCGCGCGTCGGACTGAACGACGGTGTAAGGCTGCGCTATCTCCGTCAGAGCGTGATCAATCCGCGCACCTTCGGCCTCGAAGCGCGGATCAAATACTGATCGCACCGGTCGGGGCGCTGTCGCAGTGCCCCGACCGGATGCCCGCAGCCACGCGGGCAAGGCTTGTGCAGAACGCGATGAACCGCCATTTCTGCCCTATGAATGACACAGCGACCGGCATGGTGATACAGCTCGAACCGCTGGTGGGTCGGGTTCTGGCGGCCAACCCCTCGCCCTTCACCTATACCGGCACGCAGACCTATCTGGTCGGCACCGCCGACCTGGCCGTGATCGATCCCGGCCCGGACCTTCCCGATCATCTCGACGCACTGCGCGCCGCGATCGCCGGTCGCCCCGTCCGCGCGATCCTGTGCACCCACACCCATCGCGACCATAGTCCGGCCAGCCGCCCGCTCGCCGCGGCAACCGGCGCGCCGATCATCGGCTGCGCCCCGCTCGCGCTCGACGATGACGGGCCGCGTTCGGATGCCGCATTCGACCGCGACTATGCGCCCGACCGCGTGCTGGCCGATGGCGAGCGCATATCGGGCGACGGCTGGACACTCGAAGCCGTCGCGACGCCCGGCCACACCTCCAACCATCTCTGCTTCGCGCTGATCGAAAGCGGGGCGCTGTTCACCGGCGATCACATCATGGGCTGGTCGACCAGCGTCGTCGCCCCGCCCGATGGCGATATGGGCGCCTATATGGCCAGCCTGGGCAAGCTGCTCGCACGTGATGACCGCATCTATTACCCGGCCCATGGCGCGGAAGTGACCACACCGCATCGTCTGGCGCGTGGCATGATGGGCCATCGCAAACAGCGGGAAGGACAGATTCTGCGCCTGCTCGCTGAACAGGTCGGCGCAATCCCGGATATGGTCGATCGCATGTATGTCGGGCTTGATCCCCGGCTGGCTGGAGCAGCAGGCCGCTCCGTACTGGCACATCTCCTCGACCTCCAGAACCGGGGCCTTGCCAAAGAAGCCGCAGGCCGGTGGCAGAGCGCCGCGTGACGGATCGCACACGCCGCATCATGCTCGTGATCGCGGCACTGGCGGTCACGCTTGCTGCGGCCTGGGTCGCATGGGATCGCTTCGCCGAAACGCGGCTTGAAACCCTCCCCGCAGATGGCGGCGATCCGGTTACCCAGATCGTCACCGCGCGTCTTGATGGCGCCGGCACGCTCAAGGTCGCGGAACTGACCGGCACGGTTCAGGCAACCGCGTCCGACACCCGCGGCCTCGGCCTGTTACGCAGCGATCAGGTCGTGAAGATGCCCTATTCGGTCAGCTATTTCGTCGATGTGTCGCGGCTCGAAGCAGGCGATCTGCAATGGAACGACCAGACCCGCACGCTGATCGTCGATGCGCCCGACGTCACCGTCGCTCCGGCCAACACCGACGAAGGCCGTCGCACGCTCGTCGAGACCAAGGGCCTGTTCGTCACGCGCGAGGCGGCTGAGGCGCTGAGCAAAAGCACCTCCGCCCGGGCGACCGCAGTGGCGGAGCGCGAGGCAAAGAGCCCCGAGCGGATGGCGCAGGCCCGCGAACTCGGGCGCGCCGCCATCGCCCGCCTGCTCGCCCAGCCACTCGCCGCCGCCGGACTGGGCGAGGTTCGCATCGTCGTCACCTTCCCGCCCGAACGCACGCTGCGCGACGGCGAACGCTGGGACATGTCCAAGCCGGTCGATCAGGTCATGCGCGAACACGCGGCGCGTGAGGGCCAGACAAACTAATCGTTCGCGAATGCACAACGCCATGCTATTGCCTGACAATCATTCAGGTTGCGGGGGCAGCTGATGGCAACTTTGACAAATCACGCGACGATGTTCCGTTCGCCCGATTCGCGATTTTTCGAAATTAGCGCAATTCTTATGGCGCTCATTCTGGTTATCGGCTTCAGCTTTCATTTCGTGATGGGCCGGTCGAGTTTCGGCGCTCCATTATTCGTCCACGTGCACGCGGTAATTTTCTTTGGCTGGGTATTGATCTATGTAACCCAGACATTTCTCGGAACTCGCGGCCCGCGCGCGCTGCACCGCCGGTTGGGCTGGCTCGCCGCTGGCTGGGTCATGGCGATGGTGATCGCCGGTTTTGCCGTAACCATCTGGCGCATCCAGGCGGCACAGGCGTTCTTTTTCTTCCGGCCGCAACATTTCCTGATTGCCAACCCGCTGCTGGTAATTCTCTTCGCCGGCCTGACCAGCGCTGCGGTTGCGCTACGCCACCGCACCGACTGGCACCGGCGCCTGCAGCTCTGCGCGATGGCGGCGCTGCTCGGCCCCGGCTTCGGACGATTGCTGCCCATGCCGCTGATGATCCCCTGGTCCTATCAGATCGCAATGGCTTGCGGCCTGATCTTTCCGGTTGCCGGGATGATCCGCGACCTGCTCCGCACCGGGCATGTCCATCACGCATGGCTATGGGGGGCCGGTGCGATGATCGCCATGTTTGCCGGGACCGAGGCGATTGTCTACTCGCCGCTCGGTGACGCCATCTATGGCTGGGTTACGGCAGGGACGCCGGGTGCATCGGTCGCGCCGCTTGAGTTCGGCCCGATGCCACCAATGGGTTGAACCGCGTGCCCGACACGGCCATGTGAGCGCGGATTCGTTTTCAGCTTCGCTGAATCGTACCGGCCAGACTGAAGTATCAAAGGGCATCACGATGAACGCACGCACCGACCTGTCGGGGATCGACATCCGCGCGGAGATCGACCGCCTGCGCAAGGAGCGCAACGCGGTCATCCTGGCGCATTATTACCAGAAGCCGGAAATTCAGGACCTCGCCGATTTCGTCGGCGACAGCCTTGAACTGAGCCGCAAGGCGGCCGAGACCGATGCCGAGGTGATCGCATTCTGCGGCGTGCGCTTCATGGCCGAAACGGCCAAGATCCTCTCGCCCGACAAGACCGTGATCCTGCCCGACATGAACGCCGGCTGCAGCCTGGAGGACAGCTGCCCGCCCGATCAGTTCGCCGCCTTCCGCGCGCAGCATCCCGACCATATCGCACTGACCTATATCAACTGCTCGGTCGAGGTGAAGGCGCTCAGCGACATCATCGTCACCAGCTCGTCGGCGGAAAAGATCCTCAGCCAGATCCCGCCGGAACAGAAGATCATCTTCGGCCCCGACAAGCATCTCGGCGGCTATATCAACCGCAAGATGGGCCGCGACATGCTGCTGTGGCCGGGCGTGTGCATCGTGCATGAAGCGTTCAGCGAGACCGAGCTGCTCAAGCTCAAGGCACAGCACCCGAACGCCCCCGTCGCCGCGCACCCGGAATGCCCGCCGCATGTGCTCGACCACGCCGATTATGTCGGATCGACCAGCGGCATCCTGCAGTTCGCCAAGGATTTCGACGGCGACACGCTGATCGTCGCAACCGAACCGCACATCATCCACCAGATGGAAAAGGCAGTCCCGGAAAAGACCTTCATCGGCGCCCCCGGTGCGGACGGCAACTGCAACTGCAACATCTGCCCCTACATGGCGCTCAACACGCTGGAAAAGCTCTACGTGGCGCTGCGCGACCTCGAACCGCGGATCGAGATTGCCGAGGATATCCGGTTGAAGGCCAAGAAGAGCCTCGACCGGATGCTGGCCATGGCTAGTGGCACGGTGGGCCTGGGCGACCTGGGGCCGCTGCGCGTGACGGGGGATTGAGGGCAGCGCGTGCTATGATAGGATAGTCATATGACCGCGCAGGATGTCTCCCCGCCTCCGGGCAAATATCGGCTCAAGGTCGACGACTATCTGACACTGTTTGAAGCAGGTGCCTTTGAGGGGTTGCGGACCGAGCTGATCGAGGGGGACATCATCGTCATGAGTCCGCAATACCGTCCCCACGGCGTGATCAAAATGGGGCTTTACGACGCGCTTCGGGACAGGCTGAAGGAACTAGGCTCCCCCCTGACACCGTTGGTGGAGGTCAGCCTTGCTGTTGACGAGCATAGCCTGCCGGATCCGGATCTGCTGCTGACCAGCGAGCCGCGCGGAGCCGGGCCAGTACCGCTTTCGTCAGTGGGGCTGGTCATTGAGGTTGCCACCTCTTCCCGCGCAAAGGATATGGGCACCAAGGTGACGCTCTACGCGCGGCACAATATCCCGGAATACTGGGTTGTCGACGTCAACGAACGGGCCATCCACCAGCTATGGTCGCCCACCGATGGGAGCTACGCCGAGCAGCGCGAGATCACCTTCGGCTCGGCAATTACGGCCGCCACCATCCCCGGACTGACGGTCGAAACCGCGACGCTCTAAGGCCCCTCACCGCCAGTCGCGGTGGACCGTCAGCGCGGGCGAATAGAAGTTCACATATT
>CAYMUJ010000012.1:0-46386 GCA_964393565.1 uncultured Stakelama sp. | reverse complement strand
TGCAGCACGAAGTCCGCCGGCGGCACCGCGAGCAGCACGCCGGTCATGCCGCCGATGGTGAAGGTCAGCATGAAGGCGACCGTCCACATCATCGGCAGTTCGAACCGGATGCGCCCGCGATACATGGTGAACAGCCAGTTGAAGAGCTTCGCCCCCGTCGGGATCGAGATCACCATGGTGGTGATGCCGAAGAAGCTGTTGACGCTCGCCCCCGACCCCATGGTGAAGAAATGGTGGAGCCACACGACGTAGGACAGGATGGTGATGACCACCGTCGCATAGACCATCGAGGTATAGCCGAAGAGCCGCTTGCCCGAGAAGGTCGAGGTCACTTCGCTGAACACGCCGAACAGCGGCAGGATCAGGATATAGACCTCAGGATGGCCCCAGATCCAGATCAGGTTCACGTACATCATCGACGATCCGCCGAAGTCGTTCGTGAAGAAGTTGGTCCCCGCGTACCGATCCAGCCCGAGCAAAGCGAGCACGGCGGTCAGCACCGGGAAGCTGGCGACGATCAGGATGTTGGCGCACAGCGACGTCCAGGTGAACACCGGCATCTTCATCAGGCCCATGCCCGGCGCGCGCAGCTTCAGGATGGTGACGATCAGGTTGATGCCGGACAATGTCGTCCCGACGCCCGCTATCTGTAGCGACCATATGTAATAATCGACGCCGACATTGGGGCTGTAGGTAATCCCCGACAGCGGCGGATAGGCGAGCCAGCCGGTCTGGGCATATTCGCCGACGAACAGCGACACCATGGTCAGCGCCGCGCCCGCCGCGGTCATCCAGAAGCTGAAATTGTTGAGGAACGGGAAGCTGACGTCGCGCGCGCCGATCTGCAGCGGGACGACATAGTTCATCAGGCCGGTGATGAACGGCATCGCCACGAAGAAGATCATGATCACGCCATGGGCGGTGAAGATCTGGTCGTAATGGTGCGCGTTCAGATAGCCTTCGTTCCCGCCGAACGCCATCGCCTGCTGCAACCGCATCATGATCGCATCGGCAAAGCCGCGCAGGAACATGATCAGGCCCAGGACCATGTACATGATCCCGATCTTCTTGTGGTCCACGCTCGTGAACCACTCCTTCCACAGATAGCCCCACAGGCGATATTTGGTGAGCAGCGCCAGCATCGCGATGCCGCCGATCGCGACCACCGCAAAGGTGACGATCAGGATCGGTTCGTGCAGCGGGATCGAGTCGAGCGACAGGCGTCCGAAGATCGGATCGACCGGCGGGGCGGGATGCGCAATGGGATCGGACACGGGCTTACTCAGCTTTCCGGAAGGGCGGGAATGTCGGTCATCGCGGTACGCGCGACCGGCGGGGTCGACTGGCGCACGCGCGACAGGCCGGCGCCGGTCAGCGGGCGGCTGTCCACCGGCTTGGGATCGGGGCCGGTCATCGGCACCATCGGCGTGGTGCAGACGGCGGCGACATAGCGGGTGTTGAGCGTCGGCAGCGTGCCGCGCGCGGCGAACTTGTCATAGGCAAGGTCGCGGACATTATAGGTGCCGGCCAGGCCCAGCCCGCCGCGCGCGTCGATCGCCATCATGTCGTGCATGCACATCTTGCCCGGCTCGACGCACAGGTTGACGACGCGGTCGAACAGGTTCGGTTCGACCTGTGCGAAGCGGCGCACCGGCTCCTTTTCGCTTGGGCGTTCGAGCTTGAGATAGGTTGCGCGGTCGAGCGGCGTTGCCGTCCCCTTCACCTGCGCCACCCATGCGTCGAACTTGCCGCGCTCCATGCTCTTCGCGGCGAAGCGCATGTTGGAGAAGCCGGCGCCCGAATAATTGGCGGAGAAGCCGACGAAATTGCCGGTCTGGTTGAAGATTCCGTGCAGCTTGGTCTCCATGCCCGGCATCGCATAGATCTGGCCCGCGAGCGCCGGGATGTAGAAGCTGTTCATCACGGTCGAGGACGCGATGCGGAAGCGGATCGGGCGATCCACCGGCGCGGCGAATTCGTTCACCGTCGCAATCCCCTGTTCGGGGTAGATGAACAGCCATTTCCAGTCGAGCGCGACGACCTGCACCTCCAGCGGCTTTTCGCGATCGGGGATCGGCACCCCGGACGCTTGCGCCTTCGGCGCGGCGAGCGGGCGATAGGGGTCGAGCAGATGCGTGCCGACCCAGGTCAACGCGCCAAGGCAGATGATGATCAGCAGCGGCGCGGCCCAGATCAGCAGCTCCAGCTGGGTCGAATGGTCCCAATCGGGATCATAGGGCGCGTCCTGGTTCGCCGCGCGATATTTAAAGGCGAAGAACACCGTCGTTGCCATCACCGGGACGATGATCAGCAGCATCAGCGCGGTGGAGATCATCACCAGATTGCCCTGTTGCCGCGCCACTTCACCGGCGGGGTCGAGGACGATCAGCCCACAGCCGGACAGCAAAGGCAGCGCGGCGAGCGCCAGCAGGGGGCGAAGGCGATGGCGGAATCGGACAGGGTTCTGGGCCATGATGCGCGCCTACGCCCCTGCCCCCGGCGCGCACATAGGACATTTTGTCCAATCCCTTGATGCCCATCAATGCAGCAGTGCGTTTTCGCTGCGGGAAGCCGACACTGTTCCGCATGAGTGAGTCGCGCCGCGTCAGCGGGGCAAGCCGGGAAGACTGGAATGAGCGCCGAAACCGTCCCAACCATGCAAGCCGAGCGTGATGCGCGCGCGGTCAATTCCGACGGGCCGCAGGACGGGCACAAGATCGCCCCGGGCGAGATTGCGATCGGCGTGGTGATCGGGCGCACGTCCGAATTCTTCGACTTCTTCGTCTATGCCATCGCGTCGGTGCTGGTGTTCCCGTCGCTGGTGTTCCCGCATCTGGATCCGCTGCACGGGACCTTGTGGTCGTTCGCGATCTTTGCGCTCGCCTTTGTCGCGCGGCCTGTCGGCACGATGATCTTCACCGCGATCGACCGCGCCTATGGCCGCGGCGCAAAGCTCACCATCGCGCTGTTCCTGCTCGGCGGTTCGACCGCGGCGATCGCCTTCCTCCCCGGCTATGCGTCGATCGGTGTCGGGTCGGCGCTGCTGCTCGCGCTGTTCCGCATGGGCCAGGGCGTCGCGCTGGGCGGATCATGGGACGGTCTTGCGTCGCTGCTCGCGCTCAACGCGCCGGAGGGCAAGCGCGGCTGGTATGCGATGGTGCCACAGCTCGGCGCGCCGCTCGGCCTGATCGTCGCCAGCCTGTTGTTCATGTTCCTGATCACCGCCCTGCCCGCACAGGATTTCCTCGACTGGGGCTGGCGCTATCCGTTCTTCGTCGCCTTCGCGATCAACGTCGTGGCGCTGTTCGCGCGCCTGCGCATCGTGGTGACGCCCGAATATGCGACCCTGTTCGAGCGGCGCGAGCTGCAGCCGGCCCCGATGACCGAAACGATCCGGTCGAACTGGCGCACGATCATCCTCGGCGCCTTCGCCCCGCTGGCGAGCTTTGCCATGTTCCACATGGTCACCGTGTTCCCGCTGTCCTGGGTGTTCCTCTACACCGAGGAGTCGCCGGTCCGCTTCCTCGCGATCGAGGCGGTCGCCGCCGCGCTCGGCGTCGGGGCGATCATCGCCTCGGGCTATCTTGCCGACCGCGTCGGGCGCCGCACCGTGCTCGCCGCCACTGCCGCCGCCATCGCTGCGTTCAGCGGCTTCGCGCCGCAGCTGCTGGAAATGGGTGAAGCCGGCGAAGCGGCGTTCATGCTGCTCGGCTTTGCCCTGCTCGGCCTGTCGTTCGGCCAGTCGTCGGGCGCGCTGTCGGCCAGCTTCCAGCAGCGTCACCGCTATACCGGGTCGTCGCTGACCTCCGACCTTGCCTGGCTGTTCGGCGCGGGCTTCGCGCCGCTGGCGGCGCTGTGGCTGTCGTCGGAGTTCGGCCTGCTGGCGGCGGGTGCCTATCTGTTGTCGGGCGCAGTCGGCACGCTGGTCGCGCTGTGGCTCAACCGCGAGCTCGCACGCACGATCGATTAAGTCGTCTTCAGCTTTGCTGAAGCGGCACCGGCCCGCTCCCCCACCCGGCCACCCATAGAATAGCCTGTCACTGGGTAACCGGGTGGGGGAGCGGGCCGGTGCCGATCAACTGAAAACGGATCTAATGCGCCTTACGCTGCACAGGTCGCGCCCTGTGCAGCGCCATGGGTCGCGATCCACCGCGCCACCAGCGCCAGCCGCAGCGGGCAGGTAAACACCAGCCCGACGCGCTCGCCGCGCACCCAGCGGACATGCGCGCCCAGCGTGCCGATGCCGGGAATGTCGATCTCCACCCCCTGACCCAGCGCGACCGGCAGATCGGTTTCGACCTTCACCCCGCCCTGTGACAGGTCGATCAGCGGCACCAGATGCCACACCGCCCCGATCCGCAGCCGTGCGCGCAGCTGCGTCGTGACGCGCGGGCAGCGTGGCAGCTGATCGGGCAGCAGCACATTATGGACGTTAAGATAGGCGTGGACGTCGATCGGGACGTCAAAGACGATGCCTGCCTGCCCCTCCTGCGTCCAGCGCACTTCTCCGTCGACCGGATCGCATACCTTGGGCTCGATCCGTACCCGCATCCCCGGCTCCAGCGGCGCATAGATTTCCAGCATCATCCCGCCTGGGCCGATGTTGCGGATCAAGCACAGATGCTGGGTGCCGCACATGGTGAGCAGGCGCGCCACCTGAAACAGGGTGGTGGTCCGGCCATCCGCACGGCGATCCCCACCGCGCTGCAGCGTCGTGTCCGACGCAGATTCGGCATTCACGGGCAACGCTCCCCGCGAGCAATCATGTTGCCGAAAGAAAGAGTGCTCGCCGCTCCATCTCCGGCCCCGTTTCGCACCGGGGGTGAAGAGAAGCACGGCAGGAGATAGCAAAGAGATACCCAGAATGGATAATCTGAAATTAGCGGATGACGCCGCATTCATGTCCCGCGCCAGCCACCGGATCGCGCGGCCGGGCGCGATGCCGCTTGACAACGACACGCAAACCATCGATTTCGGCGCGCCTCGCGGGTGTAGCTCAATGGTAGAGCAGGAGCTTCCCAAGCTCACGACGAGGGTTCGATTCCCTTCACCCGCTCCAGCCGCCCATTCGCGAGCGTTCGCCCAAGGCTGGCATGTGACGTCATCGGCTCACGCTATGGTGCTTCGGCACGCTCGGCATGGATGCGGTTGCCCGCCCGCCGGATCAAAGGTCGCTCCAGCTGATCCCCTGCGCGGTGGTCGCAAAGGCCTGCGCCTTTGCACGAACCTCCGCAGCACTTGCCCCCGCCTTATAGAGCATGGACCCAAGTCCGGCTCCATTGGCCCCCGCCTGCGCCCAATCCGCCAGATTCTCCGGCGTGACCCCTCCGACCGCAAGGAGCGGCACGGAGCGGGGAAGCACCGCGCGATGTGCCTTGACGACGGTCGGGCTTGCGGCTTCGGCCGGGAACAGCTTGAGGCCGGTCGCACCAGCGGCAAGCGCGGCAAAGGCTTCTGTCGGAGTGAAATATCCTGGCAGACAGATCATACCGGCACGCACCGCCGCCGCGATGACTTCAGCGTTGCTGTTCGGAGCGACGACAAGACGGCCCCCGGCAGCCTGGACTGCGGCCACATCCTGCACCGTCAGCACGGTTCCCGCACCAACCAGAATGCCAGGCCCGTAGCGCGCGGCAATGCGGCTGATCGAATTCAGCGGATCGGGCGAATTCAGCGGTACTTCGATCATGCTGAAACCGGATTCGACAATGGCGTCGGCAATCGCCTCGACTTCATCCGGCCGGACACCACGCAGGATGGCCACCAGCGGGCACCGGTTCAGCGCGTCTCGAAAATCGTCTTGGGAATTCGTCATGACTGGCTTTCATTCCATATCTGCGCAACGCCTGCGACAAAGGCGGCGTGGCTATCGACAATGACCGGCGCTCCGCCCGCAATCGCAATCGCCGTGCAATAGAGAGCGCCCAGATGCGGGTCGGCAAGAACGGATACCGGCTGGCCCGCCGCGATTCCGGCTCCGCTGACATCATGGCCGATCAGCAATCCCGAGGCATAGGCCGCGCTGTCCTCCAGCGTCCGCATGTTCAGGAGACGCGCCGCACGGACCCCGAACAGGTCGCGCGACAGGCTCCCCGAAATGCCCCTCGCGACGCCTTCGCGAAAGGCCGGACCATCGGACACATCCCCGCCCAGAAAATCGGCCAACAGGCTGTGTGATTTCAAAAGCGCAAACAGCTCGCCGGTCATGGCGGTCGAAAAGCCGGCGATAGCGCCGCCCGCGACCCTGCCCCATTTGCAATGCGTACCCGGCTGGCACAGCAACCCACCGCTGGATGCCAGCCCGGCGCTGACTGCGCCCAGCAACTGCACCTCTTCCCCGCGCATCACATCGCCCTCAGGGTCAGACAGTCCCGGAACGATCGCAGTGCGCCCCGCCTCGACCCAGTGTAGCGACCTGGCAAGATCGCCAAGCCCGGCAGGGCATGAAAGATAGGGCACGTCGACCCAACCCCGGCTGGAGCCGATCATGCCCGCCAGAATGACGGGAAGATCACCCAGTTCGGAACGGATCGCGGCAATCTCGCTGGCGAAATCGCCCCCCTGCATGGCGACCAGCCCGTTGCCGTCGCGCCGCGTAGAACGCACCTCCCCATCGCGATCGAGCACGAAAATGCGTCGATTGGTCGTCCCCCAGTCAATCGCGATCAGCGCGGGATCAGCCATGTTCACCACCATGTCCAATAGAGCGCCACCAGCAGGGCGATGATAATGGCCGACGCCACGCCAAAGCCACGCGAGGTCCTGAAGTCGACCCCGGCCAGGATGCCGCCATCCGCCCGGGTCGGCGCGGGACGAAGCAGGGACACAAGCACGGTCAGGCCCAGCGCGGCAAAGAACACGATCGCCATACGGTCCAGGAACGGCACGGCATTCAGCATCGCCGATCCGCCCATGTCGGCCGGGAGCCAGAAGACGAAGCTCATCGCCACCGACGCCACCGCCCCGACCAGTGCACCCAGTTCGGTCGCGCGCGGCCAGAACAGGCCGGTCAGGAAGATCACCGTGATCCCCGGCGTCACAAAGCCGGAGAATTCCTGGATATACTGGAACGCCTGGTCCAGTCCGCCCAGCAGGGGCCGGGCCGCGATGATGCCGATCACGGTGGCGATGACGGCGGCGACCTGTCCGATCCGCACCAGATGGGTTTCCGATGCGTCGGGACGGAACCGGCGGGCATAGATGTCCAGCGTGAAGATCGTCGCGATCGAATTGATCTTGCTGGCCGTGGACGCGATGATCGCGGCCATCAGCGCGGCAAAGACCAGCCCCAGCAAGCCCGAGGGCAGCAGCGCCATCATCGCCGGATAGGCCTGATCCGGCTTGTCGAGACCGGGCGCGAGCAGCACGGCGGCAATTCCCGGCAGCACGATGATGGCCGGCATCAACAGCTTGAGGAAGGCCGCAAACACGATCCCGCGCTGTGCCTCGCCCAGCGACTTCGCGGCGAGCGCGCGCTGGATGATATACTGGTTGCATCCCCAATAGGACAGGTTGGCGATCCACATCCCGCCGATCAGCACGCCAATGCCCGGCAAGTCCTTGTAATGCGGGCTGTCGGGCGAGAGGATCATGTCGAAATGGCCCGGCACCGCCGCCATCAGCTTCGTAAAGCCGGCCACGACACCCGCGCCTTCGCCGATCTTGCCAAGGGTCAGCCACGAGATGATGAGCCCGCCCATGACGAGCAGGGCGACCTGGACGATGTCGGTCAGCGCGACCGCCTTCAGACCGCCGCGCAGCTGATAGAGCAGCGCGAAGATCCCGAGACCCGCCAGCGCAATATCCTGATCGACGCCCGCGACCTGTGTCACCGCGATCGACCCCAGCCAGAGAATCGAGGTCAGGTTCACGAAGATGTACAGCGCCAGCCAGAATACCGCCATGACGCTGCGGATGGTCGGTCCGAAGCGCGTTTCCAGAAACTGCGGCATCGTCGTGATCTGATGCTTCAGGAAGATCGGGAGGAAGAATTTGCCGACGATCAGCAGGGTCGCGGCGGCCATCCATTCATAGGATGCGATCGCCAGACCGATGGCATAGCCCGACCCGGCCATGCCGACGATCTGCTCCGCAGAGATGTTCGCCGCGATCAGCGACGCGCCGATCGCCCACCAGGGCAGCGAACGCGATGCCAGGAAATAGTCCGTGCTGCCCTGGCTTGTGCCCGCCTTTGTCCGGCTGACCCATTGCGCCAGGGCAAAGATGAAGATCGCGTAGCCGATAACGACGGCTATATCGATTGGTGCAAGCGGCATATCCTGACTCCCTCCCATATGCGAACGCCCTCAGCGCGCATGTCGCGACAATTGGCCCGACGCCCTTGCCAAGGCCCGACTTTGTCTATTTATATTATTTAACTGAGACCGAGGCCCTGGATACCGATGGACGCTCCATTCCACGACGACCGAAACGGCCTGGGGCGGAACCTGACCTATGGTCTGCTCGAACATCTTGGAAAACAGATTGTTGTCGGGGCGTTTGAAAACAGCCCGTTTCCGACCGAAGCCGAACTTTCCACCACGCATGGGGTCAGCCGCTCGGTCACGCGCGAAGCCGTCAAGATGCTGACCGCCAAAGGCTTGCTGACGGCGCGGCCGCGCCAGGGCACCAGTGTGCAACCGGTGCATAACTGGAACCTGTTCGATGCCGATGTCCTGCGCTGGCTGCTGGACCGCAAATTCTCCATCCAGTTGCTGAACGACTTCAGTGAGTTGCGCTCTGCCATCGAACCGATGGCCGCCGCCCTGGCAGCCACTGCGGCAGATGAGAAGGGGCTGGCACTGATCGAAGCCGGTTATGCGCGCATGGTCGCGGCCGAACGTGGCGATGACGACCCTCTCGACGCCGACATCGCATTCCACCTTGCGATCCTGCGGGCCAGCGGCAATCCGTTTTTCGCACAGTTTCGCGATCTTGTTGCCACAGCGCTGCGCACTTCGATCCGTTTCACCAACCGGATTGTCGGACGCTCCGCCGACCTGCAGGCTCATGGCGCGGTCAAGGATGCCATCTGCGCGCGCGATGCTGCGGCCGCGCGCACGGCGATGGCCGCCATCATCAGCGACGTCCAGGCACTGGTCGCCGAACACGGCGCCGATTGACACCCGCGCCCCGTCATCGACGCTGGTAATGAACACAGGTTCGGATATCTCACCCTCTGGACCGGGCCGGCCGGCGTCGTCGGCAAGCACATGGTTGCGTAGCGTCTGGCCCGTTATGTCGCCCCGGCAGGGCACGGCATCCCGCACCGACCAACCGATGCCCTGGCCCGGCCGGTCGCGCCGACCGGGATGCGGGACGCTCCACTCCGCCATCGTCCGATGACCTAGTGGCTGTCGCGCGGCAGACCCTTGGTCTGCGCGATACGCTGATATTTGACCGCGCTCTCGATCACCGCGCCGCCGGCAAACTGACCGGTCTCGCGGCGCGCAATCTCATGCCACGGCGTCTGGCTTTCCGGGCCGGAGAAGGGGTTGGCGTGGTTCTGTGCCCGGCGTTCTTCCAGTTCCTGATCGGAAATCAGCAGATTGACGCTGCGCGCCTTCAGATCGACGCGCAGCCGGTCGCCGGTACGCAGCAGCGCCAACCCGCCGCCCACCGCAGCCTCGGGGCTGGCGTTGAGGATCGAGGGGCTGGCCGACGTGCCCGATTGGCGACCGTCACCGATACAGGGCAAGGCATCGATCCCGGCGCGGATCAGCGCTGCGGGGGGCCGCATGTTCACCACTTCGGCCCCGCCCGGATAGCCCAGCGGCCCGGCACCGCGGATCACCAGAATCGTGCGTTCGGTCACGCCCAATGCCGGATCGTCGATACGCTGATGATAATCCTCCGGACCATCGAACACGACCACATCGCCTTCAAACGCATCGGGATCGTCGGGGTCGGACAGATAGCGGGCGCGGAAATCGGCACCGATCACGCTGGTTTTCATCACCGCCGCATCGAACAGATTGCCCGACAGCACGGTCAGCCCGGCGGCGGGCAACAGCGGGTCGGCCAGCGGGCGGATCACGCGATCATCCTCGATCCGCGCTTCGCCGACATTTTCCGCAAGCGTCCGGCCATTGACGCTCAATGCCGTGCCATCCAGCAGCCCGGCGCGATACAGTTCGCCCATCACCGCAGGAACGCCCCCGGCGCGGTAATAGTCCTCGCCCAGAAACTCGCCAGCCGGCTGCATATTGACCAGCAGCGGCACATCGGCGCCATGCGCCTCCCAATCGTCGATCGAAAGCTCCGCACCGACATGCCGCGCAATCGCGTTCAGATGGATCGGCGCATTGGTGCTGCCGCCGATCGCCGAATTGACGCGGATCGCGTTGAGGAACGCCGCGCGGGTCAGAATGTCCGACGGCTTGCGATCGGCATGGACCATCTCGACGATCTGCCGCCCGGTGAGGAAGGCGCTTTCCTGACGGTCGCGATAGGGTGCCGGGATTGCGGCGTTGCCGGGCAGGCTCATGCCCAGCGCCTCCGTCAGCGAATTCATCGTCGTGGCGGTGCCCATGGTGTTGCAATAGCCGGTCGAGGGCGCCGACGACGCGACCAGTTCGATAAAGCCCCTGTAGTCGATCTCGCCACGGCTGAGCATTTGCCGCGCCTTCCACACGATCGTGCCGCTGCCGGTACGTTCACCCCGATGGTGACCGTTGAGCATCGGCCCGACCGACAGCGCGATTGCCGGGATGTTGACCGTTGCCGCGGCCATCAGGCACGCTGGCGTGGTCTTGTCGCAGCCGATGGTCAGCACGACGCCGTCCAGCGGATAGCCGAACAGCGTTTCGACCAGGCTGAGATAGGCAAGGTTGCGATCGAGGCCCGCGGTCGGGCGCTTGCCGGTTTCCTGAATGGGATGCGTTGGAAATTCGATCGGAATCCCGCCCGCGTCGCGGATGCCGTCGCGCACCCGGCTTGCCAGCACGATATGGTGGCGGTTGCAGGGTGACAGGTCACTGCCGGTCTGTGCGATGCCGATGATCGGGCGGTCGGACTGCAGCTCCTCGATCGTCAGGCCATAGTTCAGATAGCGTTCGAGGTAGAGCGCGGTCATGTCGGGCGATGACGGATCGTCGAACCACGCGCGCGACCGCAATTTTGGCTTGGTGTCCTTGCCCTTCATATCCCGCAAATCTCTCCACATTCGCGAACGGGCGAGACCCGGCCGCGCGGCACGACGTCGCGCGATGCGCCGCCGGACGATGCCATTGACGCCTTTGAGCATATATATCATATAAAAGTAAAGCAATAAGGGTGAGCGTGGATGGTGGAGAGCAGAATCAGGCTTGGGCTGGTGGGTGTCGGCAAGATCGCACTGGATCAGCACCTGCCGGCAATCACGGCGGATCCGCGCTTCGAACTGGTCGCGACGGCAAGTCCCCGCCATGTCATTCCGGGCATCGCGGCGTATCAAAGTATCGACGCGATGCTGGCTGCAGCGCCGGAACTGGATGCCATCACCATCTGCACCCCGCCCGCGATTCGAACCGGCATCGCCGTCACCGCACTGCGCGCCGGAAAGCATGTGATGCTGGAAAAGCCGCCCGCCACCGCTGTGTCGCAGGTGCGCGCGATGGAGGTCGAGGCGGCAAAGGCCGGCCGCACGCTGTTTGCCACCTGGCATTCGCGCGAAACCGCCGCCGTCGATGCGGCGCGGGCATGGCTGGCCGACCGCAATGTCGAACAGGTGCGCGTGCGCTGGCGCGAGGATGTGCGGCAATGGCATCCGGGGCAGGACTGGCTGCTGGGTCCGGGCGGGTTCGGCGCATTCGATCCGGGCATCAACGCGCTGTCAATCCTGACCGCGATCCTGCCCGGTATGCTGGCGCTGGAGGGGGCGGATCTGTTCATTCCGCGAAATCGCGCCGCACCGATGCGCGCGGCGCTGTCGCTGCGCCACGATCAGCATGGCGCGGTGGAATGCGATTTCGACATTCTGCATGACGGGCATCAGCAATGGACGATCGACATCGTCACCGATGCCGGGCCGCTGACCCTGACCGACGGCGGGCATCGGCTGACCATCGGGGATCAGCCGCAGGATGGGCCGGACGATGCGGAATATCCCCGCCTCTATGCCCGGTTCGCGGATCTGGTCGCGACCGGCGCGTCCAGCGTCGATGTCGACCCGCTGATCCTGGTTGCCGATGCGATGATGCTCGGCACCGTCCACGCCATCGACGCATTCGAGTTCTGACCATGACCGGCCCCACATCCCTCAGTCGCCGCGATGCGATCGCGACAGGCCTCGCCGGCACCGCGCTTCTGGCCGGTGGCATCGCGTCGCCGCCGGTTCAGGCATCGTCCGCGCTGCCCGGAGACGCCGACGCGCCAACCCGCCGCGCCGTGTGGCTTGACGCCGACTGGCGCTTCCACCTCGGCCATGCCAGCGATCAGGGACGGGATTTCGATTTCGGTCGCAATCAGCGGACCTATGCCAAGCCGGGCCGGGACACGGCGCGCGCGGCCATGCCGGAGTTTGACGATCGGCACTGGCGCGCGGTGCAGGTTCCGCATGACTGGGCGGTCGAGCTTCCCTTTGCCGAGCCGACAGCCGCGATTGCGCCCGATGATTATGCGCCCGCCGCGCACGGGTTCAAGGCAATCGGCCGCGACTGGCCCGAGCATAGCGTGGGCTGGTATCGCCGCCATCTTCCGGTCGGCCCGGCGGATCGCGGGCGCAGCGTCTGGATCGAGTTTGACGGCGTGTTCCGGGACTCGATCGTCTTCGTCAACGGCTATGTCGCCGGGGGCAGCGAGAGCGGCTATGCCCCGTTCCGCGTCGATATCGGCGAATTTCTGGACTTTGACGGCGGCCCCAATGTGCTGGCCGTGCGCGTCGATGCCAGCCTGGGTGAAGGCTGGTTCTACGAAGGCGCGGGGATCTATCGCAATGTGCGGCTAGTCAGCGCGGCCCCCTGTCATATCCCGCAATGGGGGGTGTGCGTGCGCCCGCGCGTGACCGGGGGCGATGCGGTCGTCGATGTCCTGACGACGGTGGCCAATGCGCAGGAGAGCGACGCCAGCCTGATCCTGCGGCACGCAATCATGGGCCCGGACGGCACCCCCGTCGGTGCGCCGGTCGAACAGCCGCTTGCCCTGTCCGGCCATGCGACCGATGACGTGGCGGCGCAGATCGCCCTGGCGGCGCCGCGCTTATGGCACCCGGACACGCCGTTTCTCTATCGCCTTCGTTCCGTCATCCTGCGCGATGGCGTGGTCGTCGATGAAGTCGACACCAGCTTTGGCGTGCGCACGGTCCATTTCGATGCCACGACCGGCTTTTCGATCAACGGCAAACCGCTGAAGCTGCTCGGGGTCTGCAACCATCAGGATCATGCCGGGGTGGGATCGGCCATCCCCGACGCGCTGCATGCATGGCGGGTGGCGCGGTCGAAGGAGATGGGGGTCAATGCGTGGCGCAGCGCCCATAATCCGCCCAGCCAGGCGCTGCTCGACATCTGCGACCGCGACGGCGTGATGATGATCGCCGAAACCCGGCGGAACAGCGCCAGCAGCGAAGCGATGGCCGAACTGGACCGGATGATCCTGAGTTCGCGCAACCACCCGTCGATCATCCTGTGGTCGGTCGGCAATGAAGAGCCGCATCAGGGCACCGCGCGCGGCTATCGCATTTCACGGGCGCTTGCCGCGCGGTGCAAGCAGCTAGATCCGACCCGGCAGACCACCCAGGCGATGGATTCCGGCTGGGATGGCGGTGCGGCGGATGCGGTCGATGTCGTCGGGTTCAACTATCGCATCGACAAGATTGCCGATTGGCACCGGCGCCATCCCGGCAAGCCGGTCATCGGATCGGAAACCGGCAGCACGGTCGCGACGCGCGGCGCCTATCGCAACGATCCCGCGCGCAAGATCGTGCGCGCCTATGACACCGAACATCCCTGGTGGGCATCGACGGCGGAGGCGTGGTGGACGATCGTCGACAACAGTCCCTATATCGCCGGCGGATTTATCTGGACCGGCTTCGATTATCGCGGAGAGCCCACGCCGTTCACCGATTTCCCGGCGGTTTCCAGCTATTTCGGGGTCATGGACCTGTGCGGTTTTCCCAAGGACAATTACTATTACTACCGCGCCTGGTGGCGTCCCGAACAGCCGCTGGTGCATCTTTTGCCGCACTGGAACTGGGCTGGCTCTGAGGGCAAACCCATCGACGTCTGGGTGCATGGCAATTGTCCGGAGGTCGAATTGCGGCTCAACGGCAAGAGCCTGGGCAGAAAAGCCATGCCCCGCAACGGCCATCTGGAATGGCAGGTCCCCTATGCCCCCGGACGGATCGAGGCGGTCGGAATCGCGCAGGGCAGAGTCGTCGCGCGCGATCAGCGCGTCACCGCCGGGCCGGCCGCACGCCTGCGCCTGTCCACCGAACGCCGGCGCCTTGCCGCCGATGGTCGCGACGTGGCGATGATCCGGGCTGAAGTGACCGATCGCGCGGGCAATCTGGTGCCCACCGCCGATCTGCCCCTCAACTTCACCCTGTCAGGACCGGTACGGCTGATCGGTGTGGGCAATGGCAATCCGACATCGCTGGAACCCGACAAGGGCCATGCGCGGCGTGCCTTCAACGGACTGGCGCAGGCGATCGTGCAAAGTGCCGGACAACCCGGCCTTGCCCGCCTTCACGTGACCGCCGAGGGCGTTGCCCCGGCATCGATCGACCTCAATTTCCATCAGGGAATCTAGACCGACATGCGTGTTCCAAAACTGTTTGTTTCCGCCGCCTTGTGCGCGCTTGCGCTCCCCGCATCGGCGGTCGCGGCGAAGGAGGCCAAGCCCTTCTACCTTGGCGCGGACCTGTCGTTCACCAACGAGATGGAGGATTGCGGCGCCGTGTTTCGCAACGCGGGAAAGCCGGTCGATCCGTTCGTGCTGCTGAAGGAAAAGGGCGGCAACATCGTCCGCGTACGGATCTGGAACAATCCCGACTGGACGCGCTACAGCAGCTATGACGATGTGCTGAAGACGATCCGGCGCGCCCATGCCGCCGGCCTGACGGTGCTGCTCGACTTCCATTATTCCGACGATTGGGCGGACGGCGAAAAGCAGATTCCTCCCGCCGCCTGGGCCAAGATGAGCCTGGCGGAGCAGGAGACAGCCCTGCACGCCTATACCCGCGACATCCTGATGCGCCTGCATGCGGAGGGGCAGATGCCCGCCATGGTTCAGGTCGGCAACGAAACCAACCCCGAGATCATGGGCGGGACAAAGGACAAGCCGATCAACTGGGCGCGCAATGCGCGGCTGCTCAACGCCGGGGTTCGGGCGGTACGCGAAGTGTCCCGCGAAACCGCCAGGCCGATCAAGGTGATGCTGCATATTGCCCAGCCGGAACATGTCATTCCGTGGTTCGACGATGCGACGCTGGCCGGGGTGATGGATTATGACATCATCGGCATCAGCTATTACGCGAAATGGTCGAAAATGAGCATGGCGGGGCTGGGTGAGGTCATCGCAGCTTCGCGCAAACGCTATGGCGCCGACGTGATGGTCGTTGAAACCGCCTATCCGTTTTCCGGTCAGTGGTCGGACCAGACGATCAACCTTCTGGGCCCCGACACGTTGAGCCCGGGCTATCCCGCGACCGAACAGGGGCAGCGGCGCTACATGATCGATCTGACCCAGATCGTCGCCGATAATGGCGGCAACGGCGTAATCTACTGGGCTCCCGACTGGGTTTCCACCCGTTGCAAGACGCGATGGGGAACCGGTTCAAGCTGGGAGAATGCGGCGTGGTTCGATCTGGGCAAGCACAACGCCCTGCCGGTGATGGATTTTCTCAGCCACAGCTATCGCAAGGCCGAATAGGCGCCTTTCCAGCGTCGCCGGACGCAACCCTGGCCTGAGCATTGCGGGCCGCAGATACAGCAAAAGGGGGGCGTCCGCAGACGCCCCCCTTTTTTGCTCCGGACAGTTCCCCATCCCGGCCTTCCGGCCGGGATGAAGCCCGCATCAGAATTTGAATGTGATGTCCGCCAGATAGTTGCGGCCATATTTTTCATAGCGCGCAATCTGATTGGGATCATTGTTCCAGTAGAAGCGTGCGGCCTGATTGGTCAGGTTGTTCGCCTGAAGCCTGACCGCAATATTCTGGTTGATCGCATAGGAAATGCTTGCACCGATCGTCGTCTCTGCTTCCAGACGGGTCAGGCTCGACGCATCCCATCCATAGATGACGGTATAGGGGCTATGGTATTTTACCGAGACCCGCGCATCCAGACCATGTGCGGAATACCATAGATCTGCCTGACCGGTGAATTCGGCAAGACCGACGGCGGCAAGAGGATTGCTCGCCGGGGCCAGTTCCTCGATATTGGAATCGACGAACGCCGCATTCGCGTAGACCCCGAAATTCTCAAGCCCCGGTATGAAATAGAACGGCGTCTGGAACGTGGTTTCGACACCCGCGATATAGCCGCCAGCGCCATTGGCCGGTCCAGTGATCAGATAGGTGTTCCCGCCGATCACACGCGGTGTCTGTGCATAGCCG
This sequence comes from uncultured Stakelama sp., assembly GCA_964393565.1. Classification (GTDB taxonomy): domain Bacteria; phylum Pseudomonadota; class Alphaproteobacteria; order Sphingomonadales; family Sphingomonadaceae; genus Sphingomonas. The sequence goes on along the minus strand of CAYMUJ010000012.1, from coordinate 29,858 downwards.
ATATTGGTATCGACATCCTTATAGTAAGCGGAAACCGCAAACAGCGCGTCCTTGTGGAAATACCATTCAAGCGACAGATCGCCCTGCGTCGCCATGAACGGCTCAAGCTGGGGGTTCCCGGCCGACCCCTCCTGGAAGGGGGGGTAGAAGCTCAGCGTCTGATTGGCACGCAGCTCGTCCAGCGGCGGACGCGCAATGACCCGCGCGACACCCGCCCGCAACTTGAGCTCCGAAGTCAGGTCGAAATTCATGTTGAGGCTCGGCAATGCCCGGAAATAGTCGTTATTCTCACGCACTGGCGTAATCGTCGTCACATTCGCCGAACCATTCCATGACGTGACGGCCGAGAATGCGTCGCTGTGAGTCGACACATTGACCAGGCGCACTCCGACATTGCCGGACAGGATCCCGCTTTCGAAATCGGCAACGAAATAGCCTTCGAAATTATCCTCCTTCACCCGCCAGTATCTGCTGCTGTCGGCGGTAGGCGTGCCGATGGTCAGCAGGCTGGCGGCAAGGCTGTTATAGTCGCCCCACAACAGATTTGGCGCAGAGAAGTCACTCACCGCAAAGGATGTCAGCGCGCTTGACGGGATGGAAAGCCCCCCGCCCGTGCGCGTAGCGACACTGGCGGTCGAAGCGCTGAAGCTCTTCACGCGCGAGGCGTAGCGCAGCCCGACGCCCGCGCCCTTGAAGAAACCTGTTTCGAAGTTGCGGTAGAAATCCGCCTGGGCGGCGGCAAGTTCGTCGGCCAGATTGTCCGGCCCATTGTACAGGCCCGGAAAATAGCTTTGCACAACCTGGCTGGCCGGATCGGCCGGGTTCGTGCTGACCGACACTGACGGGACAACACCCGCCGCAGTCGAAAAACTGGTGCTCGACGGATAGGATTCGGTCGCGATCGCGGCCCATTGATTGTTGCGCTTGGCCCGCGAATAGGAAATGTCGAACTTCGCGGTCGTAACGCCGTCGCTGTATTTTGCGTTCAGGCCGGTTACAAACAGGTCCTTGTCTTCGTCATACTGGGCAAGAACATTGGTAACGGATGAAAAATTGTTCAATGTGGCGGCGACAATCGTATTGCCGACCAGGGTATAGTTTCCAGGCCGATAGATGCTCGACGCGGTACCAACGGAACCGCCCCATTCGCCCCAGCCATTTGAGCGACCAAACCATTGCTGGCTCTGCTGCTCATCGATCTTCACCTTCGAATAGAGCAGGTCAAGATTGACATCCCAGTCCGCATTCGGCTTCCACTGAATGGCTCCGGTCGCGCTCCAGCGCGTTTCGGTCAGCCCCTTTGCTTCGGTCTGCGCGCCCCAGGGGGCATTGATCTGGGCACCACCCGCCGTCGTCGGCGGATTGCCGGTATCGGCCGTGTTGTACCCCCAGCCCTGGAACGAACTGAATCCATTTTTCTGGCGCTGATAGGTTCCCCCGGCAACAAAGCCGAGCGTGTCGGAAAGTTTGCCGACATATTGCAGGCTGCCGCGCTGTCCCCAGCCCGTATAGTCGGGGATGTCGCGCCCCCCGTCATTGTAAATCGCCCCGGCACGCCCGACCAGCGACGGGCCGGAATAGTCCAGCGGACGCAAGGTACGGATATCGATCGTCGCCGCCACGCCGCCGGCGATCAGATCCGCCCCCTGCGACTTGTAGATCGTGGCGCTCGAAACGATTTCGGCCGGGTAGATTTCCCAGCGAACATTGCGGTCGGGTTCCGACGATGCGACCTCCCGGCCGTTGACCAGACCCAGGACCAGGCGCGGCCCGAGACCACGGACTGCGGCCTGGCTGGCGTTACCGCGATCCCGCGTCGTGTTCACGCCGGGAAGACGCGACAATTCCTCGGCGATCGTGACATTCGGCAATGCGCCGATGTCCTTTGCACTGATCGTCTCCGTAACCACTGGATTGGCCCGCTTTGCCTGCAGTGCATCGCGAAGCGATGCGCGCAGACCCGTGACAACGACCTCCTCTGCCGCCGCGCCTTCGTCGGCAGTCTGTGCCTGCACGCATGCGGGGTAGAGTGCGATGGCAGAGACCGTAGCAGCTGAAACAAATCGAATTATGCGGCGCGACATCAGTGATCCTCCCAGAGTTCTAATCGCATCTATTTATCATATAAATACGATTCGGTGACCCACTTTGTCAAGCGCCGGACTGCACCGCCAGCCCGGTCAGGCAAACGGATGATCTGCATCTATGGTCGGGGCGGGTGTGTGACGCGCGCAGCAACTCAGGATTGCCGCGCTACGCGGCATCGACAGCTGGATTCGAATGGGCGATGCCGCAACCATCGGCATGACCGGCCGACCCCGGCCAGCCATGCCCATGCCGCACTACCGGGCGCCGGGGACGATCAGCCCTTTGGCTGTTCGATCGTCATATCGAGGCTTTCGACCCGGAAACGGGGTGCACGGACCCTGCGGTGGGTGCCGGTGACCTTGTCCCACAATGCCGTGATGCTGACCCGTTCGACCCGGTACCAGCCCTGCGCCGCCGGGTCGTTGGACGGGGCATAGACTCGGCTTCGGAACTGCGTGAGCACAGGCCCGGTCCATTCCGGATCCGCGCGGCTCGAACGCAGAATTTCGACATCCTCGACGGACCCGTCGGCGCGGATCCAGAAACCGACATCCGCCCAGCGCTTGTGCACATCGGGTTCATTCCAATGCTCGGCGCGGACCGTGCCCGCCTCCCCCACCGCCTGGCGGGCGCCGCGCGGATCATACCAGTCGATCCGGAACGCATCCTGTTTGAGCAGCATCGGCGGCTGCCCCGGCTGGGCGCGCAACGCCGCGACCAGCGAATCGACATTGTCCGGCTTGCCCTCCGCGCGGTCGAACCGCGCGATCAGGATACGCGCGGCGAGCTGCACCTGGGCAAGGGCCGGGTCGTTCCAGGCCAGGATCGGCGCCAGCAGCCTGCGCGCATCACCGCGCCCGCCGGTCAGATGCTTGAGTGCGGCCAGCCGCACCGCCACGATCCCCTGCACCGCGCGCTGATCCGAACGCTCTGCCGCCGAATGTGCCGTGCTCAGCAGCGCCATTGCCGCCGGATAATTGCCAAGGCTGGTCTGGGTCCGCGCCACCTCGACCTGGGCAAGCAGCACTTCGGGCGAGTCATCCGGCAATCCCGCCTTCAGCGCCCGCACCATCCCATGGGCGCGACGTTCATATTCCTGCCCCTCGCCAAGATGGGCGGCAATGCGCGAGGCGGCGCGATAGAGTGCGCCCACTTCCCGGGGATGATCGGATGCATGCTTGCCGTTACGCCCCGTCGCCCCGCGCAGAATGCCCCGCGCGTCCTGGTAATCGCCAGCGACGAACAACGCCTCGGCATAGCGAAGCGACGTCGCCATATCCTCCAGCGGCGGACACTGACGGGCCCGGCACTCTTCAAAGGCACGGCGTGCGTCGCCGACCTGGCCAGTGATGACCACAGTCGGGGTTTCGGCTTCCTTGCCCGGTGACGCCTTGTCCTGAGCAGGCGAAACCAGCAGGGCGGCGGCAATCGGAAGCAGATACGCAGTCACTGGCTTTCTCCGGTAAGTCAGCCGAAGGTCGCGGTGAAATGACTGCCCGTCAAGTCAGGCCCGCCCGGTCACTCCACTATCACTCCACCGTCACCGACTTGGCAAGGTTGCGAGGCTGGTCGACGTCGGTCCCCTTCGCCACCGCGACGTGGTACGCCAGAAGCTGCACCGGCACGGCATAGACGATCGGCGCGATCAGCGGGTGGACCCTGGGCATCTCGATCGTCGCGAGGCAATTCTCGCCCGCAGCCGCAATCCCCTCCGCGTCAGAGATCAGCACGACCTTGCCGCCGCGCGCCTGCACTTCCTGCATGTTGCTGACGGTCTTTTCGAACAGCGGGCCGCTCGGCGCGATGACGATGACGGGGACGTTTTCGTCGATCAGCGCGATCGGGCCGTGCTTCATTTCGCCTGCGGCATAGCCTTCGGCATGGATATAGCTGATTTCCTTGAGCTTCAGCGCACCTTCCATCGCCAGCGGATAGTCGGTGCCGCGGCCGAGATAGAGGACGTCGCGCGCGCCGGCGACGCTGCCCGCCATCGCCTCGATCGCCTCGTCGCGGCTCAGCGCATCGTTGAGCGCAGCGGGGGCTTCGGCGAGGTGGAGGACGATCTCCTTCTCCTCGTCGCGGTCCATCCGCCCCTTGGCCTTGGCCAGGTTCGCGGCGAGCGCGGCGAGCACCGCGAGCTGGCAGGTGAACGCCTTGGTCGATGCGACGCCGATCTCCGGCCCGGCATGGGTGGGCAGCAGCAGGTCGGCCTCGCGCGCCATCGTGCTGGTCGGCACGTTGACGACGGCGGCGATCGTCTGCCCCTCCGCCTTGGCGTGGCGCAAGGCGGCGAGCGTGTCGGCGGTCTCGCCCGACTGGCTGATGACGATCATCAGCCCGCCCGGCTCCATCACCGGCGCGCGATAGCGGAACTCGCTGGCGACATCGATGTCGACCGCGACGCGCGCAAATTGCTCGAACCAGTATTTGGCGACCATCCCGGCGTAATAGCTGGTGCCGCACGCGACGATGGTGACGCGGCGGATCGCGGACAGGTCGAATTCGGGGATGGGGAGCGTTACCTTCTCTTCAAGCCGCTGGAGATAGCCGCGCAGCGTCTGTGCCACGACGATCGGCTGCTCGTAGATTTCCTTCGCCATGAAGTGGCGGTGATTGCCCTTGTCGATCAGCTGGCCCGATGCGCCCGAATTGACGATCGGCCGCTCGACGGCGTTGTTCTCGACATCATAGACCTGCGCGCCGTCGCGGGTCAGGACGACCCAGTCGCCTTCCTCCAGATACGAAATGCGCTGGGTCAGCGGCGCGAGCGCGAGCGCGTCGGAGCCGAGATAGGTCTCCCCTTCCCCATAGCCCACGACCAGCGGCGAGCCGAGCCGCGCGCCGATCAGCATGTCGGGATGGCTGCGGAACAGGATCGCGAGCGCGAAGGCGCCGTGCAGGCGCGGGAGCACCGCCTTGACCGCCGCAACCGGATCAAGGCCAGCCTCGACCTGCTCGCTCACCAGATGCGCGACGATTTCGGTGTCGGTCTCGCTCTCGAACACGCGGCCGCGCGCCAGCAGTTCCTCGCGCAGCGGCTTGAAATTCTCGATGATGCCGTTGTGGACCAGTGCGACCTCACCCGTCGCATGCGGGTGGGCGTTGTTGGTGGTCGGGCCGCCATGCGTCGCCCAGCGGGTATGCGCGATGCCGACATTGCCGGGCAGCGGGTCTTCGGCCAGCACCTTGCCAAGGTTGACCAGCTTGCCCGATGCGCGGCGACGCGCGATCCCGCCATCGACGATCGTGGCGATGCCGGCCGAGTCATAGCCGCGATATTCCAGCCGCTTCAGGCCATCGAGCAGCCGGTCGGCAACCGCGTCATTGCCCAGGATTCCAACGATTCCACACATGGGGTCTGCTCTCGACTCTAGAGGGTATAGGGGACACGGATCCCCGGCATGTTCGCCGGGAAATCCCTGGTGTTACGGGTGACGAGGACGCGGCCGCGCAGCATCGCGGTGGCGAGGATGACGGCATCGGGCGAGCGCAACCGCTGACGCTCCCGACGCAGGCTGGCGGCGCGGGTCGCGATCTCGACATCCATTTCGTCGATGCCGAAGCCGGAGAGCAGGATTTCCGCGCGGCGGAGGCCCTCGCCCGATCCTTTGGACAGCACTTCGATCCACACCATGCGGCTGATCCACGCGCGCGCGCCGCCCGACGTCGCGCGGCGCAGTTCGTCGCGCGCAGGCTCCAGACCCTTGAGCGCGTCGATCAGGATATTGGAGTCGAACGCGAAGCCGCTCACTTGGCGGGCTTCTTCGGATCGGGGTAACGCCCCTTGCTCATGTCGAGATAGATCTGCCGCTGGCGATCATCTTCGGCATCGAACAGGTCGGGGAACTCGGCCTTGACCTCTTCATAGTCATCGTCCCACGGGCGGGTCCATGATGCGCGTTCGCGTCGCTGCCAATCGACGGCGTCGCCAATGTCATCGCGGTCCTTCCAAGCGCCGAATCCGATCTCCAGCCAGTCCTTCGGTGCCTCGGCCCTGTAGGCTGCGACGGCTTCACGCAGCACCGACGCACGCGACTTGCCCAGCTCGGCAGCGCGCTGGTCGAGCCATTTAATGTCCTCATCGGGCAAATCGGCAAGGATGCGAGTCATTGATATACTGATATCATATCATGATATCATGTCAATGCGGGAACTTGCTGTCGACGAAGTTCCGCACGAATTCGACCGGGTCGGGTTCATGGCCCTGCGCGGCGACGAACCTCGCGCGACCCTTGGTCCAGACCTCGTTGATCGCGCCCGCCATGCCTTCGGGGAACTGCATCCGCTGAACGACGATACTGCGCCAGTCGCCGGTCGCACCGAACAGCGCGTGGAATGCCGGCTCCTGCGCCGTGAGCGCCGCGTCGCTGTCGGCATCGAGCGCGCCAATGGCATCGAGGACATAGGCGTCGAGCAGCTTCAGGAACGGCTTGCCTTCGTAAATGTCGCTCATTTCGCTGCCTTTCGGGCCGCCATCGCCGCGCGGAATCGCTTCGCCCAGCCGGCGCGCGCGGTCTGTTCGGGGCGGACCAGCGCCAGCGCATCGGCCTCGACATCCTTGGTCACCACGCTGCCCGCGCCGACGATCGCGCCGTCGCCGATGCTGACCGGAGCGACCAGCGCGCTGTTCGATCCGACAAACGCCCCCGCGCCGATCACCGTCGGATATTTGAAGAAGCCGTCATAGTTACAGGTGATGGTGCCGGCGCCGATATTCGCGCCCTCGCCCACCACCGCGTCGCCCAGATAGGTCAGGTGGTTGGCCTTTGCCCCCTTGCCCAGCACCGCTTTCTTGGTCTCGACGAAATTGCCGACCTTGCTCTTCTCGCCCAGCACCGTGCCGGGGCGAAGGCGCGCATAGGGGCCGACCTCCGCCCCGGTCGCGATCACCGCACCCTCGATATGGCAGAAGGCGCGGATGGTCACGCCGTCCGCCACGGTGACGCCGGGGCCGAACACCACGTTCGGCTCCACCGTCACGTCGCGGCCCAGGACGGTATCATGCGCGAACCACACCGTGTCTGGCGCGATCAGCGTCGCGCCATCGGCCATCGCCTGCGCGCGCCGTGCCGCCTGCCAGCGCTCCTCGGCATAGGCGAGTTCGGCGCGGCTGTTGATCCCGATCACCTCATCGGCATCGGTCTCGACCACCACCGCGCGGTCGCCATCCGCCAATGCGAGCATGACGATGTCGGGCAGGTAATATTCGCCCGCCGCATTGTCGTTGCCGACCCGGTCGAGCAGCGGCCACAGATCGGCGGCGCGCACCGCGGTGACGCCCGAATTGCACAGATCGACCGCGCGCTCCTCCGGGGTCGCGTCCTTATACTCGACCATCTTGGCGATCGCGCCATCGGCATCGGCGATGATCCGGCCATAGGCCTTGGCGTCGTCCGGACGGAAGCCGAGCACCGCGACGCGCGGCGCATCCGCCGCATCGAGCCGCGCCGCCATCGCCGATATCGTCTGCGCCGACAGGAAGGGCGTGTCGCCGAACGCGACGATCACGGTGCCGTCGAACCCGGCGAGCGCCTCACGCGCCATCAGCGTCGCGTGCGCGGTGCCGAGCTGTTCGGCCTGATGCGCGATTCCAACGCCCAGCGGCGCAACCGCCGCCTCGACCTGCTCGCGCCGCGCGCCGACCACGACAACCTTCTCCGCCGCGCCCGCCGCAGTGAAGGCGTCGGTCAGGTGCAACAGCATCGACTTGCCCGCGATCCGGTGCAAAACCTTGTGCGTATCGGACTTCATCCGTGTCCCGCTTCCGGCGGCAAGGATGATCGCGGCGATCGGCTTGGTCATCGGTAGATAGCTCCCCCTGGCGGGCGCACTGCCACGATCATGTTGCAATTTCCATAGCGGCACCGGCATTTGGCGCGATGACCGATGTTCCGTTCGCTATCGTCGGGTTCGACCTCGACGGCACGCTGCTCGACACCAGCGCCGACCTGCTCGCCGCGACCGGATCAGGACGCGGAACATGCTCAGACAGCGCCTGACGGAATCGCGCGGCCATCACGCGCTCGTGCCCATTCTCATCCGACCGGGCGATAGCCTTTTCGCCACTTGGTCCACAAATGCCGCGCCAGCATGAGCGGCGGCATGCGCAGCCAATGGCCGCGCAGGTAGAAGGCGAATTCGGTCAGCTTGCGCGTGCGGCGACCCCAGCCGTCGCGGGCAAGCAGGCGGCGGACATAGACGCGATCGGCCAGCGTCAGCGCGGCCCCTTCGCCGAACAGATACGCCGATAGCCGCAACGCGCGCTCAACCTCACGGGTCAGGCCGTGCCGAGCCGCGCAGGCCGCGAGGGCGAGGTCGAACCCCACCCCGCCAAACTCGTCGCACAGGCAGTGGATATCCCACAGGTTACGCAAGCCGCCCTGCAAATCGCCATCGGCGAACAGGTGCGCGGCAGCGTGAATCACGATATCCTCACGCGACAGCACCGACAGGCCATTGCCCAGCGGCACCGCACTGGCGATCAGCGCCGCCGCATCGGGCGTCACCCGCGCGGTGAGCGGCAGGATCGTGTGGTGGACATCGATCATCCGGTCACGCTCGCGATGAATCAACGGCGGCAGTTCGTGCATCCAGCGGCGGTAATAGGCGTCGTCATAGGGGTCGGGCTTGACCCACTCCCATCCGGCGGACAGCAGCAGTGCCTCCGCCTCCTCGATCCGCTCGCGCGGGACCAAGATGTCGAGATCGCCGATCTGCCGCCCCTGCCCCGCCGCCAGTCCGCTCGCGACGAATGCGGTGCCCTTGAGCAGCACCACCGGCATGCCGGACGGCGCCAGCGCACGCCGCGCCATCTCCGCCTCCCACAAAGCCGCCAGCCGCCCCTGCTCCGCCGCCGCGCGCGCGTCCGCCAGCACCCGCGCCGCCGCCGCCGGGATCGGCAGCCCCTCGACCCGGTGCGCCAGCGTCCCGATCAGCGTCTCGGCCCGCGCGGCGCACAACAACGCGGTCCAGCCCGCCGCATCCAGCGCCAGCACCGACGCCGGATCGCGCAGCGCGCGGGCGACCAGCGCGCCGCTCACCACATCCCCCCTTCGTCACCCCCGCGAAAGCGGGGGCCTATCTCTCGGACCATCCACGCGCACAACAGCTGTGGCGACGCTTGGCGATTGCAGGAGATGGGCTCCGGCTTTCGCCGGGGTGACGGCTGAGGCATCACGCCAGTTCCCCCCACAGCCGCTCGACCAGCGCAATCGCGCCGTCGGTGTCGGGATAGTCGATCGCTCGCGCCGGCACCCCGCGCACCAGGCCGGTCAGCGCATCGAACCCGGCCTCACCCAGCGCGACATAGTTGGTCGATGCTTGTGTCAGCCGCACGAAACATTCGCTCGGCTCGACCGCGCGCTCGGCGACCTGATGGCCGAATGCGGGGAACAGGATCAGCGCTGGCTTGGCTGGCGCATCCATCGCGGCAATCGCGCGGGCGTCGGGGACGAGGTGGCGGATATCGCCCTTCGGCGTACCCTTGAGCAACGGCCCCCAGCGCGCATCGGGCAGTGCCGCCTCCATCACCCCGATGGCTTGATTCTTCAGGCTGATCAGCCGCGGAAAGCCATGCAACATCCCCGTCGCCGGGTCGAGCAGCGCGAACTCGTCGCCCATCAGCCGCCACCCGCGCGCCATCAGCAGCGCGGCGAGCGTCGACTTGCCCGCCCCGCTTTCGCCGGTCATCAGCAGCGCGCGGCCGTCCTTCTCGACCGCCGAGGCGTGGAGCAACAGATAGCGCCGCTGTCCCAGCGCCATCTGCAGGTTCATCGCCATTTCCGCCGCCAGCACCCCCTGCGCCAGCGGCAGCGGCGCCGCCTCCGGAATCACGAAATCGCCGCCCAGATGCACCGCCGGGCGGATCCAGCGCCGCCACAACCGCGCGGCGAACAGGCGCACGGTGAAATCGGGAATGCCGTCCTGAGGCTGCGGATAGTCACGGTAGAGATCGTCCAGCACCGCGATCGGCGCGCGCCAGTCGCTGCCGATACGGAACCCCACCGGCCCGATCCGCAGCATGGTGGCGTGGCGCATCACAGCCGCTCCACCAGCCCGGAGGCGACCAGCTCGTCGATCCGCGCGGCAAGCGCGTCGCGGTCGGGATCGACCAGATCGAACCGATCGGTCAGTGCCGCCAATGCCTGATCGAGCGTCAACGGCTCGGCCAGCAACTCCAGCAGCTCGGGCACCGGCGAATCGACCAGATGCGTGATCCCCGAAGCGCGATGATAGATCAAAGTCAGCGCATCGAGCGGTTCGATCCGCAGCGTCGCGGCGGGCGCGGCGCGGTAGCGGGTCACGCGGCGTTACCCGCGCGGCATCTGAAGCGATGCGAAACAGGTAAAGCCGCTGGTCCCGCGCTGCAGCCGGCGGATGTAATTGGTATAGGCGCGGCTCTGGTCATAGGTGGTGCCGGGCAGGTTCGCGCCATTCAGCGCCTGCCTGACCTCTTCGCCCTTGAAATTGCGTCCGGCCGGCGGGAACGCCCCGGGCGTGCCCGCAGGGACCAGCGATCCATCGGCCGCGATATAATTGCCCGCGCGCCCGGCATCGGGAACCGGGATCTCGCAATTCAGCACCGACCCCGCCGTCTGGGCGAGTGCGGGCTTGATCGACACGATCGCCGATGCGCTCACCGCGCCCAGCATCAGCGCGCGTCGGCTTGCTCCGGTCCGGCGCGGTCCGTTCGGGGATCGGTCCTTGGGGGTCGTGGTGTCGGCCATAATGTACTCATCCTTCGCACAACCGCCTTTCACAAGTGTGAATCGCTCTGCAATCGGTTAGGCAGGGTGACATGCCCAGCCTGTCCGCGCCCCGCACCATTGCCGCACTCGTCACGATTCTGATCACCGCGATCGTCGCCTGGGTGACCACCGGGCCGCAGGCGGGCGGCATCGCGCTGGTCGGCGCGACGCTCGCCGCGCTGATCGCCGCCCCCCCGCCCGACGAACCCGCAATCGAAGCAGCCCCGCCGCCTCCGTCGCGCGGCATCCCCGCTGGTGTCGCCGAAGCAATCGAGGCGGTGTTCGAACCGATGCTGCTGGTCGAGGGGCAGCGCGTCGCGGCGACCAACCACGCGGCGCGCACGCTGCTGGGCGAGCATATATTGGGGGAGGATGTGCGCGTTGCGATCCGCCATCCCGCCGCCGCCGAACGCCTGCTTAACCCGGCGGACGGCGCACCGGCCGGTCCGATCCATCTGGTCGGGCTCGGCACCCACGACCAGCGCTGGGAGATGCGGCTGCGCACGCTGCCCGATGGCAGCCGCGTGGTGCATCTGAGCGACCGTACCGGCGCGCATGCGGCGGACCGGATGCGGGTCGATTTCGTCGCCAATGCCAGCCACGAACTGCGTACCCCGCTCGCCTCGATCCTCGGCTTTATCGAAACGCTGGAGGATGTCGCCGACGATCCCGAAACCCGCGCCCGGTTCCTGAAGGTGATGGATAACGAAGCGCGGCGGATGCAGCGGCTGATCGACGACCTCATCTCGCTGTCGCGGATCGAGGCGGAAAAATATCGCGCGCCCGATGACCGTATCGACCTCGGCGCCTTGATCGCGCAGGTGTGGGACGAACTCGCCGCGCTCAAGCCCGACCGCGCCGCCGACATCGCACTCAGGCTGGGCCGTGTCCCGGCGATACGCGGCGACCGGATCCAGCTGTCACAGCTGCTGCATAATATCGTCGGCAACGCGATGAAATATGGGCGCCCCGGAACGCCGGTGACGGTCACGCTTGACGGTGGCGGTGCGACCATGGTGCGGCTGACCGTCACCGATGTCAGCGAGGGCATCGCACCCGAGCATCTCCCCCGCCTGACCGAGCGTTTCTATCGCGTCGATTCGAGCCGCAGCCGCGCGGCGGGCGGCACCGGCCTTGGCCTCGCCATCGTAAAACATATCGTCGAACGCCATCGCGGCCGGCTCGACATCGCCAGCACCGTCGGTGAAGGAACATCGGTCACCATCCTGCTGCCACCCGCACCGGTTTCGGAGCCGGTGTCATCATAACGTCACGCATTTGAAACAGAGGCCGCCTCGCGAGGGACGCGGCCGCCCACAACCGAATCGCCACGGTCGCAGGGATATTTTCGATGCGCAGTTTTCCATTGATCGCGCTTTCGGCGCTGGCCCTTGCCGCCTGCAACCAGCAAGCGACGCGCGACCAGATCAAGGTCGTCGGTTCCTCGACCGTCTACCCGTTCACCACCGCCGTGGCTGAGGCATTCGTCAACAAGAACAGCCAGGCCAAGGCCCCGGTGATCGAACAGGGCGGCACCGGCGCCGGCATGAAGCTGTTCTGCGGCGGTATCGGCGTTGCGCATCCCGACATCGTCAACGCTTCGCGCCGGATGAAGAAGTCCGAGCTGGAGCTGTGCCAGAAGAACGGCGTGACCGACATCATCGAGGTGCAGATCGGCTCCGACGGCATCGCGCTGGCCGAATCGAACAACGGCCCGAAGATGACGCTGACCCGCAAGGACGTCTATCTCGCGCTCGCCGCCAAACCGATGGGCAAGCCGAACACGGCCAAGACGTGGAAAGACGTCAACCCGACCCTGCCCGCCATCCCGATCAAGGTGCTCGGCCCGCCCTCGACCAGCGGCACGCGCGACGCCTTTGCGGAACTGATCCTCGAGCCGGGCTGCGAGGAAGCGAACCCGCAGGCCAAGGCGCTGAAGGAATCGGACAAGAACGCCTTCGAAAATCTCTGCCTGCTGATCCGCAGTGACGCGGCGTACATCGACTCGGGTGAGAACGACAATCTGATCGTCCAGAAGCTGTCGACCGATCCCAATGCGCTCGGCATCTTCGGCTATTCCTATCTGGAAGAGAATAAGCAGCGGCTGCACGGCGTGCCGATCGACGGCGTGACGCCCAGCTATGAAACGATCGCCGGCAACAGCTACCCCGGTGCCCGCTCGCTCTACATCTACGTCAAGAAACAGCATCTGAAGGCGGTTCCGGGGCTCAAGGAGTTCCTGACCCAGTACGCCTCGATGTGGGCGCCCGACGGTCCGCTGGTGAAGCGCGGCCTGATCGCCAGCCCGCAGGCGGCACGCGACGCGGCGGCCAAGACGATCGACCTGGAAACCCCGCTCGATCCCGCATCGCTGAAATAAGGTCAGGGACAGCCCGGTGAACATCTACGCGCTTCTCTTCCTCGTCATCGGTCTGGGCGCCATCGCCTGGATGACCGGACGCGCGCGCGCCGCGCGCTTCGGGGCCGCCAGCAAGCACCGGCTGCATTCGCTGCCCGGTCAGCACGGCCTGTATGTCGCGATGTGGACGATCATCCCGGCGCTGATCTTCATCGTCGCCTGGGGGATCATCACCCCCAGCCTGGCGACCGACGCGGTGCTGCGCGCGCCGGGCGCGTCCGCCCTGCCCGCCTTCGGCTATGAACGCGACGCAATCCTGAACGAGGTGCGCGCGCGGGCGGCCGGCGGCAATTACGGCTTCTACCCGCTCGCCGAACAGCTTGCCCCGGCCTATCTGCAGGCCAGCCGCTTCTATGCCTGGCTCGGCACCGGCATCGCGATCCTGCTCGCCTTTGCCTGCGGGGCGTTCGCCTATACCCGGATCAAGGCCGATTTCCGCGCCCGCACCCGGGTCGAGCGGACGGTGATGCTGGTGCTGCTGGTCGCATCGCTGATCGCGATCCTGACCACGCTCGGCATCTTCCTGTCGCTGCTGTTCGAATCGCTGCGCTTCTTCTCGATGGTGCCGGTGACCGACTTCCTGTTCGGGACTTTGTGGAGCCCGCAGGTGATCGACCCGGCCGATCCGGGTGCAACGCTGGGCGCGGTGCCGCTATTCTGGGGTACTTTCTTCATCGGCGCGGTCATCGCGATGCTCGTCGCGATCCCGTTCGGGCTGATGAGCGCGATCTACCTCACGCAATATGCCCGTCCCGCCGTGCGCCAGTGGATGAAGCCGCTGCTTGAGATTCTCGCCGGCGTGCCGACCGTGGTCTATGGCTATTTCGCCGCGCTGACCGTCGGCCCGGCGATCCGCGACGTCGCGGTGTCGCTCGGCTTCACCTATGCCTCGTCCGAAAGCGCGCTGGCCGCCGGTCTGGTGATGGGCGTGATGATCATCCCGTTCGTGTCGTCGATGGCCGATGACAGCATCGCCGCCGTGCCGCGCGCGATGCGCGACGGCAGCCTGGCGATGGGCGCGACCACCAGCGAAACGATCCGCCGCGTGCTGCTGCCCGCTGCGCTCCCCGGCGTCGTCGCGGGCGTGCTGCTCGCCGTCAGCCGCGCGATCGGTGAAACGATGATCGTGGTGATGGCCGCCAGCGGCGCCGCCAACATCACGCTCAACCCGATGGAAAGCGCCACCACCGTGACCAAGCAGATCGTCGACCTGCTGACCGGTGAGGCGGAATTTGACAGCCCCAAGACCCTCGCCGCCTTCGCGCTGGGCCTGACGCTGTTCATGATTACCTTCCTTCTCAACATCGTCGCCCTGCGCGTCGTGAAAAAGTATCGCGAAGCATATGAATAGGCCCAGCACCGCCGCGCCTGCGGAGCGCGCGCCCACCGACTGGAAGACGGATGCGATGCAAAGGCGCATCCGCAAACGCTATCGCTCCGAACGCCGGTTCCGGCGGATCGGGATGGCGGCGGTCGTGATCTCGGCCTCCTTCCTGTTCTTCCTGCTCGCGACGATGATCGGCAACGGTGCCGCCGGGTTCATGCGGACCGAAGTGGCGCTGCCGATCGACTTCAAATCGGCCCCGCTGGAGGTCGATCGTGCGCAGCTGTCGACGCGCGGCGCCGATCTCGCGCTGGCCGGTGCCGGGCTTCAGGACCGCGTCGCCACCGCCGCCACCGCCGCTTTCGGGCCGATGGGCGAAGAGCTGATCGCGGAAAATGCCTGGACCGCCGTGCGCGACGCGATCAAGCAGGACCCGAACCTGCTCAGCCAGAGCACCCATATCTTGGTTCCGGCATCGAGCGAGCTCGACACCGCCGCCGATGGCGGTGGCGAGCCGGAATTCCGCGCGCTGGTGCAGCAGCTGCGCGCACGCGGCGCGCTGCAGAGCGGCTTCAACGCCGATTTTCTGAGCCGCGCGGACTCGACCGATCCGACCGCGGTCGGCATCTGGGGCGCGCTCAAGGGCTCGATGCTGACGATGCTGGTAACGCTGCTGATCGCTTTTCCGATCGGCGTGTTCTCGGCCGTCTATCTTGAGGAATATGCGCCGAAGAACCGCTGGACCGACCTGATCGAAGTGTCGATCAACAATCTCGCGGCGGTGCCCTCGATCATCTTCGGCCTGCTCGGCCTCGCGGTGTTCCTCGGCACGCTCGGCCTGCCGCGCTCGGCCCCGCTGGTCGGTGGCCTCACGCTCGCGCTGATGATCATGCCGGTGATCGTCATCGCCGGGCGCAACGCGATCAAGGCGGTGCCGCCATCGATCCGCGACGCCGCGCTCGGCATCGGGGCCAGCCGGGTGCAGGTGGTGTTCCACCATGTCCTGCCGCTCGCTTTGCCCGGCATCCTGACCGGCACGATCATCGGCATGGCGCGCGCGCTGGGTGAGACCGCACCGCTGCTGCTGATCGGCATGCGCGCCTTCATCGTCACCCCGCCGGGCGGTGTGTTCGATCCCGCCACCGTGCTGCCCGTCCAGATCTTCCTGTGGTCGGACGAGGTCAGCCGCGGCTTCATCGAAAAGACGAGCGCGGCGATCATCGTGCTGCTTGCATTCCTGCTCGCGATGAACGCCCTTGCCATCTATCTTCGCAACAAATTCGAGACCCGCTGGTGATGACCCAAGTCGATTACGCTCAGACCGCCGCCGACAGCGCCGCTCCGGCCTCGGCGCATGCCGTGTCCAAGATGGCGGCGCGCGGCGTCAATGTCTTCTATGGCGAAAAACAGGCGATCCGCGACGTGTCGATCGATGTCGACATGGACAATGTGACCGCGTTCATCGGCCCGTCGGGCTGCGGCAAGTCGACCTTCCTGCGCACGCTCAACCGCATGAACGACACCGTCGCCAGTGCGCGGGTCGAGGGCAGGATCACGCTGGACGGTGAGGACATTTACGACAAGGCGATGGACGTGGTGCAGTTGCGCGCCCGCGTCGGCATGGTGTTCCAGAAGCCGAACCCCTTCCCCAAGTCGATCTATGAAAACGTCGCCTATGGACCGCGCATTCACGGCCTGGCGCGGTCGCGCGGCGACATGGATGCGATCGTCGAGCGTTCGCTCAAGCGCGCCGGCCTGTGGGAAGAGGTCAAGGACCGGCTGCAGGACAGCGGCACCGCGCTGTCGGGCGGCCAGCAGCAGCGGCTGTGCATCGCGCGTGCCATCGCGGTCGATCCCGAAGTCATCCTGATGGACGAGCCATGCTCGGCACTCGACCCGATCGCGACGGCAAAGATCGAGGAGCTGATCCACGAGCTGCGCGGCAAATATGCGATCGTGATCGTCACCCACAATATGCAGCAGGCCGCGCGCGTCAGCCAGCGCACCGCCTTCTTCCACCTCGGTACGCTCGTCGAATATGGCGAAACGGACCAGATTTTCACCGCGCCCCGCCAGGAGCGCACCAAGGACTATATCACCGGAAGGTACGGTTGAGGGTTTAAACTCCAGTGGAATGAGGATCGAGATTGCCGATGCCAGGCCGCCGACAAGGAGCGCAGCGCAGTCGCGTAGCAATGCTACGCGCAAGCAAGCGACGCAGTTCGGCGGCCTTGCATCGGCAACCGCGAAGCGGCGGGCGCGTTTTCACGCCAGACGTCGTCGCTCGTCGGTCACGATGCCTGTGCATCGCTCCCTCCTCGCTCCTGGCCTGGCGCGAAAACTCACTCCGTCTCGACCTCATTCCACTGGAGTTTAAACCCTAATGGCGACCGGTCAGGAACATACGGTCAAGGCGTTCGACGAGGACATCAAGCACCTCCGCGCGCTGATCTCGCAGATGGGCGGCCTCGCCGAAGAGGCGATCGGCGATGCCATCACCGCGCTTCAGCGCGGCGATGTCGCGCTCGCCAAGCAGGTCCGGACCAAGGACAAGGCGATCGATGCGATCGAGGCCGAAGTCGAAAAGCTCGCCGTGCGCGTCATCGCGCTGCGCGCGCCGATGGCCGACGATCTGCGCGACGTCGTCGCTGCGCTCAAGATCGCCGGCGTGGTCGAGCGGATCGGCGATTATGCCAAGAACATCGCCAAGCGCGTTCCCCTGATCCACCCGTCGGGCACCGACCGGATCGAGGCGGTTTCGGTGATCCCGGCGATGGCGCAGATGGCGAGCGAGATGGTGCACGACGTGCTCGACGCCTTCTCCGCCCGCGATGCCGAAGGCGCGAACCGCGTGATCGAACGCGACAACCGGCTCGACGATTTCTACGACAGCATCTTCCGCACGCTCGTCACCTATATGGTCGAAAATCCGCGCACGATCAGCGAGGTCGCGCACCTGCTGTTCGTCGTGAAGAATCTCGAACGGATCGGCGACCACGCGACCAATGTCGCGGAAATGGTCTATTTCGCCGCGACCGGCCAGTATCTGGCGGATCGCGACGCAGCCGAAGTGCCGGAGGCCTGATATGAGCCGCGCGCGCATGTTGCTGGTCGAGGACGATGCGGCACTGGCCGAGCTCCTCACCTATCATTTCCGGCGTGAGGATTTCGAAGTCCGCCACACGCCTGATGGTGAAGAAGCATTGCTGCTCGCACAGGAAACCCCGCCGGACATCGTGCTGCTCGACTGGATGGTCGAAAGCCTGTCGGGGATCGAAGTGTGCCGCCGCCTGCGCCGGATGAGCGAGACGGCGAATGTGCCGATCATCATGCTGACCGCACGCGGCGAGGAAGAGGATCGCGTGCGCGGCCTCGAAACCGGTGCCGACGATTATGTCACCAAGCCCTTTTCCCCGCGCGAGCTGGTTGCGCGCGTCGGCGCGGTGCTGCGCCGCGTGCGTCCGGCGCTGGCCGGTGAAGCGCTGACCTATGCCGATATCGAAATGGACACGGTCGGCCACAAGGTGCGGCGCGGCGGCGAAGTCGTGCCGCTCGGCCCGACCGAATTCCGCCTGCTCAAGCATTTCCTCGAGCATCCGGGCTGGGTGTTTTCGCGCGAACGGCTGCTCGACGCGGTCTGGGGCCATGACAGCGACATCGAAAGCCGCACCGTCGACGTCCATATCCGGCGGCTGCGCAAGGCGATCAACATCGGCAACCGCCCCGACATCATCCGCACCGTCCGCTCCGCCGGCTATTCGCTCGACGTCGGGCAGTAACGATCGCCTCCTCGCCGCTTGCCAGCCTGATACGCGCACCGCATAGCGTGCCGGTATCGTCGCTCCGGAGAGGAATATGACCATCAGTTTTGCAGGCCGCGTTGCGATCGTCACCGGGGCCGGCGGCGGCCTTGGTCGCGCCTATGCGCTTGAGCTGGCGCGGCGCGGCGCGCGCGTCGTGGTCAACGATCTTGGCGGATCGCGCGACGGCACCGGCGCCTCCGACGCTGCCGAACGTGTAGTCGCCGAGATCGAAGCCGCCGGTGGCGCGGCGATGGCCAATGGCGGCAGCGTCACCGACTATGCCCAGATGCAGGACATGGTCGCCCGCGCGCAGGAAAAATGGGGCGGCGTCCATATCCTGATCAACAATGCCGGCGTGCTGCGCGACAAGAGCTTCGCGAACATGGAGCCGGAGGATTTCCGCTTCGTCGTCGACGTGCACCTCAACGGATCGGCCAATGCGACCAAGGCGGTGTGGGCGACGATGCGCGACCAGAATTACGGCCGCATCCTGATGACCGCGTCCTCGACCGGCCTCTACGGCAATTTCGGCCAGGCCAATTACGGTGCCGCCAAGCTCGGCCTCGCCGGGCTGACCAAGACGCTGTACCTTGAAGGCGCCAAATATAATATCCGCGTCAACACGCTCGCCCCGACCGCCGGCACGCGCATGACCGAGGACATTTTCCCCGAAGCCGCGTTCAAGGCGTTCACCCCCGAAAGCGTGGCCCCCGCCGCGCTGTTCCTGGTCAGCGAGGACGCACCGACCAACGCCATTGTCGGCGCAGGCGCGGGCGTGTTCCAGGCCGCCTATGTCACGCTGACTCAGGGCGTCCGCCTGGCCGGCGACGAAATGAGCCCCGAGGGCATCGCCGCGCACTGGGCACAGATCACCGACCGCACCGGCGAAATCGTGCCGAAATCGGGCGGCGAACAGGCGATGACGATCATGGCCAAGCTGCAGGGATAAACCCGCCGCATCACCGTATTGTATCACTAATACACTTATGATAGTCTCTCCGCTACAGGAGGGACTGCCATGTATAGCGAAGTGGATCTGAGCAGCGCGGTGGAGGCCGGGGCGATCAGCCCGGAGGCCGCCGCCGCATTCCGCGACCATGTGTCGTCGATGCGCGCCGCGCCGATCGTCGATGAAGAACATTTCCGGCTGCTCACCGGCTTCAACGACATCTTCGTGGCCATCGCCGCGGCACTGATGCTGGTCGCAATCGGCAAGATCGCCGGCGACATCAAGCCGTGGTTCGGCGGCATCGCGGTCGCTGCACTGGCCTGGGGCCTGGCCGAATATTTCACCCGCGTGCGTCGCATGGCGCTGCCCAGCATCCTGCTGCTGCTCGCCTTTGTCGGCGGAGTCGCCGCCACGCTGGTCGGCGTGGTTGTCGACAATGCCGCGCTGCTCGAACGCTATGTCGGCAATGACGATATGCTGGCGCGTCAGCTCGGGTCGGCCATTGCCGCGATCGTCGGCCTTGCCACCGCCGCTGCCGCATGGCTGCACTGGCGGCGCTTCATGGTGCCGATCACCGTGGCGGCGGGGGCGGTCGCGGTCATTGGCGTGGTGATCGCGCTGATCATGCTCGCGCTGCCGGCGGCACAGAATTGGGCGATGCCGATCGTCCTGACCGGCGGCGTGCTGATGTTCCTGTTCGCCATGCGCTGGGACATGTCCGATCGCGAGCGCAAGACGCGCCGCGCCGATGTCGCCTTCTGGCTGCACCTCGCCGCCGCGCCGATGATCGCGCATCCGGTCTTCAACATGCTCGGCGTGTTCGACGGCCCGGTCCAGCCGGGCATCGCCGCGATCGTGCTGCTGCTCTATGTCGGGTTCGCCATCGTCGCGCTCGCCGTGGATCGCCGCGCGCTGCTCGTCTCCAGCCTCGCTTATGTGCTCTACGCCATGTACGCGCTGTTCCAGACGGCGGGGGCGGTCGAACTCGGCGCGGCGCTCACTGCGCTGGTGATCGGATCGGCGCTGCTGACGCTGTCAGCCTTCTGGCAGCCGATGCGGCGGCTGGTGGTCGGTCCGCTCGGCACGATCGGCAACCGCCTGCCTCCGGTCGCGGTGCGTGAGACCGCCTATGCCTGACCTGACCTGACCTGACGGTGCGCGCGGTGCGGGAGGGGGCGGAAACCGCCCCATGGCCCAGTGTGACGGGCATGGGCCACCCGCTCCGCACCGTCGCACGCAATGCCACTGGCCGAAGCAAAATGAGTAGCAGGCACGTTGCACCCGCGCCATGAAACGCTGTTACATCCCGCTCTGCCGGAGGGGATAGGTCATTTTGCAACGTCCGCAGTCTACTTGCATCGACAGGGTCGTGAGTCATGCTGGCTGAGCTCCGGCCATCGCATGCGCCATCGGTTCCGCTTCAGGGCACGGCGTTCGACCTGCTCACGCTCGAATTCGCGGTATCGGCCCTGGCTGAGGCGCTGGAGGTGTTTGGCAACCTCAACAGTGCGGTGCTGTTCGCCGCGACTGCGCGTGCCTCTGGTCCGTTCGATCCGACCCCCGCCAACGGGCGGCCGGTCAGCATCAACGCACTCGCCGCTTCGCTTGACCGGCCGTTCGAAACGACCCGGCGCCATGCGAATGCCCTGATCGATGACGGCCTGATTCAGCGGACGCCCGCCGGACTGTCGGTCGCGGCCGAAGCGATGGTCGAACCCCGTGTCGTTCGTCTCGTCAACGGGTGCCATGACCTGATGGTCCGTCTGGTCGAAGATCTGCAAAGCGGCGACCACGCGCTCCCGCCTTCAGCAGCGGACGCCAGCTATGATCCTCGCAGCGGGATCGGCGTTGCGCTCGATCTGATGCTCGCCGCAATCGAGTGTCATGGACGGCGCGAACAGAATTTCACCCGCCTCGCGCTGCTGCTCGCGATCGAATGGGCCCAGCACCGCGTGACGCTGGCCGGGACCAGCACATTCGCAAAGCCGACAGTCCGGACCAGCATGGCGGCGCGTCTCCTGGGTCTGCCTTATGCAACCACCTCGCGCAACATCGATGCGCTGGTCGAATCGGGCGCGCTGGCCCGCATCGGCACCGGTCTGCGCGTCGTCGAAAACCAGCAGGTCGAAGAAAATCGCTCCGCGTTCGCCAACCGCGCCCGCCAGATCATGGGGCGCCTTGCCCAGAGCGGTTTTCCCATGGAACAGCCCGGCTCGGCCTATATCCACCAGCGCCCGGAAAAGCCCGGTCCGGTTTAGGGACTGGAGCCTGTCCTGCTGAGAGTGCTCCGTCCCGATGCCTCTAACCAGCCCGAACAGGCTCAAGTGCGGCGCACAATGATAACTTCATTGCGCGAAGCGTTTCCGACCTCCTAAGGCCGCATCGTCCGCCGATCATCGGGACCGGCGGCCGGACAGGAACGCATGGCCGCCCACCCTTTCAGCATCCACAACTACCGGTCTTACTGGATTGCCCGGCTCGCTTCGACCCTTGCCGGGCTGTCGATGGTGGTCGTCATCGGCTGGCAGGTCTATGACATCGCCCGTGAAACGATGGGAATCCAGGAGGCCGCGTTACAGCTCGGCCTTGTCGGACTGGTCCAGTTCCTTCCGCTGCTCGCCCTCACCCTTGTTACCGGCTGGGTTGCTGACCGGGTCGACCGGCGCTGGATCATCCGTGCCGCGATCGCGCTGGAACTGGGTTGCGCCGCCGCGCTGGGCTGGCTGACACAGACCGACAGCGTCACCCTGCCTGCCCTGTTCGGCATCGCCGCGCTGCTGGGCGTGGCGCGCGCCTTTATCAGCCCGGCCCAGCAGGCGCTGGCCCCCAATCTCGTGCCGCCTGCATCGCTGCCGACCGCAATCGCGCTGAGCGCACTCGCCTGGCAGGGCGGATCGATCGGCGGCCCGGCGATGGGGGGCTATCTCTATGCCGTGACACCGGCGCTTCCCTATTGGGTCGCGACCGGCCTGTTCGGCGTCGCGTTCCTGATGATGCTGCTGGTCACGCCGGTACCGCGCAGCACGATCGCCCGCAGCGGCAACCCGTTGATGCAGATGATCGACGGGCTGCGCTTTGTCCGTCGCAACCGCATGATCCTGGGCGCAATATCGCTGGACATGTTTGCCGTGCTGCTGGGCGGCGCCACTGCGATGCTGCCAATCTATGCCCGTGACGTGCTGATGATCGGCGCCGACGGGCTTGGCCATCTGCGCGCCGCACCGGCGCTGGGGGCGGTGGCAGTCGCCGTGACCCTTTCGTGGCGCCCGCTCAAGACCAATGTCGGCGTGAAGATGCTGTGGGCCGTGATCGCATTTGGCGTCGCCACGGTCGTGTTCGGCTGCGCCGGACCACTGATGACCCGCTGGTTCGGGCCATCGATGATCGGCAGCGAACTGGCCCCCGCAGTGCTGGTTTCGATCGCGGCGCTGGTCGCGCTTGGCGGCTTCGACATGATTTCGGTCTATGTCCGCTCCTCGCTGATCCAGTTGCACACGCCCGACACAATGCGCGGGCGGGTGGGGTCGGTCTCGACGCTGTTCGTGTCCAGTTCGAACGAACTGGGTGAGGCGCGTTCGGGCTTTCTCGCCTCGCTGATCGGGCCGGTCGTCGCAACGGTGGGCGGCGGCATCGCAGCCATCTTGGTAACCGCGCTATGGGCGCGTATCTTCCCCGAATTGCGGCGCGCGCGGACCTTCGATCCGCCTGCGTCGCTGGACAATTCCCCGCCAGAGGAGATCAAGGCATGAAGGCGAACACGATCCTCGAAACCATCGGCAACACCCCCCACATCCGCGTGGCAAAGCTGTTCCCCGATGCCGAGGTGTGGATCAAGTCGGAACGCACCAATCCCGGCGGGTCGATCAAGGACCGCATCGCACTGGCGATGGTCGAAGCGGCCGAGGCCGATGGCAGCCTGAAGCCCGGCGGCACGATCGTTGAACCGACCAGCGGCAATACCGGCGTCGGCCTGGCCATGGTCGCGGCGGTCAAGGGCTATAAGCTGATCCTGGTCATGCCAGAGAGCATGAGCATCGAACGCCGCCGCCTGATGCTCGCTTATGGCGCCAGCTTCGACCTGACCCCGCGTGAAAAGGGGATGAAGGGCGCGATCGAACGCGCGCTTGAAATCGTCGAATCGACCCCCGACGCATGGATGCCGCAGCAGTTCGAAAATCCGGCCAATGTCGATGTCCATGTCCGCACCACGGCACAGGAAATCCTCAAGGACTTCGCCGACACTCCGCCTGACGTGATCATCACCGGGGTCGGCACCGGCGGCCACATTACCGGGGTCGCCGAAACGCTCAAGAAAACCTGGCCCGCGCTCAAGGTCTTCGCGGTCGAGCCGGAATTGTCGCCGGTCATTTCGGGCGGCCAGCCCGGCCCGCACCCGATCCAGGGCATTGGCGCAGGCTTCGTGCCAAAGAACCTGCACACCGACGCGATCGACGGCGCAATCCAGGTCGATGCCGGTGATGCCAAGGAATTTGCCCGCCGCGCCGCGCGTGAGGAAGGGATGCTGATCGGCATCTCGTCGGGCGCGACGCTGGCGGCGATCGCCAAGAAACTGGGCGAGCTTCCGGCGGGCACGCGGGTGCTCGGGTTCAACTATGATACAGGCGAACGCTATCTCAGCGTCCCGGACTTCCTGCCTGAGGCTTGAACGACGCGCGCGCCGCTCCCGGCGGATCGCCTGACCAGAACCGGAACCCGAAATTCCGGGAAAGCAGGACAGGCAGACCACAGCGGCGCGCGCGCAACCCGGCTGGTGCGGGACGGTCGATCGCTGCGCTTTGCGGTTCGGCCCGGATCGGGTAATGCGCCGTTGCTGTCGCAGCCGGCCCTTGTTGCCGTTTCAGGATTTCGCGCCTCCCGTGAACGCTTCTCCCGCTCCGGCTCTTGTTCGCGGTCTTTCGACCGGTCTGTGGATCGCGCTTGCGGCCATCGCACTGTCGGCAATCGCACTCCCGCTGCTCGCTGTGCTGCTCGCACCGCAACCATCAGCCTCGCCCGTCCTGGCAGAGATTTCGCGGCCCAGGCGCGTCGTGCCCGCCGCCGAACTGCCCGAAGTCGAACCCGTCCGCCTCGCCGCGCTGTCGATGGAGGACGCGCGCGCGTTCAACGCCGCCATCCCCTTTTCGACCGACCCCAACCCCGCCGCGCGCCCGCTGATCCTCGACGCGGGGGCGGATGATTTCGGACGTGCAGTCGACTGTCTTGCCGCCGCGACCTGGTATGAGGCGGGCGACGACCCGGTCGGCCAGCGCGCCGTGGCACAGGTGGTGCTCAACCGGATGCGCCACCCCGCTTTCCCCAAATCGGTCTGCGGCGTGGTGTTTCAGGGGGAAGAGCGGCGCACCGGCTGTCAGTTCACCTTCACCTGTGACGGCGCGATGCGGCGCACCCCCTCCCCCGCCGCCTGGGCCCGCGCCCAGACGATCGCTCTGCGGGCGCTGACCGGGGCAGTTTTCGCCAAGGTCGGCCATTCGACCCATTACCACACCGACTGGGTCGTCCCTTATTGGAGCTCCAGCCTCGACAAGGTGACAGAGGTGAACACCCACCTCTTCTTCCGCTGGACCGGCTGGTGGGGTACCCCGGCCGCCTTCCGTCACAGCTATGCCGGGGCCGAACCGGTGATCGCCAAGATGGCCGCGCTCTCGCCCTTTCACGGCGGCACCGATGTCGCGCTTACCCCTGCGGTCGATCCCGCAGCGATGCTGGACCCTGAGACGATCCCCGACTCCGCCGTGCCAAAGCCGGTCGCCGCGGGCGGCGACAGCTTCCATGTCGCGCTCGACAAGGCGCTGGGCGCGGACAGCTTTGCCGCGCTGGCGATCCGCACCTGCGCCGATCGCGCTTATTGCAAGTTCCTCGGCTGGACCGACCGGACCAAGGTCCCCGCCGTCGGCGCGGCGCTGACCCCGGCGCAGATCGAGGCGATGTCGTTCAGCTATCTGCGCGACAAGGATCAGGGGTTCGGCAAGGCGCTGTGGAATTGCGCCGAATTCAAGCGGCCAAGCCCGATCCAGTGCATGCGCCGCACCCCCGCTGCGGCGGTCGCTCCGGCCCCGCTTCCCTCACCGACGCCAGAAGTTCTCAGCGGGGTACGGCGCAAACCGGCTCCGACGCCGACGCCCTCCCCCACCCCCGCCGCTAACTGACTGCAGCGGCAAGGTCGCGGGCCAGCGTCGCCCCGTCCTCCAGCACGACATCGACCACGGCGGGGCTGCTGGTCAGGCTCGCCCCGGCGGTGTCGACATCGACCGTCACCAGCCCCAGCCAGCGCTGGATCAGGCCCTGGCGGATCGTCACCACCTGAACATTGTCGACCGGCACGATCCAGTCGCGCTGCGCCAGCACCCCGCGCATCACCTGCAGGCTGCCCGAACGAAGGGCATAGCGGTGGTAGCGGCGCTGCAACAGCGCGGTCAGGACCGGCGGCAGCGTCAGGATCAAGCCAAGCCAGGCGAACGGCGTCAGCAACAGCGCGGCGGCGATGACCAGCAGCGGGAGCGGCACCGCCAGCACCAATGCCCTCAGGATATGCGCCGGGGCCACCGGGCGGAGCGGCAGGCGTTCGAACGGCGGCAGCCCGGCTCTGGCGACGATTCCGGCGACTTCATGTTCGCGGGCCAGTGGCGCCAGCACCTGGCGGCCGCTGGGGTCGTTGCTCCCGCCAAGCGTCTGAACGCTCAGCGCATTCCAGCCGAGCATCCCCCGGAACGGTCCGCGCTGGATCAGGGCGAGCTGGATGCGGCGCATCGCCACGACCACTTCGCTGCGGGTCAGCAGGCCGCGGGTCCGGCGGAACCTCCCGATCCCGGCGCGCAGCTTGAAGTTCCATTCGCGCAGCATCGTCCGCGCCACACCGGTCACCACCCCCAGCACAACCACCAGCCCGAACAGGCCAAAGCCGGTGGAATAGCTCAACCGGCTCTGCACCTCGCCCTGCGCGCTCTTCGCCATGTCGGCGATTTCGTCCCAGCCGAACCCCAGCGCATCGCCGAGGAACTGGACCGCCGTCGCCAGCGCCGCGATCCACACCAGCGAAAAGCTGAACAGCCCCAGCAGCAGCACCCGCCCCGGCGCCATCGCGAACACCTCGGTCAGCACGTCCTCGACCGGCGCGGCCTCCTCGCCGCTGTCCAGTCCGACCATCGGCCGGGCCGGTCCCCCGCGCAGCGCGCCGCGCAGCCTTGCCGCTTCGGCCAGCGACACGCTGTCCAGCACCGCTTCATCCTTGTCGCCGCCGCCGGTTTCGACGCGGACTTCGGCAAGGCCAAAGATGCGGGACAGCGGCCCCTGTTCGATGCCGACGTCCTGAATCCGCTCCAGCGGGATCGATCGGCGGGTGCGGTTGAACAGGCCGCGTTCGATCACCAATTCGCTGCCGGTCACTTCATAGGTGAAGCGCCGCCAGTTGATCCACGTCCACACCAGACTGATCGCACCCACCACCACCGCCGCCAGCAAAATCCAGCCCAGCCCCCGGCCAGAGGTGATGCCGATCAAAGCCGGCAGGCCGAGCACATTCTGTGGCGCCTTTTTCAGGAACCAGATGACGACCGTCAGCGGGTGGACGCGGCGCGGTCCATGGTCTTCCGCCGCGTCGCTCACCACGGATCGACCGTCAGCTGGTCGCGGATCGCGTCGCGGATCTCCTCCGCCGTCGCGCGGGTGATGCCGGGCAGGTCGACCTGGCTGTTCGCGGTCCCGGCGGTGTGCAGCACCAGCGTGGCGACGCCGAACATCCGCTCGACCGGCCCCTGCGTCACATCGATATGCTGGACGCGCGCGGCGGGGACGATGGTGTGGCGACGCGCGAGCCAGCCCGAAGCGACGTGCAGCTCCTTCCCCGTCCACGCCCAGCCCCAGCGCGCCCAGCGTGCCGGGGTCGCGATCAGCACCGACCACAGGCCGATCGGCGCGATGACGATCGGCGGCAGCCAGAACGGCAACCAGTCGAACGCCTGGGATAGCCCAAAGCCCGGCCCGAGCGACCCAAGCGTGACGGCGGTCCAGAACAGGGCGGCGGTCAGGCGCATCGCCTTGAGCTGGCCAGGTTCGAGCGGGTTCAGCGGCGTATCCGGGAGTAGCATCCGCCTGTTATGGCGGGTGTTTGGCGGAAGTGAAGACGGATTGGTTCACGCAAAGGCGCGAAGAAGCAGGGTTGGTTCACGCGGAGGCGCGGAGACGCGGAGGCGGTCG
Source organism: uncultured Stakelama sp. (assembly GCA_964393565.1). Taxonomy (GTDB): domain Bacteria; phylum Pseudomonadota; class Alphaproteobacteria; order Sphingomonadales; family Sphingomonadaceae; genus Sphingomonas. The sequence continues at coordinate 2,314 of CAYMUJ010000012.1, read as the reverse complement.
CACCTAGCCGCGCCAGCGGCCTTCAATGCCGTGGCGGTACGGCGAGACGCTGCGGGAATGCGGGCGGCTGACACCGCAGAGCAGCCCATATTCTCCGCGCCTCCGCGCCTCCGCGTGAGCATCCCTTCTTTCTTCGCGCCTTCGCGTGAATCGCCGGCGCGCAGCCGAGCCACCTTCCACCCCAGCGCAAACCCCGCGCCGCCCGCACTGTCACGCCGGGCCTAGGCGGTCTGGCGCGACATGCCGACAATGGCGCACGCCTTGGTCACATCATCCCCACGCGCGAGGGCGGTGAGGAAGCGCTTCTGCTTTTCGGGGGTCCAGCCGTCGTAACGCTGGGCATCGGGCACGCCGGCGCATGAGTTCATGGAAGGCGGCGTGGTTGAAGGTGGAGACGTCGTACGGCGCCGGTTCGGCGGGGGTGAAGGCGTTCATGTCTGCCGGTCCTTTGCTGATGTGATGCAGAGGACCGGTTAGGTATGCCGGAACGGGGGCTGTAGGAAAGTTCTATTTTTGTTCCAAGAGCCAAGCTCGGCCTTGCGCAGAAATAGTCCCTGAATCTTAGCTATTCGCCGTCCACATCAAGCAGAGGATCAACATCGAGTCCTTCATACTTGACCCTTCCCTGCTCAAAAAAGCTAAAGAGCTTTTCCACTCGGCGGTAAATGCTCATCAAGACCTTGCTTGCGACTAGCACGTTTCCGCCAGCCATATCCTTAAGAGAGTCATAGGATATGCCGGGCAGGTAACCCTCCAAGGCCTTCGCCAATCGCTCCATTTCTTCTGTCGTGACGGGGCTGATCAGGGCGTCTGGTGACGCTTTCAACAATCCACTGAACGAAAGAAACTTCCAGAGTGCGAGATAAGCTCGCCTAGTAGTAGTAGGCTCATGCGCATATGCCTGCAAAAGTGCGATAAGGCTATCAAATGGTTCCTTCTTCGCCTTGAGCTTCACAAAACCAGGAGAGTTATACTGTATTCCGCTAACATGCAGCCGCGCCATAGGCAAATTATCGTTGGCGATGCTATCGTAGAAGCTCACATAACTCCCGCCACCTCTGAAAGGCCTCTGGAACGCGGCAGAAATCCTACCGCGCTGGGCAGCGGAAGTATTAGGTGATTTATAGCGCCTCAGATCATTAAGGATATAATATACATCCTCGACTTGACCATATAGATTCGAGAACTCTCCAAGCTCCCAAGAACCGTCTATGTCAAACTTCTCATCTGCGTCGGGCAGCGACTGCTTGGCAACGTCAATGTCGGCGTGACTTCGCGAGAAAAATCCGGAGTCAGGAAGCGAGCGGGCGATAAAATCGGATCCACGCGTCACACGAAAAAGCGCAACATCCTCACCTTCCGTAGGAAGCTCGAATTTCCAATAGCGACGGAGACCAGCATGTGACATCAGAAAACGCAGGTCAAACTTACCAGACTGATATTCGACAAGCTGCTTATGTGTCACCGATGCGCCAGCATATGAGGCATCATCGTTGGAAACCGCAGCCCCAACAGCGATAATGTACTCAAGCTGACTTTTCTTCAACAGCACAACCTCCGGCTCATTATACCAGAGAAGCACCTGATGAAGCTTCGCGGACTCCTTGCTGACTTTCGCCATTACAGCTTGTCCACTTTGGTAACAAAGCTCACCATATTTACACCATTAAATCTCCAGAAGTGTATGTGATACTTACCGGAAACATGCCGCCCGGCTCCCTCTGGGACGCTGAGTTCGGCCACATAAGGGAAGCGCATACGTAGGCGCTTGAGCTTAACCAATTCCTCTACCGACTTATTCAGCGAGCAGGAGGACCAATCACACTCGGTCAAATCAGAGTTTTTTGGGAATGGCTTCCCGAGGGCCCGGTGGGAATCGAAGCACTTCGGCGTAGGTGGATCAGAGGCGACCAACCGAAATACCGACTCCAATGAACCTTCACTTGCACCCTCAGGCGGACAACTCGCCGGAAGAGATTCTCCGTATTGCGAAGCCAATGCCATTGCCCCTCCAACCGTCAACTATGACTTACGGACAATAACAAGCATCACGCTTCCGTCAATTTTCCTGAAAACGGACATTTCGACGGTGCCGCTACCTCTTGAGGTGCCTGTAGGAAAGCAGTTTCTACAAGAGACCTCATCTCAGCGGCTTAGGAACATAGATCACGGCACCGTAGGGAAACCCTGACGACTCAAAAGCACGAATCGCTGCTTGACGGAGACGAAAGGCTCCACTCGGCATCGCCCCCCTCGCCTTCAAACCCCAAACGCCTCCACCGGCAGCGCCATGATCGTCTCCGCGCCGCTTTCG
>CAYMUJ010000011.1:0-46939 GCA_964393565.1 uncultured Stakelama sp. | reverse complement strand
GCCCCGTCACCGTTGGCCGCATCGAGAAGATGTCCAAGTCCAAGAAGAACACGGTCGATCCCGAACCGATCGTGGACCAGTATGGCGCGGACGCGGTGCGGTGGTTCGTGCTGTCGGATTCGCCGCCCGAGCGCGATCTGGAGTGGACCGAGAATGGCATCGAGGGCGCGTGGCGCTTCGTCCAGCGTCTGTGGCGGCTGTTCGACGGGCTGCAGGCGTGGGAAGGCGTGGACAAGGGCCTTGACCGCGTGCTGCACCAGACCATTGCCGGAGTCGCCGCGGATATCGAGGGGCTGCAGTTCAACAAGGCGGTGGCCAAGCTCTATGGCCTGGTCAATGCGATCGAAAAGGCCGCGCCGAGCGCGTCGCGCGCAACCGCGATCCGCACCGCGATCCTGATCGCCGCACCCATGGTGCCGCATCTGGCCGAGGAAGCCTGGGCCGCCATGGGCAATGACGGCCTGATCGCCGACGCCGAATGGCCGGCGGTCGACCCCGCCCTGCTGGTCGATGACGAGGTGACGATCGCGATCCAGGTCAATGGCAAGCTGCGCGACACGTTCACCGCGGCCAAGGGCGCGGACAAGGCCGATCTGGAAGCCATGGCCTTGGCAAATGCCAATGTGCAGCGCATTCTGGACGGCGCTACACCGCGAAAGGTGATCGTCGTGCCCGACCGTCTGGTGAACATCGTCGCATGAAGCGCGCAGCACTCCTGATCGCGCTGGTCGCGGCAAGCACCACGCTGTCGGGGTGCGGGCTGCGGCCGCTCTATGGCGGTGGCGTGGGTGGCCCGGTGCAGACGATGCTGTCGGGGGTCGAGGTTGCGCCGATTTCGGGCGAGAATGGCTGGCTGGTCGCCAATGCCGTGCGCGACCGGATCGAGGCGACGCGCAGCGGCACGCCCACCTATCGTCTGGAGATCAAGCTGGACGACCGGATCGAGGGTCTGGGCGTGCGTAGCGATGACGTGGTGACGCGCGAGCGGCGGACGCTGCGCGCGCGTTATCAGCTGATCGACCTGGCGACCGGGCAGACCGTGCTCGACGCGACCGCCGGATCGGATGCCGGCATCGACGTCGCGGGATCGGAATATGCCACGATCGCGGCCGAGCGGAGCGCGCTGGAGCGGCTGTCGGGCATCGTGGCGGACCAGATCGTCGCGCGGCTGGCCCGCTACGCGCGCAGCTCTAGCCCCAAGTGAAGGCGAGCGAGGCGCAGATCCGGGCGCGGCTGGACAAGCCGGGCCCCGATATCCGCCTGTTCCTGCTCTACGGCCCCGATGAAGCGGGTGCCAACGACCTGGCCGCGCGGCTGGGCCGGGCGATGGGGCCGGATGCCGAGCGCATCGATATCGAGGGCAATGCGCTGAAGGACGATGCCGGGCTGCTCGCCGGCGAGGCGGCGTCGCTGTCGCTGTTCGGCGGGGCGCGCTACATTCGCGTGTCGGGCATCGACGATGGCGGCACCGATGCGGTGCGGATGCTGATCGAGGCGGAAACGGCCGGGAATCCGGTGGTTGCGGTCGGCGGCGGGCTGAAAGGCACCGGGCGGCTGCTCAAGCTCGCGCTCGCCGCGCCCAATGTGATGGTCCATGCCTGTTACGTCCCCGACGCGCGCACCGCCGGGCAGCTGGCGACCGGAATCGCGCGCGAACATGGCTTGCGGCTGGTTGGCGGGGCAGCGGATCGGCTGGCGGCCATGTCGGGCGGCGATCGCGCCGTGCTGGCGCGCGAGATCGAGAAATTGTCGCTGTTCCTCGACGCCGCGCCCGATCGGCCGCGTGAGGCGGGGATCGAGGCGCTGGATGCGATCGGCGCGGATCTGGGCGAGGCCGAGATGTCGGGCGCGATCGAGGCGGTGGTGGGCGGTCGGCCGGCGGAGATCGGGGTGGAGCTGGCGCGGCTCGACGCGGCGGGGGTTTCGACGATTCCGCTGCTGCGCGGGCTGGTCCGCCGGCTGATGGCGCTGGCCGAAATGCGCGCCGATATCGACCATGGGCTGAGCCCCGGCGAAGTGGTCAAGAAGCACCGCGTCTTCTTCAAGGAAGAAGCCGCGACGATCCGCGCGCTGCAACGCTGGAACAGCCCGATGCTGGCCCGCGCCGTGGAACGCGCGCGTGAGGCAGAACGCGCGATGACGCGCGGCGGGGGCAATGCGGGCCAGGTGCTGGCGGACCATGAGCTGGCGGTGCTGGCGCGGGGGGCGGCGCGGGGGTGAACCCTTACAACCAGAACTTCCACCAAGGTCGCGCCGAAACGACCTTTTCGATATACCCCGTGCCCGCAACTGCGTGCTGATAAAGCCCTGGCACCGGCTCGCTCACGCCGTTCGACACGGGGAATGCGCGATGTTCGCCGAGCAATAGATTCGAGATCAGAAAACCAAGTAGTTCCGCTTCATACTCGTGATTGCACAGCTCCGCCCCGACCGTTGCGCGCACTGCCGCCGCCACTGAATAGCCCGAGGCCACAGGCTGAAGCGTCACACGATAGACCGCCTGTCCGGTCCAACTCCGATGGAACGCCAGATCTGGCTCCGCATAGTAGATGAACCACTTGTCCTCCATAACCTCGGGGACCAATCCGCGTCGGAGGATATCGAACTGCGTGGCACTGAACTCGGCAGAATAAGGAATCGCTGTCACCTGGCCGAACGGAAGATGCTTCCAATCGTCAGCGGTGGCCATCCTCGTAGAGTTCACGCGGTCATCATATTCATTTGATTTAACTATATTTTCTCGCCGGTCAGCCGCTGGCAGATCATGTCCAGCTGATCCAGCGTCGAATAGGCCAGCGTCAGCGCCCCGCCCTTTTCGCCGAAGCTGATCTTGACGTTGAGGCCCAGCACGTCGCCCAATTGGCGTTCCAGCGCGGCGATGTCGGCGTTGCTGCCGCCGCTGGCCTTGTCGCCGCCGCCCTTCCCTGCCGCGCGCGGCTTGGCTTCGCGGGCGAGCTTTTCGGTGTCGCGGACGGAGAGGTCGCGTTCGACGACGATCTTCGCCAGCTTTTCCGGGTCCGGCGCACCGATCAGCGCACGGGCGTGGCCCATCGTCAGTCCGCCCTCGACCACGCGCTGGCGCACGCTTTGCGGCAGGTCGAGCAGGCGGATCAGGTTCGCGATATGGCTGCGCGACTTGTGAACGATCTTGGCCAGCGCTTCCTGGCTATGGCCGAACTCGTTGATCAGCTTGGCATAGGCCTCGGCCTCTTCGATCGCGTTGAGATCCTCACGCTGGATATTCTCGACGATCGCGATTTCGACGGTCTGCGCCTCGTCCAGGTCGCGGACGATGACCGGGACTTCGTGCAGCCGTGCGCGCTGGGCCGCGCGCCAGCGGCGTTCGCCGGCGACGATCTGATAATCCTTGCCATGCGGGCGCACGACGATCGGCTGAATGAGGCCGCGCATCGCGATCGACTTGGCGAGTTCCTCCAGCGCATCCTCATCGAAATGGCGGCGCGGCTGATCGGGGTGCGGCGACAATGCGCTGACCGGGAGCAGCCGCACGCCCATCGACGGCTCGGTACCGGGGCGAACCGGCTCTTCGCGTTCGGCATCGCCCAGCAGCGCGCTGAGGCCGCGGCCAAGGCCGGGGCGCGGTTTGCGCGGGGCGGCGACGGGAGTCGGGGTCGCTGGCGTTTCTTCGGTCATGCGGCCTTCTTCAGCTTGGGCAGGCGATCGATCACTTCACGGGCAAGCGCGATATAGGCTTCGGAGCCGGCACAGCGATAATCATAGATCAACGCGGGCAAACCGTGGCTCGGCGCTTCCGACAGGCGCACGTTGCGCGGAATGACGGTGTCGAACACGACCTTGCCCAGCACGGCGCGCACGTCATCGGCGACCTGATCGGTCAGGCGGTTGCGGCGGTCGTACATGGTGAGGACCACGCCGAGGATCGACAGGCCGGGGTTGAAGCGACCGCGAATGCGCTCGACCGTGTTGAGCAGCTGGCTGAGGCCTTCGAGCGCGAAGAATTCGCACTGCAGCGGGACGAGCAGCGCGTCGGATGCGACCATCGCGTTGATGGTGAGCAGGCCGAGCGATGGCGGGCAGTCCATCAGCACCACGTCCCAGCGCTGGGCGCTGCGTTCGATCGCGGTGGCGAGGCGGTGAGTGCGCGCTTCGAACTCGATCAATTCGATCTCTGCGCCCGACAGGTCGACCGTCGCGGGGACGATGTCGAGGCCCGGCACGCGGGTCGGCACCGCGACATCCTCAAGGCTGGTTTCGCCGATCAGCAGGTCATAGGTCGAGCGCTCACGATCGGCGCGACCGATGCCGAGGCCGGTCGAGCAATTGCCCTGTGGGTCAAGGTCGAGCAGCAGCACGCGCTGACCGGTCGCGGCGAGCGCGGTGCCGACATTGATCGCGGTCGTGGTCTTGCCCACGCCGCCCTTCTGATTTGCAATCGCGATGCAGATCATTTGGGGCGCACCTCTTTTGCGACGATGATGAGCGAGTCCGGGGCGGTCACGCTCGGTTCCACGTGGAACGAACCTTGCCACCATAGCTGCGCATCTTCCACCTCCGATTGCGCATTGCGGCCCTTTGGCAGCACCCACAGGGTCGATCGGTCGCTGCGGTGGCGGGCGATGCGGAAGAGCGTGTCGAGCGAGCCGACCGCGCGCGCGGTGACGACGGCGGCGCGGCCCTTGGTCCGCTCCACCTTGGCGGTGTGGATGGTGACGTTGGTGAGGCCGAGCGTGTCGACGCACTGCTGGAGGAAGGCGGTGCGCAGCTTGCGCGGCTCGACCAGCTCGACCGGGTCGTCGCGCAGGATCGCGAGCACGATGCCGGGCAGCCCTGCCCCGCTGCCAATGTCGAGCCACAGGCCGCCGGGATCGCCATGGCCGAGCAACTGGGCGGAGTCGACGATGTGACGCGCCCAGATCGCGTCGAGGGTCGAGGGGGCGATCAGGTTCTGCCGGGTTGCTTCGTCGCGGAGGAGATCGACGAACTGGGCGAGCCGTGTTTCACGTGAAACATCGGTACGGGCGGCAATCCAGGCGCGGGCTTCGTCTTCAGTCATGCCGCGCGCTTCACATGGAGGAGGATCGCGGTCAACGCCGCAGGGGTGACGCCGCGCACACGCGCTGCATCGCCGATGGTTGCAGGTCGCGCTGCGCCGAGGCGCTCGACCATCTCATTGGAGAGGCCGGGGATCGTCGCATAATCGAGTGCGGGCGGAATACGGGTGCCGTCGGCGCGGGTCATTGCCGCCGCCTCGGCTGCCTGGCGTTCGAGATAGGGGGCGTAGCGGGCGTCCTCAATCAGCTCGCCGAGCACAGCGGGGTCGATATCGTCGGTAGGGATATCGAGATGCGCGAGGCTGACTGCGGGGAAGCGGAGCCAGTCGAAGGCGCTGCGGCGGGCGCCATCCTGCGCGACGGCGGCGCCCTTCTGACCGAGGCTGTGTGCGGTGAGCGTGTGACTGAAGCGGGCGGCCAGCTCCTGCCGGGCGCGGCTACGCTCGGCGATGAAGGAGCTGCGCTCGGGGCCGAGGCAGCCTGATGTCGCACCCAGCGGAGCGAGACGGGTCTGGGCATTGTCGGCGCGGAGCGACAGGCGGTGCTCGGCGCGCGCGGTGAGCATGCGATAAGGTTCGGTGACGCCCTGAAGCGTGAGATCGTCGATCATCACCCCGATATAGCTGAGATCGCGTGGAAACAGGGTCGGCGCGCGGCCGAGCGCCGCGGCGGCGGCGTTGATGCCGGCGACAAGGCCCTGGGCCGCCGCCTCCTCATAGCCGGTCGTGCCGTTGATCTGGCCCGCGCAGAACAGGCCCGGGACGTCACGGCTCTCTAGCTGGTGCGACAGCGAGCGCGGGTCGACATGGTCATACTCGACCGCATAGCCGGGGGTGACGATGCGTGCGCGCTGCAGGCCCGGGATCGACGCGATCATCGCCGCCTGCACATCGGTGGGCAGCGAGGTGGAGAGGCCGTTGGGGTAGACCAGATGCGTGGCCAGGCCCTCCGGCTCCAGGAAGATCTGATGCCCGTCGCGGTCGCCGAAGCGGAAGATCTTGTCCTCGATCGACGGGCAGTAGCGCGGCCCCCCTGCCTCGATCGCGCCGCTGAACAGCGGCGAGCGGTCGAGGCCGCCACGGATGATGTCATGGGTGACGAGCGTGGTGCGGGTGATGGCACAGGCGAGCTGGGGCAGACGCGGGCCGCGCGTCATGGGTGACATACGCCAGTCGTCAGCATCGCTGGGCTGTTCTTCCAGGGCACCCCAGTCGATTGTGCGGCCGTCAATGCGTGGCGGGGTGCCGGTCTTGAGCCGGGTGATCGGCAAGCCGCAATCGCGCAGCTGCACACCCAATTCGGTCGCGGCACGCTCCCCTACCCGCCCGCCGGTCTCGCGCTCTTCGCCACGGAAGATGCGCCCGCCGAGGAAAGTGCCGCTGGCGATGACGACCGCTGGCGCGCGGAGCTCGCTCCCGTCGCCGAGCCGGATGCCAGCGACCCGCCCGCCGTCCAGCAGCAGTGCAACCGCCTCTCCGGCGACGATCTCAAGCCCGGCCTGTGCGGCAAGCATCGACTGGATCGCAGCCGCATAGCGCTCGCGATCAGCCTGGACCCGTGGCCCCTGCACCGCTGGACCCTTGGAGCGGTTGAGCAACCGATAATGGATCGCGGCAGCATCGGCGGCGCGGGCGATCAGACCGTCCATTGCATCGACTTCGCGGACCAGATGGCCCTTGCCGAGCCCGCCGATCGCGGGATTGCACGACATCGCGCCAATCATTGCGCGATCAAAGGTGACGAGCACGGTGCGCGCCCCGCAACGCGCAGCCGCAGCGGCAGCTTCGGTACCGGCATGGCCGCCGCCGATCACGATCACATCCAACTTGTGCATGTCCGTCGCATAGCCCTGCGCGCGGGTCAGGTCAAAAGCGTTCCACGTGGAACATCACTTGCCGATGCAGAAGCGCGCAAACAATGTATCGAGCATCGCCTCCACATCCGCCGCACCCGTGACACGGTGAAATGCGCGCAATGCGGTCCGCAATTCTTCGGCAAGCAGGAGCGTGTCGGTCTGCACGCTGGCGTTCCGCAGCGCCGATTCTGCCTGCACTGCCAGTGCACGCTGCCGCGCATTGAGCGCGACCGCATCTGCCGGCGGCAGAAGCATCGACGCGCGCTGCGCGATCTGATGCCAAAGCTGATCCAGCCCCTCCCCCGTATGCGCCGACACGGCCAGCCGCGTACCGCTGGCGCCACGTCCCGGTGCATCGGCGCGCGGGTGCAGCAGTAAATGCGGGAGCGCTGCGAACCCGTCGGGCAAGGGTGCGTCGTCCAGCCAGAGGACAATATCCGCAGCCGCGATTGCATCCTGCGCGCGCGCAATCCCGATTTCCTCGACCATGTCCTGCGGCGCGGCATGCAACCCTGCCGTATCTGTCAGCAGATAGGCGATACCGTCGCGCATCACCGGAACCTCGATCCGGTCGCGCGTCGTTCCCGCCAGCGGCGACACGATCGCTGCCTCACGCCCGGCCAGGGCGTTGAGCAGGGTCGACTTGCCGGTATTGGGCGATCCGGCGAGAACAACGCGGATGCCATCGCGGATCCGTTCGACCGCTGGTTGCGCCACGACCGCTGCAATATCCTCCGCCAGCGCCAGTGCGTCACGCTGCACGCGCGCAAGCACATCGCTTTCCCGCGCGACATCATCTTCATCGCCATGATCGAGCAGTGCTTCGACCAGCGCCGACAGCTGTAACATATGCGTCGCCCATGTTTCGATCCGGGCACGCACACCGCCCTCAGCCGCACGCAGGGCGGTACGACGCTGCATCTCGGTCTCGGCCGCCAGCAGGTCACCCAGCCCTTCCGCCTCGGTCAGGTCGATGCGGCCATGTTCGAGTGCGCGGCGTGTAAACTCCCCGGGCTCTGCACCGCGCAGACCAGGCATTGTGGCAAGCGCGGCCTCAACCGCACGGATCACGGCGCGTCCGCCATGAAGATGTAGTTCGGCCAGGTGCTCACCCGTCACCGTCGCAGGGCCGGGAAACACCAGTACAAGCGCCCGGTCGAGCGCTTCGCCACCAAAGCGCAAAGTCCGCAGCGATGCCCGCCGCGGCGACGGCAAATCTCCAGTCAATGCCGTAACCGCAGCTAGGGCGTCAGGCCCGGAAATGCGGATCACCGCGATTCCGGCAGGCGGAGCGCCGCTCGACAGGGCGAAAATCGTATCCCTCACTCGCCCCCGCTGCGTTTACCCAGATCGAACATACCCCGCCAGAAATTCATGCCGGCCTCACCCATCGGGGTCCAGCTCTTCATCATGTTTTCGATCAGCTCGGGATTGACCCCACCCTTGTCGATCGAATCGAGCATCAACTGAATGTAGCGATCATGGACCGGGGTAAAATCGGGCAAGCCCATGGCGCGGCGTGCCTCTTCGGGGGTGCAGTCGATCTCGACATTGATCTTCATTCTATCTTCTCCGCTTGAGCCAATGGCATCGCCTACCCTACGCTCAAGCCCATGTATGCGCGCGACCATGCCCTGATCGCAACGCCCATCGGCCACATGCGGATCGAGGGGGATGAAAACAACGTGCTGCGCGTGACGATCGCTGTCGATGCCAAGCCAAAGCCGGGCTCAACCGCACCCGTGCGCGCCGCTGCCGATCAGCTGCTCAGCTATTTCGCCGGTGATCTCAAAACATTCGACCTTCCCCTGCCCGCAATCGCATCGCCGCGCGGGCGGGAATTGCGCAACGGGCTGATTGCGCTGCGCTATGGCGAGACCGCGAGCTATGGCGAACTCGCGCGCCAGCTCTTGTCGGGACCGCGCGCCATCGGGCAACTGTGCGCGCGCAATCCCCTGCCCGTCATCATTCCGTGTCACAGGGTGACCGCTGCCGGCGGCGCGCTGGGAAGCTATTCGGCGGGCGACGGCCCCGCCACCAAGCAATGGCTGCTCGACCACGAGCAGCGCCACCGCTGAACAAGGAGTATATCATGGCGCATATCGAGATTCAGGCAATCGACGGCAGCGGCAGCTTTGCCGCCTATCGTGCCGACCCCGCAGGAACGCCGCGCGGTGCGATCGTGGTGATCCAGGAAATCTTTGGCGTGAATGAGGGCATAAGGCGCAAATGCGATCATTTCGCGGCGCTGGGCTATGTCGCGTTCGCGCCCGACCTGTTCTGGCGGTTGCAGCCCGGGATCGAGCTGGACCCCGATGTCGAGGCGGAGTTCAAACAGGCGCTCGACTGGATGGGCAAGTTCGATCAGGACAAGGGCGTTGCCGATATCGAGGCGACGATCCGCGCGGCGCGGGAAGCCAGCGGCGGCAAGGTCGGGGTCACCGGCTATTGCCTGGGCGGACGCCTCGCCTTCATGACCGCGGCGCGGACCGATGCCGATGCCAGTGTCGGCTATTATGCGGTGGGCGTCGACGGGTTGCTGGGTGAGAAACACGCCATTGCCAACCCGTTGCTGCTGCACATTGCCGGTGAGGACGGGTTTGTGCCGGCCCCGGTTCAGGCGGTGATGCATGAAGGATTGGACGATCACCCCAAGGTGACGCTGTACGACTATCCCGGCGAGGACCACGGCTTTGCAACCGAAATGGGCAAGCGCCGGTCGGAGGCGGCGGCGCAGCTGGCCGACAGCCGGACCGAAGCCTTTTTCGCCGAGCATATCGGCTGACATAAAAGGGGCGGCATCCTTGTGGACGCCGCCCCTTTTTATTTTCAGATCAGTCGCTTAGCGGAACAGCTGAAGCAAACCGATATCCTTGTCGATGATGCCGGTATAGATCATCGAACCCGCAACATAGAGGATCACCAACAGACCGATCCACGCGATCCAGCGATAGCGTTCGATATATTGCGCGATGATATTCGCCGCGACGCCCATCAGCGCGACCGCGATCAACAGACCGACCATCAGGATTCCCGGATGTTCGCGCGCCGCACCCGCGACCGCGAGGACATTGTCGAGGCTCATCGACACGTCCGCAACCGCAACGGCCCAGGCAGCGGCGGCGAAGCTCTTCGCCGGCTTCACACCGCTATGCTCGTCCCCGGCGATCTCGGGCGATCCGCTGCTTTCGCCGGTGTGGACAATCTCGCGGTACATTTTCCATGCCACCCACAGCAGCAGCAGACCGCCCGCAAACACCAGTCCGATCAGCGCCATCAACTGGGTCACGACCAGCGCAAAGCCGATCCGCAACACCAGAGCGGCGACGATGCCGATCAGGATGACCTTCTTACGCTGATCCGCCGGAAGTCCCGCCGCCAGCGCGCCAATGACGATGGCGTTATCGCCCGCCAGCACGATATCGAGCAGGATGACCTGCCCAAAGGCGAACCATGCCGACGCACTGCCCGCAAACAGCAGTGAAAAGTCGGCGACGATATGGTTCCAGATTTCGCTCATCGGTTCCCCCTCGAGAATCTTTGCGGCGCAACGCATAATCGAGCGCCTTGGGTCCGTCATGGGCAAAGCCCATGACGTCGAACGGGCCGTTGGGCCCGCCGGCCGGACGCTTTGGCGAGTCCTGATTTAGCGCTGCTAAATCAGGCCGCGTTCATTGGTTCATGCTGTCGAAGAAGTCTTCGTTGGTCTTCGAATCCTTCATCTTGTCGAGCAGGAACTCCATCGCATCGGTGGTGCCCATCTGCATGAGGATGCGGCGAAGCACCCACATCTTCGACAGGGTCGGCTTGTCGATGAGCAGCTCTTCCTTGCGCGTGCCGCTCTTACCCACGTCGAGTGCCGGGAAGATGCGCTTGTCCGCAACCTTGCGGTCGAGCACGATTTCGGAGTTACCGGTGCCCTTGAACTCTTCGAAGATCACTTCGTCCATGCGGCTGCCGGTGTCGATCAGCGCGGTGGCGATGATCGAGAGCGAGCCGCCCTCTTCGATGTTGCGCGCGGCGCCGAAGAAGCGCTTCGGACGCTGCAGCGCATTGGCGTCGACACCGCCGGTCAGCACCTTGCCCGAGCTGGGCACGACCGTGTTGTAGGCGCGGCCGAGGCGAGTGATCGAGTCGAGCAGGATGACGACATCCTTCTTGTGCTCGACCAGCCGCTTGGCCTTTTCGATCACCATTTCAGCGACCTGGACGTGGCGCGTCGCGGGTTCGTCGAAGGTCGAGCTGACCACCTCGCCCTTCACGCTGCGCTGCATGTCGGTGACTTCCTCAGGCCGCTCGTCGATCAGCAGGACGAGCAGGAACACCTCGGGATGGTTGTCGGTGATCGCCTTGGCGATGTTCTGCAGCATCACCGTCTTGCCGACGCGCGGCGGGGCGACGATCAGCGTGCGCTGACCCTTGCCCTGCGGGCTGACGATGTCGATGACGCGCGCCGACTTGTCCTTCTGCGTCGGATCGGCGGGATCGAGCTTGAGCTTCTGATCCGGGTAGAGCGGGGTCAAATTGTCGAAATTGACGCGATGGCGGACCGCATCGGGATCATCGAAATTGACGCTGACCAGCTTGGTCAAAGCGAAATAGCGCTCACCATCCTTGGGGGCGCGGATTTCGCCTTCCACCGTGTCGCCGGTACGCAGGCCGAACTTGCGGACCTGATTCGGCGAGACATAGATGTCGTCGGGACCAGCGAGGTAATTGGCCTGGGGGCTGCGCAGGAAGCCGAAGCCGTCCTGGAGCACTTCGATCGTGCCCTCGCCCATGATCAGCTCACCATTTTCGGCCTGGGCCTTGAGGATGGCGAACATCAGGTCCTGCTTGCGCAGCGTGGACGCGCTTTCGACACCGAGTTCCTCGGCCATCGACACCAGTTCGGCGGGCGCGGTTTTCTTCAAATCTTTCAAGTGCATGGGAGAAGTCCGTCTGGCGATCGCGGGGGATATCGGGCGTTTCGACGCGCGCAAAAGCGATGGCTTGAGGAAAAAGGAGGGACGCCGGGCCGCCGCCAGAACGGCGACGCGACCCGAGCGGATTAGGATTCGGCCTGTGGCAAGTCAAGCCGTCAGAACGGCTTCACGACTGCCAAGATGACGATCAGCGCGACGAAGATCGCGGGAATTTCATTGGCCATGCGCAGCTGCTTCGAGGTCAGGCGCCCCTGCCCAGCCGCCAGCTTCTTTGCATAGCCGACCGCCCAGCCATGATAGCCGGTGAGCAGCACGACCAGCAGCAGCTTGGCATGGAGCCAACCCAGACCCGCGCCGCCCTCGAACAGGCCGAGATTGATCGCGAGGGCAATGCCGAGCAGCCACACGATCACCAGCGAGGGGGTGAGGATCATGCGGCGCAGCTTCGTCTCCCGCTCGACCCATGCTTTCGCCTGGACCGGATCGCCCAGCGCCTCCTGATGATGGACCAGATAGCGCGGCAGGATGAACAGGCCCGCCATCCAGAAGATCACGAAAATGACGTGCGCCGCCTTGGTCCACAGATACAGGCCGGCCAGAAATCCGCTCATGCTGCTGTCCCCCGGACGATATCGATCAGCTGTTCGACATGGGCGATGGGCGTGTCCTGTTGAATGCCGTGGCCCAGATTGAAGATATGGGGGCGATCGCGCAGGGCATCAACCACGCGCGAGGCCGCTGCCTTGAGCTCCTCGCCGCCGGCGATCAGCGCGAGCGGGTCGAGATTGCCCTGAACCGGCATGCCGGCGGGGAGTTCGCGATGCGCCCAGGCGGGATCGACCGTTTCATCAAGGCCGATCGCATCGACCCCGGTTTCGCGGGCATAGGCGGCGAGCTTGCCCCCGGCGCCCTTGGGGAAACCGATGATCTTTGCCTGCGGACAGCGTTCGCGCAGCCCGGCGACGATCGCGGCATTGGGGGCGATCACCCAGCGTTCGAACTGCGCAGGGCTGAGCGATCCGGCCCAGCTGTCGAACAGCTGTACCGCCTCGACCCCCGCTGCGATCTGTTTGGCGAGATAGTCGATCGACATGCTGACGATTGCGTCGATGATCGCCTGAAACGCACCCGGATCGGCATAGGCCATGCGGCGCGCTTCGCTTTGATCGCGGCTGCCCTGTCCTGCGACCATGTACGTCGCGTTGGTCCACGGACTTCCTGCAAAGCCCAGAAACGTCACCTCAGGCGGCAAGGCGGCGGCGACGCGGGTCACGGTGCCATAGACCGGGTCGAGCCGCTGTGGGACGGCTGTGAGGCTTTCCAGCGCGGTATCGACCAGCCTGGGGGCGAGACGAGGTCCCTCGCCGGCTTCGAACCACAGATCCTGACCGAGTGCATGGGGCACGACGAGGATGTCGGAAAACAGGATCGCGCCGTCGAAGCCGAAGCGGCGGATTGGCTGGAGCGTGACTTCGGCCGCCGCGTCGCTGTCGTTGACCAGCTCGAGAAAGCCGCCCTTCTCTGCCCGGAGCGCGCGATATTCGGGCAGATAGCGGCCCGCCTGACGCATCAGCCACATCGGCGGGACATCGACACGTTCCCCTGACAGCACTCGGAGCAGTTTTTTCGGAGTCACAGGGCGGTCCGTCTCTCAACAAAAATAAGAAGAAGAATCTAATTAGGATGTAGTTGTGTGTTGGTGCGTGGATGCCGGGGCTTAAGCGTTCGTCCCCATTCTGCCAACAGATTGACGGCCGGGAGTCGCCCGTTTCCGCCGCGATTCGATTCATCTGTCCCCGTTATCCACAGCCTGTGTACCGTATCGCATCGCTGTGGGTGCGGCTGTGGACGAATGATCCGGAGCGTGGACGGATGCTACCGCTTGGCGGGTCGGGTGCGTTGCGCTAGCGATTTCCCCCATGTTTTCCACAGAACTGTCCAGACGGGGGATTTTCCCCGTGTTTCGCCTCCTGCGGGAGGGGAATAAGTGAAACTCCACCTGCACCTCCTGTCGGATTCCACCGGCGAAACGCTGGAGAATATCGCCAAGGCCGCGCTCGCGCAGTTCGATGATGTCGAGGTGTTGCGCCATTTCTGGCCGATGGTGCGGAGCGAGACGCATCTTGAGCGGATTCTGGCGGAGATTGCGCAGAATCCGGGGCTGGTGATCTTCACGCTGGTGAACCCGGAGATCCGCCGCCAGCTGGAGACGCGGTGCCGCGCGATCGGCCTGCCCGCCGTCGCGCCGCTCGACCCGGTCAATCACGCGCTGTCCAATCTGCTGGGGCAGGAGATGAAAGCGCGGCCGGGGCGGCAGCATATGCTCGACGCCGCCTATTTCGCGCGCGTCGATGCGATCCAGTTCACCATCGCGCATGACGATGGCGTCAATTGGGAGAATTGGGAGGAGGCCGACATCGTCCTTGCGGGCGTGTCGCGCACGTCAAAGACGCCGACCTCGATCTACCTCGCCAATCGCGGGTTCAAGGTCGCCAATATCCCGATCGTGCCGCAATCGCCGCCGCCAGAGCTGCTCTATCGGTTGAAGAACCCGATGGTGGTCGGGCTGACCACCAGTCCCGAGCGGCTGATCCAGGTGCGGCGCAACCGGCTGCTCGCGCTCAACCAGCAGGACGAGACCAGCTATGTCGAGCAGGAAGCGGTGCAGAAGGAGGTCGCCTATGCCCGGCGCATGTTTGCCGACAATGGCTGGCCGGTGATCGACGTGACCCGCCGGTCGATCGAGGAAACGGCGGCGGCGATCATCACCATGGCCAATGACCGGGTGACGGCGGGAGGCCGGACATGATCGTGCTCGCGTCAACCAGCGCGTCGCGACGCGCGATGCTGACCGCTGCGGGCGTGGCGCACGAAGCGCTGCCGGCTCTGGTCGACGAGGATGCAGTCAAGGCGAGCCTTGGCGAAGTTGCGCCGCGCGACTTGGCCGATGCGCTGGCCGAGATGAAGGCGCTGAAGGTCAGCCACCGTGTGCCCGGCACTCTGGTGCTGGGCGGGGATTCGGTGGTGGCGATCGAGGATGGCACCGTGCTCGACAAGCCGGTCGACCGCGCGGATGCCGAACGGCACCTGCGCCTGTTGTCGGGCAAGCGCCACGACCTCTACAGCGCGGCGGTGATTGCGGAGAATGGCCGCGCGGTATGGCGGCATGTCGATCGCGCGCGGCTGTGGGTGCGGCCGCTGTCCGATGCGTTCATCGGCGAGTATCTCGACCGCGAATGGCCGGCGATTTCCGGCTGTGTCGGCTGCTATCGGGTCGAGGGGCCGGGGGTGCAGCTGTTCAGCCGGATCGAGGGCAGCCATTACACGATCCTGGGGATGCCGTTGCTCAACATCCTCGATTATCTGCGGACCAGAGGCCAGTTGACGTCATGACCATTCCCCATGCCCCCCCTCATGCAGAAGTGATCGGCGACCCCATCGCACAGTCCAAATCGCCGCTGATCCATGGCTTCTGGATCGACAAGCTCGGGATCGCGGCGCGCTATGAAAAGACGCTGGTCACGTCCGAGGGGCTGGGTGACTTTTTTGCCGCGCGGCGCGACGATCCCGACTGGCGCGGGTGCAACATCACCGCACCGCACAAGGTGGCGGCGCTCGACCATGTCCCCGATCCGGGCGGGGTGCGCGACTCGATCGGCGCAATCAACACGGTGTTCCGCGGTGCGGACGGCGCGCTGATCGGCACCAATACCGATGCGGCGGGATTTTATGCGCCGATTTCGGACTTCGATCTGGAGGGCGCACCGGTCGCGGTGGTCGGAGCGGGCGGCGCGGCGCGCGCGATCCTGTTCGCGCTGGCGCGGGCCGGGGTCGGTCCTGTGACGATCCTCAACCGGTCGCCGTTGAAGGCGATGGGGCTGCTCGCGACGTTCGGCCTCAAGGGCGATGTGGTCGCGCTGGATGCGCCGATCCCGCCGGTCGCGCTGCTGGTCAATGCCAGTTCGCTGGGGATGGTGGGGCACCCGCCGCTTAACCTCGACCTGTCCAACCTGCCCGAGGATGCGCTGGTCTATGACGCGGTCTATGCGCCGCTGGAGACCGGGTTGCTTGCCGCTGCCCGCGCGCGCGGGCTGGAGACGGTCGACGGGCTGGAGATGCTGATCGGCCAGGCGGCGCTGGCGTTCGAGCTGTTCTTCGGCAAGCCGGCGCCGCGCGAGCATGATGCGGAATTGCGGGCGCTGCTGCTGAAATGAGCCTTGTCCTTGGCCTCACCGGTTCGATCGGGATGGGCAAGTCCACGGTCGCGGCGATGTTCGCCGATGCTGGGGTGCCGGTGTTCGACGCGGATGCCGAGGTACATCGGCTGCAGGGACCGGGCGGTGCGCTGGTCGCGCGGATCGAGGCCGAGTTTCCGGATACGACGACCGAGCTGGGTGTGGATCGCACATTGCTGGGTGAGGCGGTGTTCGGCAACCCGGAGGCGTTCAAGCGGCTGGAGGGGATCGTCCACCCCGCCGTCGCGCATGCCCGCAATGAATTTCTGAAGGCAAATGCCGACAAGCCTTTGGTGCTGCTCGACGTGCCGTTGCTGTTCGAGGCCGGGGGGTGGCGGCAGGTCGACAAGATCATCGTTGTGTCCGCGCCGGCGCAGGTGCAGCGCGCGCGCGTGCTGGCGCGGCCGGGGATGACGGTGGAGCGGTTCGAATCGATCCTGGCGCGGCAGATGCCCGATGCGGAAAAGCGCGCACGGGCGGATTTCGTGATCGATACCGCCGGCACGAAGGACGCAACCCGTGCCGAAGTTGCGGCGGTCATCGCTTGCCTGAACGGGCAAACAGGCGGATAAGCAGGGCATGCGCGAAATCGTGTTCGACACTGAAACAACCGGCCTGAGCTACAGCGCCGGGCACCGGCTGGTGGAAATCGGGTGTGTCGAGCTGATCAACCGCGTGCCGACCGGGCGGCATTTCCACCGCTATCTCAATCCCGACCGCGACATGCCGGTCGAGGCGTTTGCGGTGCATGGCCTGTCGGAGGCGTTTCTGGCCGACAAGCCACGTTTTCACGAGATTTGCGACGAGCTGATCGAATTTCTGGGCGATTGCCCGCTGATCGCGCACAATGCGATGTTCGACCTGGGCTTCATGAATGGCGAGCTGGGTGCATGCGGGCGGTCGCAGCTGCCGGTCGACCGCATTGTCGACACGCTGCAGATCGCGCGCGCCAAGCATCCGGGGGCCAAGCATACGCTTGACGCATTGTGCGTGCGCTATGGCATCGATCTGTCGGCGCGCGAGCTGCACGGCGCGTTGCTGGACGCGCAATTGCTGGCGCAGGTGTTCATCGAACTGACCGGCGGGCGGCAGATCGCGCTGGGGCTGGCGGTGGGTGATTCTACCGGGCCCGACCGGATCACCGTTGCATCGGCTAAGAGCACTATACGCCCGGCGCGCATCTTTGCGCCGAGCGCTGAGGAACTGGCGCGCCATTCGGCGTTTATTGCCGGGTTCGAGGACCCTGTCTGGGGAGCATCGGTGTCTGGTTGACGCTGTTGCCCCCCATTTCTAGGTGCTCCTCAAATTAGGACGGAGGACGATATGGATATCCGCGTTTCTGGTCATCAGGTAGACACGGGCGAAGCACTGCGCCAGCACGTGGACGACCGGCTGCAGGGTATCGCCGAGAAGTATTTCGCCCGCGCCATTTCGGCGCAGGTGACATTCGGCAAGGGTCCGCACGACCATGGCTTTACCTGCGACATTGTCGCGCATGTGATGCAGGGTCTGGTGCTCAAGGGCGCGCATTCGGCGCAAGAGGCGCATCTCGCGTTCGATGGCGCCGCCGACAAGATCGAAAAGCAGCTGCGCCGCTACATGCGCCGCCTGAAGGACCGCAACAACGGCCAGCAGCAGGCGATGCTCGATTCGGCCTATGACGCGGGCTACACCGTGTTCCAGGTCGAGGAAGAGGAAGAGGTTGCCGACGCACCCGCGATCATCGCCGAGACCCGCGTCGATGTACCCGACGCCAGCGTTTCGGACGCGGTGATGATGCTAGACCTGCGCAACACCAACGCGCTGCTGTTCAAGAATACGGGAACGGGCACCTACAACATGGTCTATCGCCGCACCGATGGCACGATCGGCTGGGTCGAACCCAACCGGGCAGCCTGATCCATCTGATGCTTGATCTCCAGGATCTGCTGACGCCCGAGGCGGTTGCTTCGGGCGTGACGGCGGGCAGCAAGAAGAAGCTCTTCGCGCTGCTCGCCGAACTGGCTGCGCGCGCCTATGGCCTCGACGCGACGCTGGTCGCGGCGCAGCTGGCGGCGCGCGAGCGGCTGGGGACGACCGGATTCGGCGGTGGAATCGCGATTCCGCATGGCCGGATCGAGGGGCTGGAGACGGTGCGCGGCGTGATGGTGCGGCTCGACAAGCCGGTGGATTTCGGTGCGATCGATGATTCGCCGGTCGATCTGGTGTTCATGCTGCTGTCCCCGGTCAATGCCGGGGCGGATCATCTGAAAGCGCTTGCCCGCGTGTCGCGGCGGCTGCGCGATCGCGGCTTTACCGCGAAACTGCGCGGGGCGGGGTCGGCCGACGCGATCTATGCCCTGTTTGCCGGACCCGAAGCGCGTGACGCCGCCGCCTGACCTGACCCCGGCGGTCGGGGCGGAGGCGCATCACCGTGCGCTTGAAACGCTCTATGCCGCCGCGCCGATCAACCAGTTGTTCGAATCGCGGCTGGAGATTCCGCAGGCTGGCGTGGCGCGGATCCACTTCACCATCGACCAGCGCCATTTCCACGCCGGCGGTGCGGCGCATGGGACGAGCTATTTCAAGATGCTCGACGACGCGGCTTTCTACGCGGCGAACAGCCTGGTGACCGACCGGTTCCTGCTGACCACTGCGTTCAACCTGTTGTTCACCCGCCCGCTTGGCCCCGGCCCGGTGATTGCCGAGGGGCGCTGGATCAGCGGTCAGCGGCGGGTGTTCGTCGCCGAGGCGCGGCTGATCGATGCGGGCGGCGAAGAGGCGGCGCGCGGCACCGGCACCTTCATGAAATCGCGGATCGCGCTGGCCGGGCTGCCCGGCTATCGCGCCGCGCCGTGACACCGCGGCTTGCGAGCGGGCTGATCGTCAACGCGCTGGTCCGTCGCGTCAATGCCGAGGGCGGTAGCGCGATGGTGCTCGCCAAGGGCCATGCTGAGGCGGGCGCAATCCTGATCCTGGCGCTGGAACGTGGCGCAAATCCGCGCTTTTTCGAGCGCGGGATCGGGCCTGACGGGGTGTCGGCGCTGGTGCCGAGCGGCCCGTCGACGTTCGAGGACCCGGATGCGGTGAGCGATTACTGGCAACGCCGCCGCAGTCGTGACCCGGACCTGTGGGTGGTCGAACTGGATATCGCATCGGCAGAACGGTTCGCCGCTGAAACGATCATTGGCGGTTGACGGGGGGCCTTTGGCACGGCAAGGGCGCGCGGCTAATAAATCGCGTTGTGCCGTCGGGGTGTGAAACCGGTGGTTACGCAGTCGGGGGGCAAGCCCGGTCGGTCCGTGCAGTGGCACATTAAGGGGACCTGATCGCGCACCAACCGCACAGTATCGAAGTTGAATGTCTTTTTCGTTCCGGGCTGCGATGATCGCGGCCACGACCTTCACCCTTGCCGCGGGCATGGGTGCAACGGCCCCGGGTATCGCCGGAGAAGCCGAAAAGACCCCGGTTCAGGCGATTGACGAAGCCTCCGCCGAACAGGTCCCGACCATGGCCGAATCGCTCGCCGCGCTTGAAGCGGACGATGCCGAAGCCTCCCAGACCGAAGAGTCCGACACCGCCAGCTTCGCGACGCTCGCCGCCGCTGTCGCCGCGCAGGATGCGGTTGCCGCCGACGATGCCGAGCATAACTGCCTTGCGATCGGCGTCTATTACGAAGCCAAGGGTGAACCGCTTGAGGGACAGCTCGCGGTTGCCGAAGTCATCCTCAACCGCGCCCGTTCGGGCCGTTTTCCGGCATCGGTGTGCGGCGTGCTGACCCAGCGGGGCCAGTTTTCGTTTGTCCGCAATGGCCGCCTGCCGCAGCCGCCGGCTGGTGCCCGCGCATGGAAGACTGCACTCGCCGTGGCTCAGGTCGCGCGCGACGATGCGTGGGACAGCCGGGTGTCGGACGCGCTCTATTTCCACGCCCGCTATGTCCAGCCGGGCTGGCGCAAGGCGCGGGTCGGCAGCGTCGGCAACCACATCTTCTATCGCTGAACCGCAGCGGACGGGCTTTCGTCCGTTCATCAAATGTTCTAAAGGTCGGGGATGGTTTCGACACCCTCCCCGGCTGTTTCCGTTGCCGACTCCGATCCGCTGATCGCTGCCGATGTCACGCGCGGCGTGTGCCGCATGCTGCTGCGCCATGATTGCGTGGCGATGGCGGAGGTGCCGCTGGGCGATGGCCGCCGCGCGGACCTGATGGCGCTCAATGTCCGGGGCGAGATCGTGATCGTCGAGGTCAAGGTGTCGCGCGCCGATCTGATCGGCGACGGCAAATGGACCGACTATCTGGCGCATTGCGACCGTTATTTCTGGGCGGTGCCGCAGGGGTTCGACCTGGCCCCGCTGGAGCGCCCGGATTTCCTGCCCGAGCGCGCGGGGGTGATCGTCGCCGACCGCTATGACGCGGCGATCGTGCGTGAGGCGCGGACGCATCCCCTGCCCAGCGCGACGCGGCGCAAATGCACGCTCGCCTTTGCCCGCCGCGCCGCGCGGCGGGTGATCGCGCTGACCGATCCGGACGCGGACGGTCTGAACTGGAGCGGTTAGAAGCTGGGGCCGGAGACGGCGCGCTTCTGGACCTTGGGGGCGTTTTTGAGTGCTTCGGCAATGGCGGGTGCGCGGCCGTCGCGGGCGGCATAGTCACGCGCGCTGAGCCCGGCGAGCCGGTCGACCATGTCGGGATCGGCGCCGCTGGTCAGCAGCAGCTGGACCAGTTCGCCGTCGCGGCGCTGCACCGCCCGGATCAACGGGGTTTCGCCACCGCCATTGGCAAGGTTGACGTTGGCCTTGCGGCTCAGGATCTCCCGGATCCCTTCGCCCCAGCCGGCTTCGACCGCCAGCATCAGCGGGGTGTTGCCGCCGCCATCCTGAAGATTCACATTGCCACCACGCGCCAGGATGAAGCGCAGATAGGTCATGTCGCGCCGCTTGGTGACGATATGGATCGCCGCCTCGCCCTTGTCGTCCTTGGCATTGACGATGGTCTGGCCCGGCGCGTTGAGAAACTCGGTGACCTTGTTACCGTCCTGCTCGCGCACCGCTTTCAGGAAGTTGTAGCTTTCGGAAAAGCGCTGGGCGCCGGCCGGAAGCGCTACGCACAGCAGCGCCGCGGCGAATACAAGCCGGGACGGGACGGTCAACATGGTCGGAACACACCTCTGATAAGACGATTTTGTTGTCGCATCGTGATCACGGAAAACCGGTTCCCACTTTTCCGCACGATGCGCGGCCTTGCCTAACATCTCCTATCAGATCATGGGTCGCCTTGTCATGAACAGGATCGCTTTCCTCTCCGTCCCGCTGCTGCTGTCGCTCGCTGCCTGTGGCGGCGGCGCGCCGCAACCCAAGTCGCTGGCCGATGCCCCGCTTGCCGGCGCCGCGATCGGCGGGCCGTTCACGCTGGTCAATGGCGACGGCAAGACCGTTACCGAGAAGGATTTTGCGGGCAAATACCGCATCATGTATTTCGGCTATACCTTCTGCCCCGATGTCTGCCCGGTCGATGTGCAGAATATCGGCGGCGCGATGAAGCGGCTGGATCAGCAGAATCCGGAGCTGGCGGCGAAGATCGTTCCGGTATTCGTGTCGATCGATCCGGCGCGCGACACGCCCAAGGTGGTCAAGGAATTCACCGCCGCGTTCCACCCGCGCATGGTCGGCCTGACCGGCACGCCGGCGCAGGTCGATGCGGCGGCCAAGGTCTATCGCGTCCCCTATGCCCGGCGTGAGACGCCGACCGGATATCTGATGGATCATGGGCGCCAGGCCTATCTGATGGGTCCCAATGGCGAGCCGATCGCGCTGCTGCCGCAGGAGCAGAGTCCTGAGGCGATCGTCGCGGAAATCACGCGGTGGATCGGCTGACCCGCTTCTGGGAACTGCCGCTCGCCCGGCTCGATCGCGCGCAGTGGGAAGCACTGTGCGACGGGTGCGGCAAATGCTGTCTGCACAAGATCGAGGATGCCGATACCGGCGACCTCTATGCCACCAATGTCGCGTGCCGCTTGCTCGACCGCGATCAGGGGCGGTGCAGCGATTACCGCCACCGTCACGCCTATGTCGCCGAATGCGTGCGGCTGAATGCCGGCAATGTCGATGACATAGCGTGGTTGCCGGTGACTTGTGCCTATCGGCTGCGCGCGGCGGGCGAGCCGTTGCCCGACTGGCATTATCTGATCTCGGGCAGCCGCGAGAGCGTGCATGAAGCGGGTGAGTCGACCCGTGGCTGGACCATTTCGGAGGATGTCGCCGGCGACCTTGAACATCATATGGTCGACCGCATCCTGTGAGCCATGCGATCCAGGTCGTGCGCCATCCGCGCGCCCGGACGATGCGCCTGTCGGTCGATCAGGCAACAGGTGCGATTCGCCTGACCATTCCGCCGCGTGCGCCAGCGGGGCCCGCGCTGCGCTGGGCCGAGGGGCAGCAGGAATGGATCGCCCGCGCTCTGGCCAACCGCGCCGCGCCGACGCCGTTCGAGCCGGGCGCGACGATCCTGTATCTGGGCGAAGATGTCGCGCTGGGCTGGGACAGCGGCTTTCCGCGCACGCCGCTGCTCGACGACGGCCAGATCATCGCGGGCGGCCCGCGTGAGGGCTATGAGCGGCGGATCGAACTGTGGTTGCGCAAGCGCGCGCTGGAGACGCTGAGCGCCGAGACGGCCGAATATGCCGCGCTGTCGGGCGTGAAGGTGAGCAAGGTCGCGATCGGCGATCCCAAGGGGCGTTGGGGCAGCTGTGCGTCATCGGGCGCGATCCGCTATAACTGGCGGCTGATCCTGGCCCCGCCGGCAGTGCGTCGGGCGACGGTGGCGCATGAAGTGGCGCACCGCACCCATATGAACCACAGCCCGGCATTCCATGCGCTGGTCCGCAGCCTTTATGGTCGCGATCCGGCGCCCGAACGCGCCTGGCTGCGTACCAATGCGATGCGGCTTCACTCGTTCGGGCGGTCATCCTGAGGCGCGCGTAGCGGCTCGCGCGGTGGCGGACGGTCTGCCGGATCGCGCCGTTGCGGCTGTTGCGGATCGCGGGGGGCGTCCCGGCCGGTCATGCGGTCCAGCCAGTCTTCGCTGATCCCGCCCGCGTCGCCGGGCGCAGCTTCGCCTTCGATAGCGTCCTCGCCGCGAGCGACCGGGTTGCCATTTTCATCGACGAACACGCCGTTATCGGCCTCACCCCATGCCTGCTGATCGGGCTCGATCTGCCATTCGGGCAGGGTCACTTCCGTATCGAAATTCTCGACCGGGCGGTTGGCGACTGCGACGCGCATGAACCCTGCAAAGGCGCGGGCAGGCGCAGTGCCGCCCTGCAAGCCGTTGACGCGCCTGGCATCGTCGCGGCCCATCCACACGCCGGTCGTGAGGCCGGAGGAAAAGCCGAGGAACCAGCCATCCTTGTTCGACGTGGTCGTGCCGGTCTTGCCTGCGACGGGGCGGCCGATCTGCGCCGCCTTGCCGGTGCCGGTGTTGACCGCGGTCTGGAGCAGGTCGGTCATCTGCGCCGCGACATAGGGGGCAACCAGCACGCGCGAGGTATCGACCTGATGCTGGTAGATCACCGCGCCGTTCGCGGTCACGCGGGTAATGGCATAGGGGGTCACCGCCACGCCTTTTTGCCCGACCGAGGCAAAGGCGCGGGTCATGTCGATCAGGCGGACATTGGAGGTGCCGAGCACCATCGCCGGCTGGGTATTGACCGGCGTCGTGACGCCAAAGCGCCGCGCCATGTCGGCGACGGTGCCAAAGCCGGTTTCCTGCCCCAGCTTGGCCGCGACGGTGTTGATCGAATAGGCGAAGGCCGAGCGCAGCGTCATTTCGCCGCTGAACCGCCCGCTATTGTTGCGCGGGCTCCAGCCGTCGATCGTGACGGGTTCGTCAACCACGCGGTCCTCGACCTTGTGTCCCGCCTCCAGCGCGGCGAGATAGACGAACAGTTTGAACGCCGATCCCGGCTGGCGCGTTGCCTGGGTCGCGCGGTTGTAGATCGATGTCACATAGTCGCGTCCGCCGACCATCGCCCGGACCGCGCCATCGCGGTCGAGGCTGACCAGCGCCCCTTGTGCACCGGCGGGGGTATTTGCCTGAATCGCCTGAGTCGCGGCGTTCTGCATATTGAGGTCGATCGTCGTCCACACGTCGAGCGGGGCGACGCTTTCGTCGATCAGCACTTCGAGCTGGGGCAGTGCCCAGTCGGTGAAGTAACGCACGCTGTTCTGTTTGGGCGCGGCAGCGAGCTTGACCTGGGCGGGGCTGGCGGCGGCGGCCTGCGCGGCGGTCAGCGCGCCGGTTTCGACCATCACGTCGAGCACGACACTGGCGCGACCGACCGCTGCCTGTGCGTCGGCGGTCGGCGAATAGCGCGACGGGGCCTTGACCAGTCCGGCGATCACTGCGGATTCCGACAAGGTGAGATTGGTTGCCGGATGTCCGAAAAAGGTGCGCGACGCGGCGTCAATGCCATAGGCGCCGCCGCCGAAATACACCTTGTTCAGATACAGCTCGAGAATCTGGTCCTTGGTGAATTTCCGTTCCAGCGCGAGCGCGAGGATCATCTCGCGGAATTTGCGCCCGACATCATATTTGTTCGACAGGAAGATGGTGCGCGCGACCTGTTGCGTGATGGTCGACGCGCCCTGTAGCCGGCGGCCGGTGCCGCGATTGTCGATCGCGAATTTGGTGATGCGGGCCAGCGCGACCGGATCGACGCCCCAGTGCGAGTGGAAGCGGCGATCCTCAATCGCGATCATCGCCTTGCGCATCGGTTCGGGAATCTTGTCATAGGCGATCCACTCGCCATAGCTGGGGCCGAGCGAGGCGATCACCGTACCGTCAGCCGCATGGACGCGGATCATCTGGCCATTGGGGGAGGATTTGAGTTCCTCGAAACTCGGCAGCGATGCCTTCGCCGTATAGACTGCGATCAGCAGCGCGATGAAGCCGGCGAGCGTGGCCAATGCGATGCCCCCACCCGTCCAGAGAAGGATGCGGCGCGCCTTGGGCGGGAGCATGGGTTTGCGGGTCGGCATGGATGGTTGTGTGACGATTTACGGGCGAACCGTTGCTGTCACAAGCGTTTCGATCAGATGAACGGGACGGGATGCGGGGCAGGGCCGTCGGATTTCAGCGCGAACGGAAGTCCAATGCGACCGAGTTGATGCAATAGCGCAGCCCGGTTGGTGGCGGCCCGTCGGGAAAGACATGGCCCTGATGTCCGTCGCAACGCGCGCAGCGCACCTCGATCCGGGTCATCCCATGGCTGATATCGCGATGTTCGGTGATATGGTCGGCAGCAACCGGCCGGGTGAAGCTGGGCCAGCCCGAACCCGAATCATATTTGTCGTCGCTGTCGAACAATTCCAGCTGACAGCCCGCGCAGCGATAGATGCCGTCGGCCTTGTTGTCCGAATAGCGCCCGGAAAAGGCGCGTTCGGTTCCGGCTTCGCGCAGGACATGATATTGTTCGGGGGTGAGGCGTTGACGCCACTCCGACTCAGGCAGGTTGAGCTGATCCATATGCGCTGATGTGGGTGGCGCGCCGGCCGCCGTCAATCGGCAGGCGCATCCTTCCACGCCCACCACAGCTGGGCCGGGGGGACATTCCACCATTCAATCGCATGGTCGATGCGCGGAAAGTGCGGGGTCAGAAAATTCCGGACATTGGGATTGAACTGATAGACCAGGAACTGGCCGCCGGGGCGCAGCACCTGTTGCGTTGCCGCAGCGATGGCATCGCCCACACCCGGCGGAAGGGTGGAGAAAGGCAGACCGGACAGCACATAGTCGGCGTGGCTTTCACCATGATCGGCGATGATTGTGCTGACATCCGCCGCCGAGCCGTGAATTGCCGAAAAGCGCGGGTCGACAATCGTACGGCGCAGATAGGCGACGAAATCGGCATTGGTGTCGATCGCGATATATTTCGCGTCGGGACCCAGCCGGTCGAGCACCGCGCGACAGAAGGTGCCGACGCCGGGACCATATTCGACAAAGACCTTGCAATTGTCCCAGTCGACCGGGCCAAGCATCCTGCGGATTGTCTTGCCCGAGGAGGGGATGATCGATCCGACCATCACCGGATGTTTGAAAAACCCCTGGAGAAACAGTGCCTGTGGCGACAGCGGGCGCGAAGCCTTGCGCTTCGCGCGGGCGATCGTGGTCGAACCGGTCATCAATAATCCTCAATCGGTGTCGCGTATCTGTAGGACAGTTGCCACCGTCCTGTCATCACCCACGTCGCCGATCAACGCCGTTCGTGCCGGGGCAGTTGCACCGCAGCGGGAATCCGCCCATTCTGAACCGCATGGAAAGCGTGCGTACAGGGCAAATCGCCGTGATCTTCGTTTCGCATCGCACCGGTGCTGATGAAACCGGATATGGTGCGGCGGCGACGGCGATGGCGGAACTGGCGGCGACGCAGCCCGGCTATGCCGGGATGGACAGTGTCCGCGACACGGCGGGTCTGGGCATCACGGTCAGCTATTGGGCCGATGACGCCAGCGCAAGGGCCTGGCGCGACCATCCCGAACATGTTCGCATCCGTGACCTGGGCCGGGCGCGCTGGTATGATTGGTACCGGCTCGACGTGACCAGGGTCGAACGCAGCTATGGCTGGAGCCACGCATGACATCGCCCCGGATCGACCGCACCTTTTCCATCCTGTTCGCGGTGATGTTCGTGATTGCGGCAGGCAACACCGCGCTGCAATCGGTGCTGCCTGCGCTCGGGCGTTCGCTCGGCGTACCCGACACGGCGGTCGCGGCCGCGTTTTCGGTTTCGGCGCTGCTCTGGACACTGGTCGCCCCGTTCTGGGCCAACCGGTCGGATCGGCACGGGCGGCGCAACATGGTGCTGCTGGGGCAGATCGGGCTGACCGCGTCGCTGTTCTTTTGCGGCCTGTTCCTGGCGGCCGGGATCAATGGTTGGCTGGCACCGGTCACGGCCTTTGCCTTCTTCGTGGGCGCGCGCATGCTTTATGGTGGGTTCGGATCGGCTGCCCCGCCCGCGATCCAGGCGATCGTCGCCGCGCGCACGAGCCGGGAAGAGCGGACCAAGGCGCTGACCTTGCTCGGCTCGGCCTTCGGGCTGGGCACCATTCTTGGCCCGGCGATCGCGCCCTATCTGGTGATGGGCGATCTGTGGCGCGGCGGGCCGACCATCGGACTGGCCGGACCGGCGCTGATCTTCAGCATCGTTACGCTGGCCATGCTGTTCACGGTGGCGCGTCTGTTGCCGCGTGACGTGGACCAGGCTGTCAGTCAGGGCGCCGCGTCGAGCTACCCGTCGATCGGCGGCCAGGCGAGCGGAGCAAGCGTGACCGCCGCTACTGCCGCGGCGGCCGAACCGATCGGCTTTTTCGATCCGCGCGTGCGCGCCTGGATGATCTGTGGCCTGGTACTGGGTCATGCCCAGGCGATGGCGGGGCAGGTGATCGGATTTCTGATCATCGACCGGTTGGGCGTGGCACCGCTGGATGCGATCGAGGCAACCGGGCTGGTGCTGATGCTGGGCGCGGGGTCAGCCCTGCTGGTGCAGTGGGGGATCATCCCGTTACTGGGTCTCACGCCGCGTCAGCTGGTGTTGACCGGACTGGGCCTGAGCGCGGTCGGATGCCTTGCAATCGGTTCGGCTACTTCGCTTTACGGCATCGCTACCGCTTATGCGCTGACGACAATGGGTTTCGGATTTTCGCGCCCGGGGTTCACTGCGGGGTCGTCGCTGGCCGTGCCGCAGGGCGCTCAGGGATCGGTGGCGGGCAAGGTCACTTCGGTCAACGGTGCGGCGTTCATTCTTGGCCCGTCGATCGGCGTTGCGCTTTATGGCGGGTGGCAACCGCTTCCTTATCTGGTGGCGGCTGTCGCACTGGCCCTGTTGATCGTCTATGGCTGGTTCAGTCTCCGAACCGGAGAATCCAGGGGCGGGGCATCCTCGGCGCGCTAGAGTCGCTTTCAGCAAAGCTGAAACGGCAACGGCCCGCTCTCCACCCGGCCCGCAATGCTGCGGCCGCTGGGTGGCAGGGTGGGGGGAAGCAGGCGGTGCCTGCCCGATTGAAAACAACTCTGGCGCGGTTTTGCCGATGTACAGCGCGCAAAAAAATGGGCTGGTCCGAAGACCAGCCCTTTGAAAGGTTTAGGAGAGGATGCCTGAAAGGCACGTCCTATGTGCAGTGCGGCGAGTTTTTGTGCAAGTGCGAAGAGCGTTCATGACGATTGCAGATTCTGCAATCTGTAACATTCACGGATTACAGCCAATGACAGGGGTGTCATGCATAAGATGCCCGCAGGAGTGAGTTGCAAAATGCTACGCTGCAGCACAGAAATATAGGCGATGCGGAGACTGCCGCCCCTTACCGCCATTGAGGCATTTGTTCAGGTCGCCCGGCTGGGGTCGGTCAAGGCTGCGTCCGAAGAACTGGCGCTGTCATCGCCGGCGTTGAGCCGCCGCGTACAGGCGCTGGAGCGATTCATCGGCAAGCAATTGTTCGAGCGCAGGCATCAGGCGATGAAGCTGAACGCGGAAGGGGAGCGGTTGCTGGGCCTGATCGCACCGGCGCTCGACACGATGAGTGACGCGATCGAGAGCATGAACAGCGGCGCGGAGCTGTTGCGGTTGCGCCTTGGCACGCCGTCGCTGTTCGCGAGCCAGCGCCTTTTGCCCTATCTTGCCGCATTGCGCACGGTTCATCCGCAGCTTCACCTGGACATCGACACCGGCGGGCATGGCATGTCGCGGCTGGGCGACGGGCTGGATGCGGCGATCGTGCTTGCGCGCGACATCGAACCGACGCTCTATGGCCGCCGACTCGACCGCAACCGCATCCGCCCGGTGGCGGCACGGCGGCTGACGCACGGGCCGGAGGCGATTGGGCGGCCCGAAGAGCTGGCGGGTTATTCGATCCTGGCGCATCGGGAC
The DNA here is from genome assembly GCA_964393565.1 of uncultured Stakelama sp. Classification (GTDB taxonomy): domain Bacteria; phylum Pseudomonadota; class Alphaproteobacteria; order Sphingomonadales; family Sphingomonadaceae; genus Sphingomonas. The sequence goes on along the minus strand of CAYMUJ010000011.1, from coordinate 17,996 downwards.
ATGGCGGACAGTTTCGAAATCTGGCGCGCGGCGCTGGGCTTGCCTGACCTGGAACCGGTGTCGATCGACCTGTTCGATTCGGGATCGTTGATGCTGGAAGCGGCGGCGCAGGGCGTGGGTGTCGCCTTCATGCTCGATTCGCACCGAATTGACCCAGAGGATCCCCGCATTGGTACATTATTCGGCGAGCCGAGCGTGAAGAGTCCGTACAGCTATTGGTTCGTCTGCCGCCCCCGCGCGCTGGAGCAGCGCCCGGTGAAGCTGTTCCACGACTGGCTGATCGGGTTGATCGACCTCGACGGATGATATCGAGGCGCATGACCTGACCTGGCGGGATCGCGGGCGAGCGACTGTGGCGGCGTGACGCCGGGGCTATTGCGTGATCCGGAACCAGTCGAATTCGGCATGACCGACGGTCGGTGCCGTGGCGGCTGGCGATCCATAAGGGGCCTGGGCAAACAGCCCGATCTGCGCCCCGATCCAGCGTCCCGGCCGCGATTCGAACGGGTCGCCGATCGGTTCGAAACTCTGTCCGTCGAAACTGTATGAAAATGTCGCCAGCGCGTGCGTTTCGCGAAGCATCGAGGGCCAGTAGGGAGAAAAATCAGGCGGCCCGACGGTTTTCGTCACCGGCCGGACCGACAGTCGCAGCCAGACCGGACGATCGCCCGCATCCGGGCCGGTCGTAACGCGGATGTCGCTGCCTGGCGCCGGGTCGGCCTTGGTGTGGCGTACGACATGCGTGACGCCATCGCGCCGTTCAAGCCCGATCCAGCTGGAGGCACCGCCGTGCAGTGCCAGTCCCGCGCGTTCGCCGTTCCGCAGCGGGCGGAACCGCATCAGCGTGGTTGCCGTAAATGCGAAGCCGGGCAGTTTCTGCGAGAGTACCGCGCCGGTTTCGAACAGATCCGGGGATCCCGCAACCGATCGAAGCTGCAAAGCGCCGTCGCGAACGCTTGCCCAGTTGGGCAAAGGATTGCTGCCGAACTGCCAGGCGAGCGACGGAGCCTGATCGAACGTATCGTCGGCGATTGGCGCAGATGCGGGGCCAGCCGGTGCATCCGGCTTGCGGAAGGTGGCGACGGGTTCGCCGATTCCGTTGCCGTCCGGGTCCGTGCCGATCACCGGCCAGTCCTTGCGCCAGACCATCGGTTGCAGATGGACGACCCGGCCATAGCTGTCGCGATCCTGGAAATGCAGGAACCAGTCTTCCCCCGAAGCCGTCGTAACCCAGGCGCCCTGATGCGGGCCGTTTGTTTCCGTCGGTCCCTGATCGAGTACATTCCGCCCGACATAGGGGCCGGCGATCGACCGGCTCCGGAACACGCCTTGCCAGCCGCCCTTCACGCTCCCGCTTGGCGCAAAGAGATAGTACCAGCCGTTCCGTTTGTAGAGTTTGGGGCCTTCGGTGGTCTGCCATGGACGCGGACCGATGCTTGTCGCCACCTTGGGAAGCCGGTCGCCGTCGATGATCGTTACGGCCGGTCCCCGCGTGCTCAGACCGTCATCCGACAGGCGCTTGAGGACGATGACATTGTTGATGCCGGCGCGGCTCTTTGCAAAGGCATGGACCAGCCAGCCGCTTCCGTCTTCATCCCAGAAGGGTGCCGGATCGATTGCGCCGCGCGTCGAATCGACCAGCTGCGGTGCCGACCACGGCCCCTTCGGATCGCGCGCCGAAACGACGAAGACGCCCAGATCGGGATCGGCGTAATAGATCAGGAACAGGCCGTTATGGTGACGAATCGCCGGCGCCCAGACTCCGCCGCCGCGCCGTGGTGTGGCGTGCAGCTCTTCCGGCAACAGGCGGGGCAGGGCATGGCCGATGATCTGCCAGTTCACCAGGTCGCGTGAATGGAGGATGGGAAGCCCGGGAACATTGCTGAATGACGATGCGGTGAGATAATAATCGGACCCGACGCGGACGACATCGGGATCCGACCAGTCACCGGCCAGAACCGGGTTGCGATACCGGCCATTGCCCAGATCTGCGACCCATTGGCCCGTCACGTCATGCTGCGCCACGGCGTGTACCCCGGGCAGCGCAGCGAGGATCGTCGCGGCCAAGACGGCGAACATCGTCGCGCGGAAATGGCGGCGCAGCATGCCGACCCGGTCCATCACGCCGCCTCGGCAATGAGATAGCTGCCGACCAGTCCGGGCGGTTCGGTGCTGGCTGGCGCAATGATCACGCTGTCGAGCGCAGCGGGCGCGGCATAATGGTCCAGATATCCGGCCAGAAGCCGGTGCGTGTGCTGACGGATCAGCGGAAACAGCCGGTCCTGCTTCATCACACCGCCGCCCAGCACGATGCGGTGCGGCGCAAAGCTCAGCAGCAGCTGGGCGCACAGCTGGGCGATGTAGCTTGCTTCGATCTCCCACGCCGGATGATCGACCGGCAGGCCGCTCAGCGATGCGCCCCATGCCGCCTTGATAGCGGGCCCGCTGGCAAGGCCTTCAAGGCAGTCACCGTGATAGGGGCAGGTTCCGGCAAACCCTTGATGAAGGGGGTGGCGCAGCACGCGGATATGCCCGATTTCGGGATGACCGGCGCCCTGCACGGTCTTTCCGCCGACAACCACGCCCCCGCCGATCCCGGTTCCGACCGTGACATAGGCGAGCTGGGCATCGCTTGTCCCGAGCAACCGGGCCTCTGCCAGCGCTGCCGCATTGACGTCGGTATCGATCGCGATCGGCCCGGCGAAGAATGACCGGATCCGTTCAACGAGGTTGACGCCCGACCAGCCCGGCTTGGGTGTCCGCAGGATCGTGCCGAACGCCTCTGTGCGCGGATCGAGCGCGACCGGACCAAAGGCGCCTATTCCGATGCTTTTCACCGGAAAGCGGTCCGCAAATCCGGTGAAAAACGCCTCGACGCTGGCCAGTGTCGATACCGGGTCGGTCGTCGGAATGGTAATAGTCTGAATCGAGCCGTGCGCGGCACTTCCGATACCGCAGACAAATTTTGTGCCGCCCGCTTCTATTGCGCCGAAACAGTCCATGAACTCGACTTGCCTTTCAGATCAGTTTGACGGTGCGGGCACCGGACCGGTCGATGCGCGCTCGATGAGGTTCAGGGCGACACGTTTGCGGACGATCTGCCGGTCCTGTCCTTCACGGTGCAGGCGCAGCTGTTCGTTCGCCAGCGCCACGGCGAGCGCCGCCATGTCCGCGATTGGTTGCCGGATCGTCGTCAGTTCGGGCCAGATTGCCGATGCGATCGGTGCGTCGTCGAATCCGGCAATGCTGATGTCTTCCGGCACCTTGAGTCCCACTTTTGCGGCAACCGCAACCGCCGCCGCCGCCATGGCGTCGTTGCTGGCGAAAATGGCGGTTGGCCGGGGGGTCAGCGCGAGCAGGCGTTCGGCCGCATCGAGGCCCGACCGGTAGGTGAACCGGCCCGGCGCGACCCAGGATTCGTCGATGATGATCGAAGCCGTGGACATTGCCGCACGATAGCCTTGCTCACGACGATGCGACGGGGAGTGCGTCGGGTCGCCCTGAATGAAGGCGATCCTGCGGTGCCCCAGACCGATCAGGTGCCGCGTCATGTCGTGAGCGCCCTTATAGTCGTCGACGATGATTGCCGAAACGCCGTCGGGCGGCGCGGCCGAAGCAAAGGCTACCGGCAGCATGTCCGCGCGCCGGACACGGTCAAGCAATGCGCCGGAGTCGCACAGCGGCGGCGGCAGGATCACGCTGCCCACGCCGGCCTCGATCATCTGTTGCAGATTGTGCATCGCTTCGGGTTCGGACAGGCCGCTTTCGATCGATAGCTGGCACCCGCTGGTCCCGCCCTGCTTGTAGGCCCCCATCATGAATGCCCCGAGGTTCGAGGAATTGGGGCTGGAATAGAGGAAGCCGACACGGATCGCGCTCGAAAAACTCCGGGCGGTGAGGTTCGGGGAATAGTTCAGAGCCTTGATCGACGCATCGACCTTGGCGCGCATGGAATCGCTCACATAACGGCGCCCTGTCATGACGCGCGATACGGTCATCGACGAAACGCCGGCATGGCGCGCAACGTCGTGGATGGTTACGACATGCTTGCGTGCAGGCCTCTGCTGGGCATCCCTGGGTGAATCTTCATCAGCCATCGGTTTTCGGACGCCTCTCCTTGAGCCTGGCTCGCTGTCGCCTGCTGCAACTAGCCCTTGCAAAGCCTGTGGATTCGCCCATAGGGTATCGATATCATATTTACAATCGAAAGCCGCTGAGACGGTTCAATCCGGGAGGGTGCACGTGAAGCTCCAGGTCCAGCCAGCGTTCGCAGCATTGGCGGCGTTCGTCTTTTTCTTCTTTGCGTCCCAGGCGATGGCGCTGTCGCTGTTGAGCATCTGGTTCGCCCGTCATCTCGGCCTTGACGGGATCGAGGCTGGCACCGTCTTTTCGGCAAACTTCTTCGGCGCGATGTGCGCGCAACCGCTATATGGCTATATTTCCGACCGGCTTGGCCTGCGGAAAGTCGTTCCGGCTTTCGTGGCGCTGATGGTCCTGCTGTGCGGGCCCTTTTTCACGCTGGTCTATGCGCCATTGCTGCAAAGCCACCTGGTGCTGGGCGCAATCCTGGGCGGGATCTATCTTGGTCTGACCTTCATCGCGGGCAGTTTCGCGATTGAAAGCTATGTCGACCGTGTCGGGCGTTCGCACGGTTTCGAATATAGCCGGGTGCGCCTGTGGGGGTCGTTCGGCTTTGCCACCGCCGCAGCGTTTTCGGGCAACCTGTTCAATAGCGATCCGCGCATCAATTTCTTCATCGCCAGCCTGTGCGGCCTTCTGATGCTGCCGGTCATCTTTGCTGCACGGATCAAGACGGAGACGGCCGAAGGCGCGGCGGCCAACCGGGTTACCTGGCGGGACTCGCTCGCCGTCCTCAAACTCGGCGTGTTCTGGCGCTTCATGGTCCTGATTCTGGGCGTGACCAATTTGTACCTGGTCTATGACCAGCAGTTTCCCACCTATTTCGCGTCGATGTTTCCGACCCAGGCCGAAGGCAGCCGGATGTTCGGCTATCTCAATTCGACCCAGATTTTCCTTGAGGCGGCCGGGCTGTTCGTGGCGCCGTGGATCGTGCGGCGCATCGGTGCCACCAACGGGTTGATGTTCGCCGCGGCGATCATGATCGTCCGCATTGCCGCATCGGCTTATGCGGTCGGGCCGATAACGATTTCGATGTGCAAGCTGCTGCATTCGGTGGAGCTGCCGATCCTGCTGGTCTCGACATTCCGCTTCATCGCCCATCATTTCGATACGCGGCTATCCTCGACCGTGTTCATGGTCGGCGTCAGCTTTGGCCACTCGCTCGGCCTCGTCATTCTCTCGCCGCTGGCCGGCTGGGGCTATGACCAGTTCGGTTTCCAGCAGACCTATCTCGGCATTGCCGCATTCGCGCTGATATTCTGGATCGCGGCGTGGTTCGCCATGCCCGGCACGCCGGCCGAACATGGCCGTGAAAAGCCGGTGCCGGGCTGACGCCGGGCCGCTTCTGCCGACGGGGCGCTGGTTCAGGCCAGCGCAAGGTTGACCGCAAAGGACCGCCGGACTCCGGGACTCCGAAACGGGTAGACGCAGTGCAGCATCCATGACGGCCACAGATAGAAGTCGCCGATGGCCGGCTTTACGGTGAACAGGTTCCGGACACCGACAGCGGAGCGGCTGTCGATGAACTGCAGGCAGCCAGCCGTGTTCTGGCGCGCCTTGTCGGCTGCAAACTCGGCATCATAGTCTGGCGGCAGGCGGAGGAAGCCGACGCTGCTGAAAAGGCAGCCCTGGTGGAAATGGGCGGGGTTGTAATCGCCTGCGATCATCTCGTTGACCCAGGCTTCCTTGATTTCGATCGTCAGCTTCTTGTCGGCCAGCTCTTCGGTCTGGCTGTAGTTGCCGTAGTGCATCAGGGCATTGTCGCAGCGATAGGCATAGGTGCGGGCGACGTCATAGAGAAATTCCGCAATCTGCGGCGTGTCGCGCACGACGTCCGTTATGCGCAATTCGGTCGAGACCGCGCCAGCCAGATGGCGTGACCAGTCGCGTCCCGACACCTCGTCCGGGGCAGCCAGCAGCTGGTCGATCAAGCGGTTGAGCTGTTCAACCGCGGCACTGGGCAGTGTGGCCTTCATGATCGCCGGGCTGAACGGCGCAACGGTCTGCATGTCATGGGCGTGCGACATCATCCTATCTCCCGAACAAGCGTTCACTACACAAAAAGAGCGAGAGGACGCGAAGGTCCTCTCGCTCGAACGTGCTGCAGATCTCTGGTCCTTGTCCGGTCAGAAATCCGTACGGACGGTAAGCCACAGTGAGCGCGGCGCGTTGCGACGGATGAAATAGCCCGATTCCGGCAACTGGGCCACTACGTCATAGACCTGGATGTTCGCCGGAAGATTGGCACTGATCATCGGGGAGTAGGACGACACATAGCTGGTATCGAGCACGTTGCGGATATCGAACGTGATGCGCGTCGCCTTGATTCCGCTGAACTGAACCGACAGGTCGAGATTGTCCTGTTCGGGCAGGTAGCGGGTATCCAGTTCATTCGCCGCCACCTTGCGGACGTCCATCCAGCGGTGACGCAGGTTGAACCGGAAATCGCCCAGACGATAGGATACGGTGTTGCTCAGCGTCCATTTCGGAGTGCGGGCGAGAATACCGGCATCGACGCGCAGGATGTCGTCATCCGGCCCCTGGCCGTTTGCGCCCGTGTTGAGCCACGTATAGCTCGCGATGTTCCGGCCGGTCAGATAGGTGACCGACGGATTCCATTCCAGGCGCCGCGTGACCTTCCATTTGGCCCAGAACTCCACGCCGCGGCTGACATAGCGGTTGAAGTTTTCGGGCAGAAGATACGTAGATACATTGTCCTTGTCGATTGCCGTGGGGAAGTCGTTAACGGCGAAGTCCTGGTTGAAGTAGGTCAGCTGTCCGCTCATCTTTCCGACACGGAAGATATAGGCGGCTTCCCAGCCCTTGATATAGGCGGTCGGACCCAGCGGGCGAACGAGTGTCGCCTGGGTCGAATAGCGCGAGATGACACTCATTGCCGGGTTCTTGGCATCAGCGTAACGGAAATACACTTTGTGATTTTCGTTCAGATTGTAGCCGAGTGCGGCGGTCCAGTTCCACCAGCCGACGCTGCGCTGCGCCTCGATCAGTTTGGCGGGCGTGGAGACCATGTAGACATTGTCATAGACCGTCAGCGGGTTGCCATCGAGGCCGCCATTGGACAGCGATGCAGCCGCCGGGTTGCGCGTATCCCAGGTGTCCGACCGGGTCGAGGCTGAATAGTGCTGATATTTGAAGCTGGCGTCGACGTCCCAATGGCGGTTGGGCGACCAGCGGAACCCGCCATAGGGCGAAAACTCGGAAATCCTGGCGCTCTGGTTGACCATCGTGAAGAGGCCCGAACCATAGCTGCCCCATCCGCCGGCGTCGGTCAGCTGATAGGTGGTGCCGCTATTGGTGACATAGCGGACATTCAGGTTCCGGACCTGGCCGTCAGCCCAGGCGGAGATGCCAAGGCCGTTCGCCCAGTTCTGGTTGATCTGATTCGAGTGCGCGAAATAGATGCCGCCGTTGATCGAGAATTTCTGGCTGCGATAGCCAGCGGTGAAATTCATGATGAAGTCGGTCGACTCGCGATAATTGTCCTCGGCGCGCGTCTGCATGACGAGGTCGCGGGTAGCGGAGCTGGCCGGGAGCGTCGCCGATGTGAAGGTTCCGTCTGCATTGGGCAAGGTCGCGGTGACCGTGCCGCCCTGCATGTCGATGTCGCGATTGGGCAGGAGATTGCTGACGATGCAACGACCGGCGGTGGTGGTCGATGTCACACGCGGACAGGCGAGGCCGGTCCGGTAGTCGACCCCAAGCTGCGATCCGGCGACGTTGTTCGCAACCCGGGCCAGAACTGCGCCGCTGTCATCGACAAATTCATAATATCCGGGGGTGCGGTCCAGATTGTTGATGTTGAGCCCGAAGCGGTCGCGCGTCGCGGCGGCCGACGACAGCGACTGGACGCCCTGGAACCGGTAGGATTGGCCGCGATAGGTTGACCGCTGCACACGCATCGTGCCGGCCAGGTTCAGGCCGCTGTCGAAATCATGGGTCCACCGCACCCAGCCCGCATCCTGTTTGTACCGGAACCCGGCCGACGGATCGAGCGTGTGCGTACCCGGCTTGAAATAGTTCGGTACGGTCTGGACGCCGCCATTCATCCACAGATTGACGTCGCGGCCAAAGCCCGGAATGTCCTGCGGATTCTGATAGCCATAGGTCGGCTGATCGAATGCAATCAGTTCGGCATTGGTGTCATCGAGATGCTTGTACGCGATGCTGATCGTACCGTTGCCGCTGGACGACGAGTAATCGTGAAAGCCCGAAATCTTGAACTGGCCGCCATGGTTCAGATCCCGGCCCGGATCGACCTGTCCGTTGGACGTGCGGTAGAAGCCGCTGATACCGATCCCGGCGGTGCCGTCCTTGTTCACGAAGCCGATGCGACCATCGACCTGCTTCCACGAAAGATGCAGATCTTCGCCTTCAAACCCGATCCGCGCCTGCAGCGAGGCGCCGGGTTTCACATCGCCGGTGATGTAGTTGAAGGTTGCGCCGGCCGAAGTGGTGACGCCGGTGACCGAGGATCCGCCGCGAACCGATTCCACACGCGAGGTCGCGATGTCGGCGCGATAGAAATAGCCGTCCTGGAAGCCGCTGAACTTGAACGGAACGACTGGCAATCCGTCCTCAAGGATGGTCGTCCAGAAATAGCCCGACGTGTTTGCACCGGTGCCGATGGTCATGCCGCGCGTGAACACTTCGTTTCGCGCAACGCCGTCATTGGATTCGACGACCACGCCCGGCAGATCGCGCAGCATGTCATCGGCGCTGATCGGCGTGAATTTGGACATTTCGTCTTCGGTCAGGGTCGCGAACGACACGTTCGCCTTTCGGGCAACGGTTCCGTCCAGCACGCCGGTGACAATGACCTCTTCGGTCTTTGATTGTTCGGCTTCCGGTTCTGCCGGCTTGGCGGGCTGCGCCGGTTGTACCGGTGCGCTGGTTTGCGCCTGTGCCGCGCCCATCGCGCCAAACGAGACACCCAGCAGGAGCGCGCCGGCGACTCCGCCGCGAATCCGGGCTGCGTTCATAAATGCTGAATTGTTCATCGATCCTGTCCCCTCCTGATCCTACGTGTTTCCGCAGGCAATCTCGATCGAAGCCGATGGCCGCGAAGCTGATATAATGGTATCGATACCATGTTGTGTATTTCAGTCAATCCCCGTTTGCGCGCGGATCCGCCGGCGGTGCGCGGTGGCGGGTTTCCAGCAAACGCCTGGCACAGCGCAGGGCGTACCCGAACGGGTGAAAGTGCCTTGCAACGGTAAGCGCTTGCGGGCAGAATGTGATATCGATACCAGTTCGCGTCTCAAGATCGGCACATGTCCGGCGCGGATGGAGTATGCCGGTGCTGGCTGGACGAGTCAGGCCGGGCGAGCGGCAAGGAGAGGTGAAAATGGGTTCCGCATTCGGACGGCGCAGCATGCTGCAGCTTGCGCCAGCATTGGGGTTGCTGCTGCTGTCGCGCGGCGCCCGGGCGCAGACCGGTTTCCCTTCGGCGCGGCTGACAGATGTCCTGCCGCAGCTCCTGCCGGGACACCCGCGATTGTTGATGACCGACAGCACGCTCGAATCGTGTCGGCGCAAGGCGGCGGCGGATCCGGTCTATGCGCGGGTCATCGCGCGGATCATCCAGGAAGCGGACAAGATGCTGGACGAGCGCCCCGTTCGCTACAAGCTGACCGGTGCCGAACGCCCCTCGATGCTGGGCGGATCGCGACAGATCATCCGGATCATCGCCAATTCGGCCTTTGCCTGGCGCTGGACCCGCGATGCGCGCTACGCCGACCGGGCGAAGGTCGAAATCCTGAACGCGGCACGGTTTCCGGAATGGAATCACACGCATTTTCTGGACGTCGCGGAAACGGCCTTTGGCGTGGCGCTGGGCTATGACTGGCTTCGGTCGGAGCTGACGGCGGACGAACGTGCGCTTGTCCGCATGGCCCTGACACAGAAATGCCTGCTTTGGGCGGATCGCGCCTATCGCGGCACGGACGACGAATGGCTGGGATTCCCGAATTATTGGTGGAACTGGAATCCGGTCTGCAATGGCGGGGTTCTGGCGGCAGCGATCGCAGTGGCGGAGGACGAGCCGCTGCTGGTCCGCGACATCCTTGCCGGTGCGCGCAAGTCTCTGCAAAAGGCGCTTGATGCGTTCGGACCGGACGGTGGCGGTGCCGAAGGTCCGGTCTACTGGTCCTATGGCGTGCTCTATTATGCGCTCTGCGTGGCGATGCTGGAAACGGCGGTCGGAAGCGACATGGGGCTCACCGATTCGCCGGGCTTTGCACAGACCGACCTTTATCGGTTGTGGGTGCAGGGACCGACCGGCAAGGCGTTCAACTATGGCGACTGCAGGGAGGAGCTTGCGACCGAGGCGGCGCTTGGCTGGCTAGGGCAGCGCAACGGCCATCCGCAGACGATCGCGTTCGCCCGGCGCGCGCTCATGGACAATCTCGAGAAGGAGACGCTGAAGGGCGAGTTTGACCGGTTCTTCTTCATGAGTGCGCTGTGGTATCCGGAAGCGCAGTCAACGATACCGGCGATGCCCCCGGCCGCACATTTTCGCGGCGAGGCCGACATTGCCTGCTTCCGGAGCGACTGGGCCAGTGCGGATGCGGCCTATCTCGGGTTCAAGGCCGGCGACAATGCGGCCAATCACTCGCATCTCGATCTCGGATCCTTCGTTCTTGAGGGGCAGGGCGTGCGCTGGTCGACCGATCTGGGGCGTGACGCCTATCAGGTCCCCGGCTATTTTGACGGGGCAACGCCGCAAGGGCGGCGGTACCGGATTTTTCGAATCGGGACGGCATCCCATTCGACCTTCATGCCCGAAGGTGTCCAGCAGGACGTCAAGGCGATCGCGCCGATCACCGCATTTTCGGCCTATCGCGACGGTGGTCATGCCATCGCGGATCTGACGGCCGCCTATCCCGGACATGCAGCCAGCATCCGCCGGGGCGTGCGGATGACAGGCAAGGGACGCCGTGTCGAAATCCGGGACGAGGTCAGCGGGGCGAAGCCGACGCAACGCTGGCGCTGGGCGATGGTTACCCAGGCCGAGGTGGCATTGCATGGCAACCGCGCCATTCTGACGCTGGCCGGGCGAACAATGGAGGTGGTGGCCGAGGATCCGGCCGCCCGGTTCGAGATTCTGCCGCTTACGCCGCCGACCACGGTCGAGAATGCCAATGAAGGTTACCGCATGCTGGCGCTGTTTGTGCAGCCTGATGCGGATGGAACGGCACGCTGCAGCGTCACACTGCATCCGCTGGGCAAGGCGTCGAAGCGCATTGCGACCGCCAGCCTTGCGGCGTGGTGAAAACCGGATCGGACTGAACACCAGACCCGGCACTGATTGGCGCGCGGCGCATGTTTGCGACCGCGCCAGCGGCGCGAAGTCAAAGGACAGGAATGATGGACGCTTCGCTTTCCAGGCGCATGCTGATCAAGACGGCATCCACCGCGTGCGCCGTGCTTGGCGCTGCAAAGGCCGATATCGCGGGCGCAGCGGCGCATCCGGACAATTTCCGTGCAACATCGCCCGACGGGCTGGTCGAGATACGCATCTTTGCCAGCGATCAGACCTGGGAGGTGCGGTTTCGCGGGGCCCAGGTGATCGAGCGTTCCGCTGTCGCGCTGCTGCTGGCGGATGGCAGGCTTGGTGCGGATGCGCGGCTTGTTTCAACCCGGTCGCGACGCAAAAGGGGGCGCTGGACCGCGCCCTTCGGTATCCGCAAGACCAGTACGGAGGCGTGTAACGAGATCGCCTGCACGTTCACCGACATCCGGCGCGGCATCACGTTCACGGTGATTGCGCGCGCCTATGATGCGGGTGCGGCCATCCGCCTGCGGATCGATGCCGCACCTGGCGGAGCGGTCACGATCGTCGGTGAACATACCGAAATGCGGTTGCCGACGGACGCCGTTCTGCATGTCAGCCGTGATGAAGGCGAATATCAGACCGCGCTTCAGACCGGCATTGCGCCGGTGCCTCACCCGGATCTCAACAGCAGCACGGATCAGGGGGCGCTGGCCGATGTGCCCGTTCTGGCGCAGCTGGGAGACGGAACTGCGCTGGTTCTGACCGAGAGCGACCGGCTCAGTTACCCGCGCGCGATGTTCAGCAGCACTGCACGGGGAATGAGGACGCAGCTGATGCGCTTTCCCGGGCGGGCCAAGGGATTTTCGCTGCCCGGCGAAACCGAAGCGGAAGAGTCGTTCACGATGAAGGCGGGTTCGTCCACGCCATGGCGACTGGCGCTTATTTCGCCCGATCCAAAGGGTCTGCTGGAACGTCAGGATCTGATCCCGACGCTGGCGACGCCCAATCGGCTGGGCAACACCGACTGGATCAAACCCGGGCGCGCGATGCGGATCAGCAAACGCACGACCCAGGCCGGACTCGACACGGTGGACTTTGCTGCCCGGCGCAAACTTGACTATGTTGAATGGGATGCGGGCTGGTACGGAGATGGAACAGATCCCAGCGACGCGACCTATGCCATTCCGGCCATCGATATCCGGCGTGTGATCGATTACGCCCGTTCGAAGGGGATCGGAATGATCCTCTATGTCGACCGCATCCCCGCCATGCGACAGCTGGACGCGATCCTGCGGACCTATCGTGAATGGGGCGTGGTGGGGATCAAGTTCGGGTTCATCTGGGAAGGCCGGAAGTCCGATACCGACTTCATCGTCAAGATCGTCGAAGCCTGTGGCAAATATCAGTTCCTGGTCAATCTTCACGACAATCTGCGCCCGGCGGGACTGGAACGGACCTATCCCAATTACATCAACCTTGAAGGCGTGCGGGGGAACGAGAATTTTCCGACGGCGACGCACAATTGTACCTTGCCGTTCACGCGGGGGATCGCTGGCCCGATCGACTATACCATCTGTTACGACAGTCGTCGCAACCGCACCACCAACGCGCACCAGCTTGCCATGGCGGCGGTATATTACAGCCCGCTGACGTTCCTCTATTGGTACGATACGCCGGACAAGTACAAGGGTCGGGAGTGGCCGGAGCTGGCGTTTTTCGATGCCTGTCCGACCAGCTGGGACGAGACGGTCGCATTGTCGGGCGTGGTTGGCCAGCACGTCGCGGTAGCGCGTCGCGCGCAGGGACGGTGGTTTCTTGGCGCGATGACCAATGAGCAAGCGCGCCAGATCGCGGTCAGACTGGATTTCCTGGGCAAAGGCAGGTGGAAAGCGCGCCGCTTTGCCGATGGCGTGCCCGCCGGTGAGCCAAACCGGACGCCCGTGGAGATCAGCGAGGAGCATGTCACCGCAGGCGATCTGCTGACACTGAACCTTGCCCCGGCGGGCGGGCAGGCAATCATCTTTGAAAGGGTGTCATCGTGACTGACGTCGTTCCAGTCGGTGAGCGGGCGGAGAAACTTCCGGCGACCATGGTGGCCAAACCGTGGGGCCGCCCGGAGTTGCCCGACCCGTTTAGCAATCCGGGCACCGATCCGATCGGCGAACTGTGGTTTCCGGCACCGGCATTGCGGCCCATGCCGGTGCTGGTCAAGCACATCTTCACCCGTGAGCGGCTGTCGATCCAGGTCCATCCCGACGATATATGGGCGCGCGCCAACGGGCTGCCGGGGGGCAAGTCCGAATGCTGGCTTGTCACGTCAGCCGAGCCGGGCGCCGAACTGGGAATCGGACTCAAGCGGCCGCTGTCTCCCGAAGCGCTGAGGCAGGCATGTCTTGATGGCAGCGTGGTCGATCTGATGGTCTGGCAGCCGGTTTCCCCCGGTGATTTCTGCTATATCCCGGCCGGGACGATCCACGCCATCGGCGCCGGATTGTCGATCGTCGAGATTCAGCAGAATAACGACGTCACCTTCCGCCTGTTCGACTATGGTCGCCCGCGCGAACTGCATCTGGATGCCGGGGTCGCTGTGACGGTTCCCGACCAGATCGGGCTGGCGGTGCAGCGGCTGGATTCGCAGGACCGTCCGGACCTTCTGGCCGGCACAAACGCCCCTTTTGCGGTCGACTATCTTGTCGGAATACCCGGGGAGGTGCGGGAATTGCCCGACCGGTCGCTGTTTGTCCCGATCTCGGGCACTGGCGGCATTGGCGCCGCCCCCTGGTCTGCGGGTGAGTGCTGGATGGCCGATGGGGGTGCCAGCCTGACCTTTGCTTCGGCCGGCCGGGCTGTCGTCGCGCGCTATTGACCTGACCGGGCCGCCAGCAGCGCCGGAGCGCCTGACCCGCGCGCCGGCCGGCGGGACTCTGATTGTTCTGGGCCGGGTGTTTGGCTAGAGGTCGCGCTGCGAAGGGAGCGGGATGTCAGACGCGCGTACAGCAGGACATGGCAAGGCAGCCCGGGTGAAGCCCGTTACGATTCACGATGTGGCGAAACACGCAGGTGTGTCCGCGATGACCGCGTCGCGTGTCGTGAATCAGAGCGGCTATGCCAGCCCCGAGGCGCGTGAACGGGTCGAGACAGCGGTCCGGGACCTTGGTTATCAGCCCAATCTGGCGGCACGGGCGGCGCGCAGTGGAACCGTCCGGATCGGGATGCTCTATTCAAACCCGAATTCGTCGAACCTGAGCGGGTTCCTGTCGGGTGCGGTGGCGGCGGCCAACCAGCTTGGCTGCCAGCTTGTTGTTGATGCCATTTCCAATCACGCATCCGGCCTTGCGGCGGTCGATGCACTCTGCGCCCAGGATGTTCACGCGCTTATCCTGCCTCCGCCGCTTTGCGATGATGAGCGCGCCCGCGCGGTTTTGCGCGCGGCGAATGTCGAGCCGATCGACTTCACAACCGCGCGGCCGGTCGCGGACACATCCGCCATTCTGGTCGATGATTTCGAGGGCGCACGGTTGATCACCGAACGATTGATCCAACTGGGGCACAGCCGGATTGCGTTCGTGAAGGGGGATGTGCGCCATTCGACGGCAATCCGTCGCGAACAAGGGTTTCGGGAGGCCATGTCCGCCGCCGGACTGGCCGTCGCCGAACAGTGGGTGGTGGACGGACATTATACCTATCGGGGCGGTGTCGAAGCGACACGACAATTGCTTGGTCTGCGGCCCCGGCCCACCGCGATCTTTGCCAGCAACGATGATATGGCGGCGGCAGCCATGGGAATCGCCCATGGCCTGAACATCGCTGTTCCCGAGCAGCTGAGCATCGCCGGGTTTGACGATGCGCCGGTTGCCACGACGATCTGGCCGACCCTTACCACGATCCGTCAGCCGATCTCGGAAATGGCCGGAGACGCGGTCAGACTGGCGATGGAGCAGGTCAGGAAGCGGCGGACAGGCAAGCCGGTCGCACCGCGCCATGTCTTTGCCGAACTGGCGCTGGTCGAGCGGGAATCAACCGCTCAGGTGCCGGAGTAACCATTTCGGGCTGATGGTATGGGTGCACGATCGTGCCAGATTGAGCCTTGCTCGCAACGTATGATATCGATATCAGAACGCGACTTCGGGGGGCACGGGCCTTTCGATCCGACATTAGGGAGGATTGTTGATGTTCAGCTCGCATCATGGTGCTGGCCGCATCGAGCCAGGCGAATTGCAGGCCATGTGCGACCGGGCGCTGGCGCGTCTCGACCGGACCATCCCGGACTTTCTGACGACCTTTCCCGGCCCGTCCAGTGTCGACGGGAAATATCCGCCGATCGACAATGATGAATGGACCAACGGTTTCTGGACCGGGCAGCTATGGCTCGCCTGGCAGATGTCGGGCGACTCCCGCTACCGTGATGCGGCAAAAGGAACGCTGCCGAGTTTCAAGGAGCGGGCCCGGCAGAAGATTGCGGTCGATCACCATGACCTTGGCTTTCTCTACACGCTGTCATGTTGCGCCGCTGGCCAGCTGACCGGCGATTCCGCCGCCATTACCGCCGCCGTCGAGGCAGCCGAACTGTTGTTGTCGCGGTTCGACGCCACCGCCAATGTCATTCAGGCATGGGGTGATCCGAGCGATCCGCTGCAGCGCGGACGGATGATCATCGACTGCAATCTCAACCTTCCGCTCCTGTGGTGGGCCAGCAGGCAGACGGGCGACCGCCGCTTTGCCGATGCCGCCGACCGGCATCTGGCCCAGGCTGCCAGATATCTGGTCCGTCATGATTTTTCGACCTTTCACACCTTTTACATCGATACCGAAACGGGGGCGCCGCGACACGGGACGACGCATCAGGGCTTTTCCGATGACAGTGCATGGGCGCGCGGGCAGGCCTGGGGAATCTATGGCTTCGCGCTTGCCTTCAGACATACCGGCGATCCGGCGTATCTTGAGCTGGCGTCCAACCTGGCCGACTATTTTCTGGACCGGCTTCCGTCCGACCAGATTTGCTACTGGGATCTGATTTTTACTGACGGCACTGAGCCGCGTGACAGTTCTGCGGCTGCAATCGCAGTCTGCGGCCTGCTTGAACTGGCGTCGATGCTGCCGCTGTCGGACAGCCGTCGGGACCGCTATGCAGATCTGGCGGCCGCGATCGTGCGGTCGCTCGATTCCGGCTATCTTGCGCCGTTGTCCGGTTCAAACGGGCTGCTGGACCATGCAGTCTATCACTGGCCGAACAAGGTCGGGGTGGATGAATGCTGCATCTGGGGGGACTATTTCTACCTAGAGGCGCTGCTCAGGCTGAAGCAGCCCTGGAAGCCTTACTGGGCGTAACCGCGTCCCGCCCGGTGGCGGCGCGGCGGCTGGCGCATGGGCCGGAGGCGATCGGGCGGCCTGAGGAGCTGGCCGGCTATTCGATCCTGGCGTATCGCGACATGGCCGACGGTTTCGAGATCCGGCGCGCGGCTTTGGGCCTGCCCGATCTGGAGCCGGTGTCGATCGACCTGTTCGATTCGGGATCGCTGCTGCTGGAGGCGGCGGCGCAGGGGGTGGGCATCGCCTTCATGCTCGATTCGCACCGCATTGATCCGGACGACCCCCGCATCGGGACGCTGTTCGGCGAGCCGAGCGTCAAGAGCCCGTACAGCTACGGGTTCGTCTGCCGCGCGCGCGCGCTGGAGCAGCGGCCGGTAAAGCTGTTCCACGACTGGTTGATCGGATTGTTCGATATCGAGGGGTGAGGGGCGCGCCTGTCGTGGCTCGAGATGGACAGCCTTGCTCCTTGGCTGGTCTAATTTGCCGGTGCGACTTTTTCAGGGCTTATTCGGCATGTCGCTTGCCCGCTGTCGCCTTCGGCGAAGCTTTCGGTCAGCATGCCCCGATTGACCCAATAACGACCCTTGAACGCTCCGGCGCTGTCACTCGACAGCCAAATTCTGGCCGATTGGCCGGCTCGACTGACAAATGATCGGATATCCACGAAGCCCTGTACTCCATCGAATCCGGTACTCTTCACTTTCCATTTACGGGAGGAGGTGGGTTTACTACCGTAATCACTCCCGAAGATATTCGAGCTGTCCTCAAAATTGGCGGCCTTGGGCTTTCCGGATTTGTCCGCCACGAGGATGATCCCGATCTCCATCGCCTGGGGTTGGGATCCGTTGTCCTGATCGCTGTGCAGAACACATCTCAATCGCCATTCGGGTGGCGTTGCGGGCGCCGCGAGCGCGAAAGCGAGGAGGAGGATCGTCACGCGACGCTCCGATCCAGCAGCCGCGAATCCGCGCCGATCGGGAATGCGCTGTGCACGATCACAACGGCCGCCCGTCCTGATCCATCAGCACCTCGCGCCGCCCGACATGGTCGGGGCGGGAGACGAGGCCGTCCTTTTCCATCCGCTCGACCAGCCGCGCCGCGCTGTTGTAGCCCACGCGCAGCTGGCGCTGGAGCCATGACGTCGATGCCTTCTGGCTCTCCGCCACCAGCTGGACCGCGCGACGGTAGAGCTGTTCTTCCGGCGAATCCTCGCCGGTCGGGGCGCCGTCGAGCGCGAACTCGCCGCCCTCCG